>NZ_BAABKC010000012.1:0-51518 GCF_039543625.1 Streptomyces similanensis | reverse complement strand
GGGGGCGGCGGGCGCCGGGCGGGTCCGCGCGGCCGCGGCCGGGTCGCCGCGCACGTCCGCGCCGTCCGGCGTCCTACGCATCCCGGCGCCGCCGGGCCTGCCAGACGGCGGCGCCGGCGAGGACGGCGACGATCGCGCCGCCCGCGACGAGCCCGACCGACGGCCCGCCGCCCTTCCCACCGGAGTTACCGGAGTCCCCGGAGTTCCCGGACGCACCGCTCGCGGCGGCCGTCTCCGGCCCCTTGCCCGCGTCCGGCCCCTTGCCCGAGACCTGTTCGCCGCAGCCCTTCGCCGGGTAGCCGGCGATCGCGCACAGCAGGGCGTTGGTGTCGTAGCGCAGGGGCTTGGCGACCGCCGCCAGCGCCTCCGCCGTCGTCGCGTCCGAGGACACCCGGGCACAGGCGGTGCGCGCGGCGGGCGGGGCCTCGCCGGCCGGGGCGTCGGCCTTCGTGCCGAAGTCGAGGACGAGCGCCACCCGCTTCTGGCCGTGCCGGGCCGGCGTGCCCGCGCAGATCGCGGCGAAGTCGGCCGCGCCGCGCGGCCGGGCCGCGTCCTGGGAGTCCTCGCTGACCGCGAACCGCAGCCCCTGCACGTCGCCGTCGGCCGGACGGGCCGTCGAGGGCCCCTCGGTGGCGTACGTCCACCGGCCGCCGTCCCGGTCCCAGAAGGACCAGTAGCGGTAGCCCACGGCCTGCGCCGTGCCCGCGCCCGCCGCCACCAGCAGGAGGGCGGCGGCCAGCAGCAGGACGGGCAGGGCGTACGGCGGGCGCGGGCGGCCGGTCACGGCTGCTGCCCCCGCTTGCGGCGGCCGCCCAGCATGACGCCGACGGCGACGACGACGAGAAGGAGGATGCCGCCGGTCCACCACAACGCGTGGCCGCCGCCGCTCTTCGCCGACGTCCCGGCGGCCTCGCCGGGCGTGGGCGCGTCGGTGGACCGCGGCGCGGGGCCGGTGGCGTTGAGCGCCTTGACCAGGTCGAGGCCGCCGAAGTCGCGCGGGTCGGTGCCGGTGGCGTGGGCGGCGAGGACGAGCTGGGCCCAGGCGGCCGGGCCGCTCTGCTTGGCCCACGCCTCGGAGTGCTGCTCCAGCCACTGAAGCGGCTTCTTCGCCTGCGCGGTCCCGCCCTGCGCGGCCAGCGCGACGACCGTGTCGGCGGTGTTGCCGTAGTCGGGCTGGGCGGTGGCGCCGGGCAGCACGGAGGTGAGGTAGCCGTTCTTGGCGACCTGGTGCGCGAGGTAGGCGGCGCCGTTGGCGGCGGCCTGCGCGGCCGTCGGCTTCCCGGAGCCGGAGCACCGGGCCGCGCCGCCCTTGCTCGCGCCCGTGGCCGCCAGGCCCTGGCCGAGGGCGGCGACGACGCCCGCGGCGGTCGCGTCCGCGTTGGCGGCCAGCTCGCCCTTCTTGTCCGGCTGGTAGGCGAACGCGCCCGCGCCGTCGCCGGAGCACGGCAGGGCGAGGCCGAGCAGCGCGTCGTAGGGGGACTTGCCGTCCTTCAGGACGGCGGCGGGCTTCTCGCCGGTCGCGGCGAGCGCGCCGACGACGACCGAGGTGGAGTTGGTGTCGCTGGGGCCGCCGGGCGTGTAGCCCCAGCCGCCGTCCTTGTTCTGCGCGGACTTCAGCCAGGCGACCGCCTTGCCGGTGGCGGCGTCGTGCCCGCCGAGCGCGGCGAGGGCCTGGACGGCGGCGGCCGTGCTGTTGGTGTCGACCATGACCTTGGCGTCGCAGGCGCGGGCCGGGTCGGCGCGGAAGGCGGCGAAAGCGCCGTCGGCGCACTGCTGCCCGGTCAGCCAGTCCACGGCCCGGGCGGCGGGCCGCACCCCGGCGGTGTGCTGGGCGAGCAGGGCGAGGGACTGCCGCCACACGCCGTCGTACTTGGGGTCGGTGTCGCCGTAGAGCCCGGCGGGCAGGGTGGCCGGCCCGGTCGGGGAAGGCGACGAGCCGGCGGCGAAGGCGGGGCCCGGTATGCCGATCACGGCGACGGCGGCCAGGGCCGCGGCGCAGCGGCGGATGTTCATGATCGGCGGATGCCTCTCCCTGTGGGGAGCCGGACAGCACGGGGCATCCCCGCAGCTCGGCTCCGTATACCTCGACGGCGCCGTGCGGCGGCGGGCGCCGACGCACGTGAGCCGGTCACGGGCCGTACGAGGCAGTCCGGCTCGCCGCCCTCGGGGCGGCTCACGGTTGCGGGTCAGCGCCGGATTCGCACCGGCTTCCCCTCGTACGGCTGTGATGACGACGCCGTCACTTTACCGGCCGGTGAAATCCGGCAATCTTTCCCCGCCCTTCCCTCACTCTCGTTGGGGGGTTGCGTACCGGTTGCGGCGGGTTCATCCTGGAAGTGGCCTACGAGGCGAGTGAGGGAGTTCGACCGGAGTAGCCGACTTGGGCGAGACGCGTCACGCATCCGCCGGGGCCGACGTCGACGGACGGGCTGAGAGGCCGGAAAGCCGCAAGGACTGGGCTGGACGGCGACCCCTAGTACCTGATCCGGGCAATACCGGCGAAGGGAACCCGTCTCGTAGGTTTTCTGCGGGTTCCTCGCGCCTTCTTCACGCCCGCGTCAGATCGATCAGCCGGCAGGCCGTCGCCACGTCCGTCTCGACCTGGGCCGTGGACGCGCGGCCCGCGAGCCAGGTGATCAGGGCCGAGTGCCAGGTGTGCTCGATGACCCGGATCGCGGAGAGCTGCTCGTCGGTGGGGTCGGCGTCCTGCCCCATCGCCTCCAGGATGATCGCCGTCGTCTGCCGGTGCACCCGCTCCACCTCGGCCGTGACGCCGCTGTCGGCGAAGGTCAGGGCGCGCACCATCGCGTCGGCGAGCCGGGGCTCGCGCCGCAGCGCGCGGAAGGCGCGGAGCAGGGTCTCCGTCACCCGTTCGGAGGCGGTCGCACCGGCCGGCGGCTTGGCGCGCAGGGTGCCGCGCATCCGCTCCAGCTGGTCGTGCATCGTGGCCACCAGCAGGTGCACCTTGGACGGGAAGTACCGGTAGAGCGTGCCGAGGGCGACCTGCGAGGACTCCGCCACCTCCCGCATCTGCACCGCGTCGAACCCGCCCCGGCAGGCCAGCTGCGCGCTGGCGTGCAGGATGCGGCGCCGGCGGGCCTCCTGCCGCTCGGTCAGGGGTGCCGGGCAGGGGCGCGTGATACGGATCTCCGCAGGCATGGGTCCCGTTCCGTGACATTCGGTGAGGGCGTGCGACCAGACAGCATGCCAGGGCCCCGGCCGTGGCGTGAATCACCCGTTCCACCGCCTTGCGGCGAGGCTACCTGCCGGTAGATTCGGAGCTTCCTGGACGATCAAGTCTGAAACTTGTTCTAGATCGACGACCCGGCGTAACCTCGCGGGACAGCGCAGTCAGAAGGGGGCCCAGAGTGTCCGCTGAGGCCAGTCAGGCGGAGTCCTCGCAGGGCCTCGCAGCCGACGGCGGGCGACCGCTCGGAATCGCGCTCCTCACCTACAAGGGCAACCCGTTCTGCGGCGGCCAGGGCGTCTACGTCCGCCACCTCTCCCGCGAACTGGCCCGCCTCGGCCACCGGGTGGAGGTGATCGGCTCCCAGCCCTACCCCGTGCTCGACGCCCTCGACGGCCCGGCCGCCCAGCGCCTGAGCCTCACCGAGCTGCCCAGCCTCGACCTCTACCGCCAGCCGGACCCCTTCCGCACCCCGAAGCGCGACGAGTACCGCGACTGGGTCGACGCACTGGAGGTCGCCACCATGTGGACCGGCGGCTTCCCCGAACCGCTGACCTTCTCGCTGCGCGCCCGCCGCCATCTGCGCGCCCGCCGCGGCGAGTTCGACGTCGTGCACGACAACCAGACGCTCGGCTACGGCCTCCTCGGCGACGTCGGCGCGCCCCTGGTCACCACCATCCACCACCCCATCACCGTGGACCGGCAACTGGAGCTGGACGCCGCGCAGACCCGCCAGCGCCAGTGGTCCGTACGCCGCTGGTACGCCTTCACCCGCATGCAGAAGCGGGTCGCGCGCAGGCTGCCGTCCGTGCTCACCGTCTCCGGCACCTCCCGCCAGGAGATCGTCGACCACCTCGGGGTGCGCCCCGACCGCATCCACGTCGTCCACATCGGCGCCGACACCGACCTGTTCGCGCCCGACCCGTCGGTGGCGAAGGTGCCCGGCCGCATCGTCACCACCTCCAGCGCCGACGTCCCGCTCAAGGGACTGGTCTTCCTGGTCGAGGCGCTGGCGAAGGTGCGCGCCGAACACCCCGCCGCCCACCTCGTCGTCGTCGGCAAGCGGCCCGCGGAGGGCCCCGTCGCCCAGGCGATCGAGCGCTACGGCCTGGAAGGCGCCGTCGACTTCGTCAAGGGCATCTCCGACGCCGAACTGGTCGACCTGGTGCGCTCCGCCGAGGCGGCCTGCGTGCCGTCGCTGTACGAGGGCTTCTCGCTGCCGGCCGCCGAGGCGATGGCCACCGGCACCCCGCTGGTCGCCACCACCGGCGGCGCCATCCCGGAGGTGGCCGGGCGCGACGGCGAGACCTGCCTCGCGGTGCCGCCGGGCGAGCCCGGCGCGCTGGCCGCCGCGCTGACCCGGCTGCTGGGCGACCCGGAGCTGCGGACGCGCCTGGGCGCCGCCGGCCGCGCGCGGGTCCTCGCGCACTTCACCTGGGCCCGGGCCGCCGAGGGCACCGTCGCCCGCTACCGCGAGGCCATCGCCGCCCCGGCCACGCCCGCGCGCCCCGCGCCCCCGACCACCGGCCGCCCCGCGGCGGCCGCCCCGACCACCGGCGACCACTCCGAGCACACCGAAAGCAGGGCCACGTGCTGACCGTCGACTTCTCCCGGTTCCCGCTCGCCGCGGGCGACCGCGTCCTGGACCTCGGCTGCGGCGCCGGCCGGCACGCGTTCGAGTGCTACCGGCGCGGCGCGCAGGTCGTGGCGCTGGACCAGAACGGCGAGGAGATCCGCGAGGTCGCCAAGTGGTTCGCCGCGATGAAGGAGGCCGGCGAGGCGCCCGCCGGGGCCACCGCCACCGCCATGGAGGGCGACGCCCTCCACCTGCCCTTCCCCGACGAGTCCTTCGACGTCGTGATCATCTCCGAGGTGATGGAGCACATCCCCGACGACAAGGGCGTCCTCGCCGAGATGGTCCGCGTGCTCAAGCCCGGCGGCCGGATCGCGATCACCGTCCCGCGCTACGGCCCCGAGAAGGTCTGCTGGTCCCTCTCCGACGCCTACCACGAGGTCGAGGGCGGCCACATCCGCATCTACAAGGCCGACGAACTGCTCGCCAGGATCCGCGAGGCCGGCCTCAAGCCGTACGGCACGCACCACGCCCACGCGCTGCACTCGCCGTACTGGTGGCTCAAGTGCGCCTTCGGCGTCGACAACGACAAGGTGCTGCCGGTGCGGGCGTACCACAAGCTGCTGGTCTGGGACATCATGAAGAAGCCGCTGGCCACCCGGGTCGCCGAGCAGGCGCTCAACCCGCTGATCGGCAAGAGCTTCGTAGCGTACGCCACCAAGCCGCACCTGCCCCGGGCGGCCGCCCAGTGACCACGCCCCGGACAGAACACCTCGTCCTGCCCGGGGTCCTCACCGCGGAGCAGGCCGCCGCCACCGTGCGCGGCATCCTCGCCGCGCAGCGGGAGGACGGGGCGATCCCGTGGTTCCGCGGCCACCACCTCGACCCGTGGGACCACGTCGAGGCCGCGATGGGACTGGACGCCGCGGGCGAGCACGAGGCCGCCGAGCGGGCCTACGCCTGGCTCGCCCGGCACCAGCTGCCCGACGGCTCCTGGTACGCCGCCTACACCGACGGCGCGCACGACGCCGTCACCGACCGCGGCCGGGAGACGAACTTCGTCGCCTACGTCGCCGTCGGCGTCTGGCACCACTACCTCGCCACCGGCGACGACACCTTCCTGGACCGCATGTGGCCGGTGGTGTACGCGGCGGTGGAGTTCGTGCTGCGGCTCCAGCGGCCCGGCGGGCAGATCGGGTGGAAGCGGGAGGACGACGGCACCGCCGCCGAGGACGCCCTGCTGACCGGCTCCTCCTCGGTCCACCACGCGCTGTGCTGCGCGCTCGCCATCGCCGAACAGCGCGAAGAGCCCCAACCCGACTGGGAGTTGGCGGCCGGTGCGCTGCGCCACGCGATCCGCCGGCACCCCGAGCGGTTCCTCGACAAGGACCGCTACTCGATGGACTGGTACTACCCGGTCCTCGGCGGTGCGCTGACCGGCGCGGAGGCCAAGGAGCGCATCGAGGCCGACTGGGACCGCTTCGTGGTGCCCGGCCTCGGGGTGCGCTGCGTGGTGCCCAACCCGTGGGTGACCGGCGGCGAGTCGGCCGAACTCGCCCTCACCCTGTGGGCGGTGGGCGAGTCCGACCGCGCGCTGGAGGTGCTCAAGTCCATCCAGCACCTGCGCGATCCGGAGACCGGCCTGTACTGGACGGGCTACGTCTTCGCCGACGACGCCATATGGCCGCGCGAGCTGACCACGTGGACGGCCGGCTCGCTGCTGCTCGCGGTGGCCGCGCTCGGCGGGCACGAGCCCACCTGCACGGTCTTCGCCGGCGACCGGCTGCCCAGGGGCCTGGACCCGGACTGCTGCGACGGGGAGGCCCTGCGGCCGTGAGCCGCAGGGCGCTCCCGTCGCCCGGGACGCCCGGTCAGTGCCGGTGCAGGCGGTTGGCGAGGGCGTGCCCGACGAACAGGTACACCACGGCGGCCAGACCGTAGCCCGCCACCACCCGGGCCCACGCCCGGTCGAAGGTGAACAGGTCGCGGGACCAGCCGGCGAGCCAGTTCGCCGCGCTGTGGATCCACTGGACCAGATCGTTGGCGCGGTTGGCGTCCAGCAGATACATCAGTATCCACAGACCGAGGATGGCGGCCATCACGTCCGCTACCACCGCGATGACCGTACCGGCGGAGTTGGAACCCGTGCGATATCGAGGGGACATGGTGTTCGACTGCCCCGCCTCCCCGGTTGAAACCTGTACCGCGCACGGGCGGTGACCCGGCCGGTACGACCCGTATCCTGTTTCGGGCGGTATGACCCGGTTCACACGGACCGACGGAGAACCCGAAGCAACACGATGCGGAGGACACCGTGCCCGTCGTACCGATACGGCGCCTCGCCGTGGCGCTCACCCTGTGCTGCGCCCTGCTCGCCGGCTCCGCCGCGTGGGCCACGAACCAGGGCGGAGGGCAGCGCACCGACCGTCCCGCGGCCGTCGCCGCCGCCGCCACCCCCAGTCCGACCACGTCGGCGGAGCGGCAGAAGTTCGCCAAGACCCGCTTCGTGGCCAACGCGGGCCTCGCGGCCGGAGCCACCTACCAGTGGATCTGGAAACCGTACAAGGAGGGCAAGTTCAAGAAGGGCGCGCACGGCCGCAAGGTGACGCTCGTCAAGGCCGGTCTGGCCGGCGCCTTCACCTACAACCGGCTCAAGGCGGCGGTGCGCAACGCGCAGGGCGACCCCCTCCTCTCCAAGGCGCTCGCCCCGCTCAACGAGGCCATCGCCGGGCTCAAGGACCTGCCCGCCAAGCTCCGCAAGGGCGACGGCTCGGCCGCCCAGAGCTTCAACGACACCATCAACAAGGTGAAGGACGCGGGCAAGGACGCCGGGGCGCCGGTCAAGGACAAGGTGCCGTCCACCGGCGACCTCAGGCAGGGCGCCAACGCCAACCCCTGAGGCCGCGCCCCGCCGGCCGCACGGCAACGGCCCCCCGCCCGCAAGGACGAGGGGCCGCAGGGCCGTTCAGCCGGTTCAGCAGTGGACCGGCGGGCGGTTCAGCTGCCGCGCTGGATGTCCGAGGCGTCCTGGAGGACACCGCGGCGGCCGTCCTGCATCTCCGTCAGCAGGCCCTGGCCGCGCTGCTCCACCGCCAGGTACCAGACGCCCGGCGACAGTTCGGCGACCGGGGTGGGCGCACCGTCCTCCCCGAACAGCGGACGCGGCGCGGGCACCGCGTACCAGAACGGCGAGAACGGCGCCGCCGACTGCGGGGCGGACGCGCCGGCCGGCTGCGGCTGCGCGGGCGCCTGCTGCTGGGCGGCGTAGGGCTGGGGCTGACCCGGCTGCGGCTGGGCGCCGTAGGGCTGACCGGGCTGACCGGCCTGCGGCTGGGCGCCCGGGTAGCCGTAGCCACTGGGCGGCTGCGCGCCGTAGGGCTGCGGGGCGATGGGGCGCTGGGCCGGGATCAGGGCGGCCTGGAGGGCGGGGACCAGCGGGGTGGCGACGGCCGCGGCGGCCAGGACGAGCGCCCCGATGAAGCCGAGGATCAGGCCCGCACCCGCTTCGATGCCGCTCGGCACGTCCACCAGCGACCAGAAGAAGATCCACGCGGCCAGGACGGTGAAGCCCACGCCGATCGTCCCGAGGTCGAGACCGGCCACCTTGCGCGGCTGCGGCAGGCAGCGGTTGAGGACGATCAGGGCGGCGCCGATGACGGCCCCCATGTAGATGCCGAGGCCGGTCCCGAGGGACTCCCACGCGTTCTGGCTGCTGGAGTAGCCGGACATGGAGTAGGAGTAGTAGTCGAGGAACGACGCGATGAACAGCAACACCGCTGCTCCGATCACCACGCCGTCGCCCCGAGTGAGGGAGCGGATATTCACGTCAGGTCCTTCGTAGGTCGTCTCGTCGTCGGTAGAGGCGTCGCTGTCACCAGGTCGCCGTCAGGCCCTGGTGCGAAGCGTGGGGGTGCCCTCTCATCGTAGGAGTGACACTATCGCCCGTACGGTGAGGCTGTCCGCAGAGATCAACGCGGCGTCGCCTGCCCGCGCAGGAAACTCACGATTCCCTCAGACAACCCCTGCGCGGCCTGCTGCCGCCAGTCACCGCTGGTGAGCCGTGCCGCGTCCCGGCCGTCGCGCATGTTGCCGCACTCGATGAAGACCTTGGGAACCGTTGACAGATTGAGACCACCCAGATCCTCGCGCGTGACGAGACCGGTGCCGCCGCCGAGGTAGTTGGAGGCCGGCTCGCCCGTCACGCGGGCGAAGTCCCCCACGATCGCCGTCCCGAGCTTCTTGGAGGCGGCCGCGATCGGGCGGGTGTCGGCGGCGCCGGAGTGCACGGCCGCCGGGAGGATGACGTGGAAGCCGCGGTTGCCGGGCGCCGAGCCGTCGGCGTGGATCGAGACGGCGGCGTCCGCGTGCGCCGCGTTGCCGATCCGGGCCCGCTCGTCCACGCACGGACCCCAGGCGGGCGAGCCGTCGTCGTGCGTCAACTTCACCGTGACGCCCTGCCGTTCGAGCAGGGTGCGCAGCCGGTGCGCCACGTCCAGGGTGAACCGGGCCTCGGCGTAACCGGCGTCGGTGGCGGTGCCGGTGGTGTCGCACTCCTTGCGGTGGGTGCCGATGTCCACCTGGCGGGCGATCTCGGCGGTGTGCCGGACGTTCCCCGGGTTGTGGCCCGGGTCGATGACGACGACCTTGCCCTTGAGCGATCCGGCGGCCGCGGCGCCCTTGCCGTCCCCGCCCGCCGGGGCGGACGCGGACGAGGCGGCCGGCGCGGTGGCCCCGGCCGTGTGCGCCGCCCCCGGGCCGGAGGCGGGGTCCGAGGCCGCCGTCGTCTCGTACGCCAGCCAGCCCAGCAGCGCGCCGCAGACCAGCGCGACGCCGGCGACGGCCGGCCGGCGGCGCGGGCGGCCGGGACGGCCGGGGTGTTCGGGCCGCCCGGGCCGCGGCGGAACGAGGTCGGGGTCCGTGTACGACACGACAGCGACTCTAACCGCGGCCCTCGCCCGGCACCCCGCCTCCCGCCCCGGCGGCCACGGCTCCCGACCGGGCCGCGACGCCTCCCGCCCCGGCGGCCACGCCCCCCGGCCCCGCAGCCTCCGCGCGCCGCAGGACGCGCAGCGAGCCCGTCGCCGAGACCTCGGTGAACTCACCGGACTCCAGCGCCCGCAGGTACACCCGGTACGGGGCCTGCCCGGTGAACTCGTCCTCCGGTTCGGGGAACACGTCGTGGATGACCAGCAGTCCGCCCGCCGCCACGTGCGGGGCCCAGCCGGCGTAGTCCGCCCCGGCGTGCTCGTCGGTGTGGCCGCCGTCCACGAAGACGAACCCGAGCGGGGTGTTCCACAGCGCGGCGATCTGCGGCGAGCGGCCGACGAGCGCCACCACGTGCTCCTCCAGACCCGCCCGGTGCAGCGTGCGCCGGAAGGCGGGCAGCGTGTCCATCAGGCCGATCTCCGGATCGACCGTCTCCGGGTCGTGGTAGTCCCAGCCGGGCTGCTGCTCCTCGCTGCCGCGATGGTGGTCGACGGTCAGGGCGGTGACCCCGGACCGCCGGGCGGCGTCGGCGAGCAGGACCGTGGAGCGCCCGCAGTACGTGCCGACCTCCAGCAGCGGCAGCCCGAGCCGTCCGGCCTCGACGGCCGCCGCGTACAGCGCCAGCCCCTCGTCCACGGGCATGAAGCCCTTCGCGGCCTCGAACGCGGCCAGGATCTCGGGCTGGGGCGCCGCGGTCATGCGGGGGGTCCTTCCGGTCGTACGTCCGTTCCGGCCGCCCATGCTGCCGCACCCCCCGCCGCGGGTGCGACGGGGGGTGCGGTGGGGTGCGTCCCGGCGGCCGCGCCGCCCGTCCGCACCGGGCTCAGGCGGTGACGGTCTCGCCCGGCAGCGCGAGGTCCAGGTCGACCGGGCGCTCGTCGCCGGCGTGGCTGGCGGACGAGGCGTGCGGGCCGTGACCGGCGGCGCGGGCGGCCAGCACGTACGGGCCGCTGGCGGGCACCGCGAGGACGTAGGAGCCGTCCTCGCCGGACAGGGTCGCCCCGGCCTGCCGGCCGCGGTGGTCGATCAGGGTGACCTTGGCGCGGGCGACCGGAGTGCCCTGGGCGTCCAGGACCCGGCCGCGGAAGCCCCGCAGCGCCTCCTCGGCGCGGGCCAGGTTGGCGTCCTCCTCGCTGCTGGCGCGCAGCTGCGGCACGGACGAGCGGTTCGCCTTCGGCAGGCACAGCGCCAGCACCAGACCGACGGCGACGGCGGCGGTGGCGATCAGGAAGGAGACGTGGAAGCCGTGCATGGTCGGGACGGCCACGCCGTTCACGTGGTCGGCGGTGTTGGCCAGCACCATGCCGATCACGGCGCTCGACACGGAGGTGCCGATGGACCGCATCAGGGTGTTGAGGCCGTTGGCCGCGCCGGTCTCGGAGGCCGGGACCGCGCCGACGATCAGCGCGGGCAGGGAGGAGTAGGCCAGGCCGATGCCGGCGCCGAGCATCAGGGAGGTGATCACCGTCTGCCAGGCCGCGTCCATCAGGCCGAGGCCGCCGCCGTAGCCGATCGCGATGATCAGCAGGCCGGTGATCAGGGTGACCTTGGGGCCGTAGCGGGCGGACAGCCGGGCGTAGACCGGCGCGGTGAACATCATCGTCAGGCCCAGCGGGGCCACGCACAGGCCCGCGACGACCATCGACTGGCCGAGGCCGTAGCCGGTGGCGGTGGGCAGCTGGAGCAGCTGCGGCAGGACCAGGGAGACTACGTAGAAGGCGACGCCGACCATGATCGAGGCGAGGTTGGTGAGCAGCACCTCGCGGCGGGCGGTGGTGCGCAGGTCGACCAGCGGGGCGGCGACGCGCAGCTCCAGCAGGCCCCACAGCAGCAGGACGGCGGCCGCGGCGGCGAACAGGCCGAGCGTGGTGGCCGAGGACCAGCCCCAGTCGCTGCCCTTGGTGATCGGCAGCAGGAAGAGCACGAGTCCGGCGGACAGGCCGAGCGCGCCGAGCAGGTCGAAGGAGCCCTCGGCGCGCATCGGCGACTCGGGCACGGTCAGGAGGGTCAGGACGATGGACAGCACGCCGAGGCCGGCGGCGCCGTAGAAGAGGGCGTGCCAGTTCGTGTGCTGGGCGACCAGGGCGGCGGCGGGCAGCGCGAGTCCGCCGCCGACGCCGATCGAGGAACTCATCAGCGCCATCGAGGAGCCGAGCTTCTCGCGCGGCAGCATGTCGCGCATCAGGCCGATGCCCAGGGGTATCGCGCCCATGGCGAAGCCCTGGAGGGTGCGGCCGACGATCATGGGCAGCAGTGCGCTGGTGAACGCGCTGACCAGGGCGCCGGCCACCATCACCGTGAGGCTCACGATGAGCATGCGGCGCTTGCCGTACAGGTCGCCGAGGCGGCCCATGATCGGCGTGGCCACGGCGCCGGAGAGGAGGGTGGAGGTCAGGACCCAGGTGGCGTTGCTGGACGAGGTGTCCAGCAGCTGCGGCAGGTCCTTGATGACCGGCACGAGCAGGGTCTGCATCACCGCGACAACGATGCCCGCGAACGCGAGCACCGGGACGGTGGCCCCGCTCGCGCTCCGTGCGGGCCGGTCGGTCGTCGTGAGCGTCATTGAGGGTGGCCTCCAGGCCGTCGTCGAAACATGGGTCGGAGAGAGCGGGGTCGCTGATCGTCCGGGGGCGTCGCTGATCATCGCGACCGGTGCCGGGTGAAACCTCGTACGCCTGGGCGACTATTCCGATGCTTCGGCGTACTAACGAATTCTTGACCGTTCCGAGAGGAAGTGACAGGGCGTCAGGGGGCGAGTGGAGGCGAGGGGAGGCGGTCGCCCGGCGGGCGGGCACCGCGCGGGCGCGGCGCGTGCGCCGGGGTGGACGCCCGCGTTCCGCGAGCGGACTCCGGCGTTCCGCGAACCGGACTCCCGGATTCCGTGGACCGGACTCCGGCGCTCCGCGATCATGCGGAACCTCGCACTCCACAACCAGTCGGGCGCTCGCGTGATTTATCAGTGCATGACATCTAGTGGTGGCCGGTACGGGTTCCTAGACTGCCGCTGCTCACCGGCCGCACCCGGCCGGCCGCGCACCACCACGCCGCGCCGCCGACCGGCGACGCCTCACGAGGGAGGTCCCGACCATGGTCAAGCACTACCTCAAGTACGCCCTGAGCACCCTGTCCGCCGCGATGTTCGCGCACATGGCCTGATCCGGCGGTCCCGTCGCGGGCGGCCGGCCACGACGGCCGCCCGCGACGGACCGACGGCGCCCGTACGGGCCGGCGGGCGAGGACCCCACCGCCGTCACGGGCAGACGAGCGAAGGCCCGTCCCGAAGATCCCGGACGGCGGCCTTCCGTCCCGGCACCAGGAGAGGGCCCCCCTTTGTTCGGCACCGCCCTGAGTCAGCTGCGCTACGGCATGTCCATCCTGCTCAACCGCCCCATCCGCCCCCAGGACCTCGAACGGATCGCCCGCGATCTGGTCGCCACGCTGGAGGAGTTCGGCGCGCCCGGCGCCGACTCGGCACTGCTGCCCGGACAGGCGGCCGGGATCGACCCCGAGGTGCGGCGCACCGTCACCCGCCGCAGCCTGCGCGCCACCGCGCGGGCCGCCGCCCGGCACACCGCCCACTACCGCCGCCTCTTCGGCGACCTCGGCCTCGACCCCGACACGCTCGACCCCGAGGACGGCACCTGGGCCCAGGTGCCCGTCACCCCGAAGACGGCCCTGCGCGGCCTGCCCGGCGCCTTCGTCTCCGCCGCCGCCCGGCCCGCCCTCATGGCCCTCACCACGGGCACCAGCGGCACCCCCACCGCGGTCTGGTACTCCCGCGCCGAACTCGACACCACCCTCGCCCTCAGCACCATCTCGGCCGTCCTCGGCATGGGCATGCGCCCCCACCACACCCTCGCCTACGCCGGCTGCTCCCGGGCCACCCTCCCGCTGCTCAACGCCGAGGAGTCGACCACCCGCGTGGGCGCCTCCTTCGTCCAGTTCGGCACCCTGGAACCCGCGCTCGCCATGGACCGGCTCGCCGCGCCGCTCGGCCTGCCCGGCAAGGCGCCGCAGATCACCCACCTCAGCACCGCCGCCTCCTACCTCGCCGCCCTGGTGCACCGCGCCGAACGCGACGGCTGGCGGCCCGGCGACTTCGGCCTGACGAGCATCGGCGTGGGCGGCGAAGTCCTCTCCCGCCCGCTGCGCGAACGCGCCGAGGCGGTCTTCGGGGCCCGGGTGACCACCTCGTACCTGATGACCGAGACCCTGCCCTCCGGCGGCACCCCGTGCGACCAGGGGCACCTGCACCACACCACCGAGTTCGGCCACCTGGAGGTGCTCGACCCGCGCACCTGGGAGCCGACCCCGCCCGGCGGCACCGGAGTCGTCGTGCACACCCCCTACGTCCCCTACCGCGAGTGCACGCTGCTGCTGCGCTACGCCACCGGCGACCTGGTCCGCCTGCCCGCCGCCGCGCCCGGCTGCGAGCTGGCCCACCTGCCCGCCACCAGCGAGATCCTGGGCCGCTGGAACGGCCCGCTCAGCGCCGCCGTCACCACCCGCGACCTGCTCGACCTCGTCGAGGCCGAGCCCGAGGTGCCGCTGCCGGCCCGCTACGCGCTCACCGAACGGCCCGACGGCGGCGCGCTGCTGCACCTGCTCGTCGCCGCGCTGCCCGCCCGCGCGCTGCGCGCCCGCCTTGAGGACCGGATCGCCGCGGCCGGCCTGCCGCTGACCGGACTCGTCCTGCACGACGACCGCGCCGCCCTGCCGCCCACCGCCCCCCTCCGCGCCGACCTGCGCGAACACAGCTTCGAGACGGCGCCCGCACCACCGGCCGCACCGCCGGACCCCGCCCCCGACACCCGCAGACCCGTCGTGGCCGCGACCGCGCGCCCGGCGACCGACCAGGAGGGGAGCGGGTCGTGAACGGCGTCGCGCTGGAGGAGGGGAGCCGGTCGTGAACGGCATCGCGCTGGTGGCGCTGAGCTGCTGCGTGGCGCTGATCATGGCGCTGGCCGCCGGCTATCTCGCCCGGGTCGACATGCCCCGTCCGCCCGTCGGCGTCTACACCCCGGCCGACGTCGCCGTGCTCTGCACGGGCGTCGTCCTGGCCCCGCTGCTGTACGCCCGCCTGCCCGGCGCCTGGGTGGCCGCGCTGTTCGGCCTGGTGCTCTGCACGGCCGTCCAGTTCACCCTGGCGCCCCTGTGCGGCGGCCGCTGGGCCTGGTGCCTCGCGCTCGCGGCGACCGGGGCGACGGCGGGCGCGTCCTTCGGCGACGCGGCGCTCGCGGTGCGCGCCGGGACCGGCGTGCTGCTGGCCGTGGCGGTGGTGGGCGTGGCCAACCTCTGGACCCAGAGCGGCATGCGCTCGGCCCAGGTCGCCGCCCTGGCCGCCGTACTGACCTGCTACGACCTGGCCGCCACCACCCTCACCCACGTCACCGCCGACTTCTTCGACCAGGTGCGCGGCCGGCCGTTCGCCCCGCTGCTCGCCCTCACCGGCGGCGCCCACCCGGTTGGCGTCGGCCTGGGCGACCTGCTGCTGCTCGTCCTGTTCCCGCTGGTCGCGGCGAAGGCGTACGGCCGGACGGCGGCGCTGCTCGCGGCGGCCGTCGGCGTCGCCGTCACCAGCGCGGTCAGCGTCCTGTTCGCGCTGGACGCGCTGACGGCGGGCTTCCCGCTGCTCACCGCGCTGGGACCGCTCATCGTGGCGCAGCACCTGGTGTGGTCACGGCGTACCGGCGGCGAGCGGAGCACCGCCGAGTGGCGGGCCGGCGCCCCCCGGCCGGCGCCGCGCGGACGCGACCAGGACCCGTACCCGGCGCTGGTCGCCGCGCTCGCCCTCACCGCGCCCGGCGACCTGCCCGAGGGCGCCTGGATCGCCTGCGCCGACGGCGGCCGGATCGCCGGCACGGGCGCCTCGGCCGGACTGGCCCGCCGGGACGCCCGCGAACGCGGCGAACCGGCGGCGGTGCTCGCGGTACGTCAGGTGTGAGCCCGGCCTGATCCGCACGAGGGGCCCCGGTCCGGCGCGGCCCGGCGCGTCACAGCCAGCCCCGCTGCCGGGCCTCGCGCAGCGCCTCGGTGCGGTTGCGGGTGCCGGTCTTGCCGATCGCGGCGGACAGGTAGTTGCGGACCGTGGACTCCGACAGGTGCAGCCGGGCGGCGACGTCGGCGACCGTCGCGCCGTCGGCCGAGGCGCTCAGCACATCGCACTCCCGGGCGGTGAGCGGGCTCGGGCCGGCGCTCAGGGCCGCCGCCGCGAGCGCCGGATCGACCACCGTCTCACCGGCCAGCACCCGGCGGATCGCCGAGGCCAGCTCCTCCACCGGGCCGTCCTTGACCAGGAACCCGGCCGCGCCCGCCTCCATCGCCCGGCGCAGATAGCCGGGCCGGCCGAAGGTGGTCAGGATGAGCACCCGGCACCCGGGCGCCCGCCCGCGCAGCGCGGCGGCGGCGTCCAGCCCCGTCATCCCCGGCAGCTCGATGTCCAGCAGCGCCACGTCGGGCCGGTGCGCCAGCACCGCGTCCACGATCGCGTCGCCCCGCGACACCTGCGCGACGACCTCCAGGTCCTCCTCCATGCCCAGCAGCAGCGCGAGCGCGCCCCGCATCATGCCCTGGTCCTCGGCGAGGAGGACGCGCGTACGGCGCGCGGCCCCGTCCTCCTGTGGCATCTCGTTCACGGGCCAAGGGTAGGGCGGGCCAAGGGCCTTGACGGGGCGCGGGTCGGGACGGGCGGGCGGGTCGGGACGGGCGGGACGGGCGGGCCGGGCGGGCGGTGCGGGGGCCGCGCCGCCCGCCCGCGGCGGCGGGTCACCGCTCGCCGGCCGCCGGGGCAGCCGTCACCGGCGCGGCCAGTGCCGCCGCCGTCAGCTCCTCCGGGTCCCTGGGGAGCTCGGCGGTGACCGTGAAGCCGCCGCGGAGGGCGGGAGCGGCGGTCAGCGAGCCGCCCGCCGTGGCGAGGCGCTCGGTCAGGCCCTTCAGACCGGTGCCGCCGACGCCCGGCGCCGGCGGCCGGGCCGCCGCGCCGCGACCGTCGTCGGACACGGTCAGCCGGACCCGCTCGGCCGCACCCGCCACGGTGATCTCGCAGCGTGCCGCGCCGCTGTGCCGCACCGCGTTGGTCACCGCCTCGCGCACCACCCAGCCGAGCAGCGCCTCGGTCTGCGGGGTCAGCGGCGGCCCCGAGCGGCGCACCACCGGCTCGATGCCGGCGGCGGTCAGCGCCGAGCGGGCCCGGTCCAGCTCCGTGCTCAGGCTGCCCTCGCGGTAGCCGGTGACCGCCTCGCGGATCTCGGTGAGCGCCTGCCGGCCCACCGACTCGATGTCGGTGATCTGCCCGAGCGCCGCGTCCATGTCCCGCGCCGCCAGCCGCCGCGCCGCCTCCGACTTGACCACGATCACCGACAGCGTGTGCCCGAGCAGGTCGTGCAGGTCGCGGGAGAAGCGCATGCGCTCCTCCTCCACCGCCCGCCGGGCCAGCTCCTCACGGGCGGCGCGCAGTTCCCGCACCGCCTCGCTCAGGCCCAGGATCGCGGCGGTCACCATGGTGGACAGGAAGGTGGCGTAGGCGATGTTGATGCCGTTCCAGCCCTCGCGGTATGCCGACACCGCACCGGCGAGCGCGGTGAGCCCCAGTCCGGCCTGCCCCAGCCAGGTGCGGCCGCGCACGATCGCGCCGGTCGCCAGCCCGAGCAGCGGGAAGAACAGCAGCCAGTTGCCGCCGTAGCCGAGAGCGAGGGCGGTGGTGAGGACGCCCATCAGCACCACCGCCGCCCGGGTGGAGCGGGCCTCGCGCAGCTCCTTGTCGAAGGCGCGGAAGACGACGTACACGTACAGCGAGTTGAAGACGAGCAGGCCCGCGCCGCCGATCCAGGGGTTCGGCGTCTCGCCCTTGAGGACGTTGGACAGGGAGCCCATCCCCATCAGCAGCCAGGGCAGCAGGGTGAAACCGGTGGGCGGCGGTCCGGGGTGCTCCGGCGCCCGCCCGTCCTTGCGGGCCGCCTTCTGCTCGGCCTTGAAACGGCGCATGTCCTCTTTCCACGCCGCCCGGGCGAGCCGGACCCGCCGTATCCGGCACCGCACTCCTCGCCAGCCTGCCATGTCCGTGTCCGTGCCCTTCATGGTCCCCCGATCGAATGCCCGCGCTCAGATGCTCCCGGCGTTGCGGCGGTACGCCAGGACAGCGTACGAACCGAACGCCAGCAGCCACACCGTCAGCACCGCCACCGCCCCCGCCGTCGGCGCGTGCCCCCCGGCGACCGCCACCCCGAGCTGGGACACGCGGTTGGTGGGCGTGTACGCCGACACCGCGCGCAGCCAGTGCGGGAAGAGCGCGACCGGGAACCACAGGCCGCCCAGCACCGCGAGACCCAGGTTGCACACCATGTTCACCACGCCCGTGGTCTGCGCGGTCAGCCCGTAGCCGTTGCCCAGGCCGAGCAGGGTGAAGGGGATCGAGGCGAGCCACAGCAGCAGCGCCGTCGCCGCCCACTGCCACGCCGCCAGCCGTACGCCGTTGACCAGACCGCCCGCCAGCAGCACCGCGCAGATCGCCGGCAGCACGGTCACCGCACCGGTCAGCGCCCGGCCGATCACCACCTGGCGCGAGGTCATCGGGGTCGCCCGCAGCTGCCGCAGCCAGCCCAGCGACCGGTCCTCGGCGACCCCGCCGCCGGTGTTGAGCGCGGAGCCGACCGCCCCGTAGGCGGCCATGCCGACCATGGACGCGGTCCGCCAGGAACCGTCGTCGTCGCCGATGTTCGTGAACAGCAGGTACATCAGCACCGGCATCGCGATGCCGCCGATCACGAACCCGGTGTCCCGCAGGGTGCGGCGCACTTCCAGCCGCAGGTAGTCCCACATCAGACCGTCTCTCCTTCACGTGCCGCCGGGTCGGTGGTCTGTGCCGTCGGGCCGGTGGCGTGTGCCGTCGGGCCGGTGGCGTGTGCCGTCGGGCCGGTGGCGTGTGCCGTCGGGCCGGTGGTCAGGGCCAGGAAGGCGTCGTCCAGGGAGGCCGGAGCCACCTCCAGGCCGCGTATCGCGCCGAGTCCGGCCAGCGCGATGACGGTGGCGTCCGAGTCGTCGGTGCGCAGCCGCGCCCGGTCGCCGCGCACCTCCACCGAGCGCACGCCCGGCAGCAGTTCCAGCCCCGCGGTGCCGCGCCCGGCCAGGTCGAAGGCGACCAGGGCGCCGCCCGCCGAGTGCCGCAGCCGCTCGCCCGTGCCGTCCGCGACGATCCGGCCCCGGTCCAGGACGACGATCCGGTCGGCGTGGACGTCGGCCTCCTCCAGGTAGTGCGTGGAGAACAGCACCGTGCGGCCACCGCGCGCGTACGCCCGCATCGACTCCCAGAACGCGCGGCGCGCCTCCACGTCCAGCGCCGCCGTCGGCTCGTCCAGCACCAGCAGCGACGGATTGCCGGCGAGCGCCACCGCGAACCGCACCCGTTGCGTCTGGCCGCCGGAGAGCCGGTCCACCCGCCGCCCGGCCAGCTCGCCGATCCCGGCCAGCTCCAGCACCTCGGCGAGCGGCAACGGGTCCGGGTAGCGGCCGGCCACGAAGGCGACCAGCTCGCGCACCGTCACCCGGGTCACCGCCCGCGCCTCCTGGAGCATCGCCCCGACCAGACCGGCGCGCACCGCCCGCTCGGACGGCCCGCCGAACAGCTCCACCGTGCCCGCGTCGGGCTCGGCCAGCCCGAGCAGCAGCGAGATCGCGGTGGACTTGCCGGCGCCGTTGCGCCCCAGCAGCGCGACCGTCTCGCCCCGCCCTATCTCCAGATCCATCCCGGCCACGGCGCGTACGGCGCCGTAGCTCTTGACCGCCCCCGTGAAGGACACCGCCCGCGCGGCCCGTCCACCGCCGGCCACCCCGTCCGCCGCCATGCCTGCGACGCTGTCTGCTGTCATGTCTACGACGCTACGGAGACGCGCCGGACGCGGACAGATGCTGTTGTACGGACTCGGCCGGGACAAATGTCCCGGCCGGCCGGGACATCTCAGGAGAGGCATGCCGATCGACGAAGCCGCAGCCCGCGCGGCCGCACCCCGCACCCGCGAGATCTCCTGGGCGCCCGAGGACGTACAGCTCTACCACCTCGCCCTCGGCGCGGGCGTCCCCGACACCGACCCCCGCGAACTGCGCTACACCCTGGAGAACGTCCTGCACGTGCTGCCGAGCTTCGCCACCGTCGCGGGCGGCGGCGAACCGGGCGTGATCCGCGTCCTGTCGACGCCCGGCGTCGACGTCGACCTCGCCCGCGTGCTGCACGGCGGCCAGACATTGACCGTGCACCGTCCGCTCCCGGTACGCGGCACGGCGACGGCGACCGACCGCGTCACCGCCGTGTACGACAAGGGCGGGGCGGCCCTGCTCGTCCTGCGCACCGAGGCCGCCGACGCCGACGGCCCGCTGTGGAGCGAGGAGGCGCGGGTCTTCGTCCGCGGCTCGGGCGGCTGGGGCGGCGACCGCGGCCCCTCCGCACGCCCCGCGCCGCCCGCCGGCCCGCCGGACCGCACGGTCGAGCGGCCGGTCCGGGCGGACCAGGCGCTGCTGTACCGCCTCACCGGCGACCGCAACCCGCTGCACGCCGACCCCGCCTTCGCCCGGACAGCCGGCTTCGACCGCCCCGTCCTGCACGGCCTGTGCACCTACGGCATCGCGCTCAAGGCGGTCGTGGACACGCTGCTCGACGGCGACGTCACCCGCGTACGGTCCTACGGCGCGCGCTTCGCCTCGGTGGTGTACCCGGGCGAGACGCTGCGGGTGCGGATGTGGCGGAGCGAGGATGGGGGTGCAGGTGGGGGTGCGGTGCGGGTGGCGGTGAGCGCCGTGGAACGCGACGACGCGCCGGTGCTGGCCGACGCGGTGGTGGAGCACTCCTGAACGGTCGCGCCCCGGTAGCGCTCCCTCAGCACCAGAACACCGAACGGCCCCGCCCTCCGAGTGGAGGGCGGGGCCGTTCGGCGTGCGCAGTGCCGTCAGGCGGCCATTTCGGTCCGCTCCTGGGCCGGCTTGCGGTGACGGCCGCTGGGGGCCGTCTCGCCTTCCTGGGAGGAGACCGGTCCGCGGTGCTTGCCGTGGCCCGGGTCCTGCTGGGCGCCGGCGGTCAGCGGCTCGGTCGTACTGGCGTCGCTCATCGAAGAACTCACCCCGTCAACATGATCTTTCGTACAGCCGGGCGAGTCTAACCGGCACACCTCGGGTCGAATCCAGACGGCCACGCCAACCGGCACGACTTCGTTACCTCACTGCCATGTGCCCCGTCGTGTGACCCGTCATCCGCCCGGTGAGAGCGGCTTGTCGCAAGGTGACGGGCCGTTCCGCGGGCCCCTCGGCGCCCTCCGCCTCCGGGGAGTGAGGTGTGTCCCCGGTACCGGGGGAGTGGGTGGAGGCGGGGCCGGGATCGGGCTGGGCACCGGTGGGATCGGGGGTGGCCGGGTCCACGGGTGCGGGGGCGGCGGAAGGTGTGCGGGGCAGGAGCGGAGTGAGCGGCGCGAGGAGTGCGAGCGGCGCGTGCACCGTGGCCGTCGCGCCGGGGGTGGGAGGTGCGGGGGGCGTGGAGAGTGGGTCGGCCGGGGTATCGGGTGCGCCGGGTGTGCACGGCGCGAAGCGCACGTCGGCCACCCCGGTGGTGCGAGGTGCGCCCGTGGCGCCCGCCGCAGGGAGTGCGCCCGGTTCGAGCGACGGGAGCGGCGCACTGGACGCATCAGGTGCAGCGGGTGCAGCGGGTGCGCCGACGCTGTCGGGCGCGCTGACGCTGTCGGACGCGCGGGCAGCGCTCAGCGCACCGGCGCTGTCGGTCGCGGTCGTGCCGCCGGACGCGTCGGAGTTCCCGACCGCACTGGAACCGCCGTACGCGCCGGGGCCGCCGTACGCGCCAGGACCGCCGTACGCGCCAGGACCGCTGGGTGCGCCAGGGTCGCTGGGTGCGGTGGGTCTACTCGGTGCGCCGGGGCCGCCGGGGCCGCCGGGGCCGCCGGGGCCGCCGAGGCCGCCGGGTGTGCCGGGTGCGCCGGGGCCGCCGGGTGTGCCGGGATGGTGGGGTGCGTCGGAACTGTCGGGCGCAGCCGGGTCGTTGGGCGCGCCGAGTCCGTTGACGGCACCGGAGCCACCAAGCACGCCGAACCCGTTGGGTGCGCCGGCGCGGTCGAGTGCGCCGTAGCCATGGGGCGCGCCCGGGGTGCTCGGCGCAGCGGACCCCATGGGGGTGCCGCCCGAGGGGTCCCGCACGGTGCCCTGGGGCGCGGTGAGCGAGTCCCGGGGGCCCGGGACCGTGCCGTTCGGCGCGGTCGGCGTCGCGCGCCGCAGTGCGCCGAGGCGTGTGCCGCCCGGTCTGCCGAGCGCCGTCCCGCGCCCCCCACCCGGCACCGCGCCGAGCGCCGCGTCGCGTCCCGTACCGAGCGCCGCCCCGCGCCCCGCGCCCTGCGCCGTCTCCCCGACAGCGGGCCCCGCCACCGGGGACGATCCCGCCACCGGGGACGATCCCGCCACCAGGGAGGCTCCCGCCACCAGGGACGGCCCCGGCACCGGGAACGCGCCCGGCACCGGAGGCGGTCCCGTCACGGGAGGCGGTCCCTGCGTCGCCGAGGCCGAGGAGGGCCCCGTCGCCGCGGACGGTCCCGGCGGCAGTGCCAGGTGCGCGCCGGGCGCGCCCTGCGGGCGCGCCGGTCCGGGCCACCGGGCCACCCCGCACGGCACCGCCCGCGTCGCGTACGGCAGCCGCAGCACGCCCTCCGCGGTCCACAGTCCGGCGCCGGTCAGCCACCCCTCGGGCGCGGGCAGGTGCCGTACCCGCCGGTCGGCGGGGCGCCACACGCCCACCCAGCTGCCGTACGCGCCGTCGCAGCGCAGCGCCACCGCGCACTGCTCGGGGGTCAGCACCTGCCCTGGCTGGATCGCGAACGGCGTCACCGTGCAGTCCGGCAGCCGCAGGCACTGCGGGAACCGCACCGGCAGCGTGCTGCCGAGCACCCCCCAGCCCAGCCGGTACTGCCCGGGCGCGGCCGCGTCCGAGCGGATCAGCAGCAGCCCGCTGTCCAGGTCGGCCAGCAGCAGCCGGTCGTCGCTGTGCGGAGCGATCTGCAACAGCGGCGAGACCGCGCCCCCGCGGCCCAGGTCCACCACGACCGTCTTGGTGCGCCCCGTGGTGCGCCGGTCCAGCGCCAGCAGCCGCCCGGCGCGGTCCAGCCAGACCCCGCCCGAGCAGTGCCCCTCCACCTCCGCCAGCAGCTCGGGCCCGAACGGACCGCCCGCCACCAGCCACACCGCCGACGAACGCGAGCCCACCGCCAGCGCGTACGCCCGCTCGCCGCCGGGCGCCGGGGGCAGCAGCCGCAGCCGGGTGCCGTCCGGGCACTCGACCGCGCCCAGCGGCAGTTCACCGGTGCCCGGACCGGTCGGGTAGAGCAGCGAGAACGTGTTCCGGCCGGCCACCAGCCGCCGGATCAGGACCCGGCCGTCGCTCATCGGCTGCACCTCGGTGCCGGGCTCCTCGCCCTGGTCGCCGGGCAGCGGCACCGCGTACGGCTCCGGGCCGTCCAGGGTCCAGCGCTCCGGGTACCAGGAGCCGCCGCCGCGCGCGAGCCGGGCGGCGTAGGCGCCGTCCGCCGTGATGGCGCAGCCGGGCGCCGGCGGACCGCCGTCCTTGTCGGCCGCCGCGGCCGCCGGCGGTGCGGCGCCCTTCTGTTCACGTGTGACCGAGACCCCCGGAGAGGCACAGACTGTCATCGCGTGGTCACCTCCTGTGAGGACGCTAGTTTTCGTCCGCACAAGCGGCGCTCCGGCGGGCGGAGGCTTCACACATAAGGGTGGCCCAGGAACGATTCTGCTGAGAAAAGCGGAACGTTTGTGCTGGCCGCGGGCGACCGCGACCGCGGCGGCCCCCGCCGCCCCCCGCCCAGGCGCCTGGCACCGTGCCGCTCCGTCCCCGCCGAAGCGCCCCGCACCGTTCCGGCCGTCCGCACCGGAGCCGCCCCGCACCGTTCCGGCCGTCCGCACCGCACCCGCCCCGCACCGTTCCGGCCGCCTCCCCGGCACCGGTTCTGCCGGGGCGAACACCCAGGTAGCCTTGCACCCGTGCCCCGTCTGTCAGAAGTCATCGCCGCGCTGGAGAACCTGTGGCCCGCCGAGCGGGCCGAGTCCTGGGACGCGGTCGGCACCGTCGTGGGCGACCCCGACCAGGAGATCGCCCGCGTCCTGTTCGCCGTCGACCCGGTGCGGGAGATCGTCGACGAGGCGGTGAAGCTGGGCGCCGACCTGCTCGTCACCCACCACCCGCTCTACCTGCGCGGCACGACGACGGTGGCCGCGTCCACCTTCAAGGGCCGCGCGGTGCACACGCTGATCAAGCACGACATCGCCCTGCACGTCGCCCACACCAACGCGGACACCGCCGACCCGGGCGTCAGCGACGCGCTGGCCGGCGCGCTGGACCTCAGGGTCGTACGCCCCCTGGTGCCCGACCCCACCGACCCGGAAGGCCGCCGCGGCCTCGGCCGGGTGTGCGAGCTGGACCACCCGCTGACCGTCCGCGAACTGGCCGCCCGCGCCGCCGAGCGGCTGCCCGCCACCGCGCAGGGCATCCGGGTGGCCGGCGACCCCGGGGCGACGGTCCGCACGGTCGCCGTCAGCGGCGGCTCCGGCGACAGCCTCTTCGACGCCGTACGGGCCGCGGGCGTCGACGCCTTCCTCACCGCGGACCTGCGCCACCACCCGGCCTCCGAGGCCCGCGCCCACAGTCCCCTCGCGCTGCTCGACGCGGCGCACTGGGCCACCGAGTGGCCCTGGTGCGAGCTGGCCGCGAGCCAGCTCGACGAGATCTCCGACCGGCACGGATGGGACCTGAGGGTCCACGTGTCCAAGACGGTCACCGACCCCTGGACCGCCCACGCGGCGTCCACCGCCACCACCGACAACTAATGGGAGCCCCCAACTGAACGCCGCGCCCGCCGACCAGATCCGACTTCTCGACGTCCAGGCCCTCGACGTCCGCCTCCAGCAGCTCGCGCACAAGCGCAGGTCGCTGCCCGAGCACGCCGAGATCGAGTCGCTGACCAAGGACCTCACGCAGCTGCGCGACCTGCTCGTGGCCGCGCAGACCGAGGAGAGCGACTGCGCCCGCGAGCAGACCAAGGCCGAGCAGGACGTGGACCAGGTGCGCAGCCGCGCCGCCCGCGACCAGCAGCGCCTGGACTCCGGCGCGGTCACCTCCCCGAAGGACCTCGCGGGCCTCCAGCACGAGATCACCTCGCTCGCCAAGCGCCAGGGCGACCTGGAGGACGTCGTCCTGGAGGTCATGGAGCGCCGCGAGTCCGCGCAGGAGCGGGTCGCCGAGCTGACCGAGCGAGTGTCCTCCGTGCAGTCCAGGACCGACGACGCCGCCGCCCGCCGGGACGCCGCCTTCCAGGAGATCGACGGCGAGGCCGCCTCGGTCACCAAGGAGCGCGAGGTCGTCGCGGCCGCCGTCCCCGCCGACCTGCTCAAGCTGTACGACAAGCTGCGCCAGCAGCAGGGCGGCATCGGCGCGGCCAAGCTGTACCAGCGCACCTGCCAGGGCTGCCGCCAGGAACTCGCCATCACCGAGCTGAACGAGGTCCGCTCGGCCGCGCCCGACACGGTGGTGCGCTGCGAGAACTGCCGCCGCATCCTGGTGCGCACCGCCGAGTCCGGCCTGTAAGGGGGCGGAAGGGCGTGACGGCGTCGTCCGACGACCGCGAGCCGGCCACGGGGGCCACGGAGGCCACGGCGGCCACGGACCCGGCGGCCGCCGCAGGACGCGTGGTGCCGGAATCCGGGCCGCGGGAGTTCGTCGTGGAGGCCGACGGCGGGTCACGGGGCAACCCCGGGCCCGCCGGCTACGGCGCGGTCGTGCTCGACCCGGCGTCGGGCGAGGCGCTCGCGGAGGCGGCGGAGTACCTGGGCACGGTCACCAACAACGTCGCCGAGTACCGCGGCCTGCTGGCCGGCCTGCGCGCCGCGCACGCGCTGGACCCCGGGGCGCGGGTGCACGTGCGGATGGACTCCAAGCTCGTGGTCGAGCAGATGTCGGGCCGCTGGAAGATCAAGCACCCCGACCTGAAGCCCCTCGCCACGACGGCGGCCCGCGTCTTCCCGCCCGATCAGGTCACCTACGAGTGGATCCCGCGCGAGCGCAACAAGCACGCCGACCGCCTGGCGAACGAGGCGATGGACGCGGGCGCGCGCGGCGAGCGGTGGTCGCCCGCGGCTTCGACGGCGGCACTGGACGCGGGCGTACGGGACGCGGGCGTGCGGGACACGGGCGTACGGGACACGGCGGCGCGGGACGCCGCCGCCCCCGATGCGGCGGCCGAGGCCGCCGAGGCCGCCGAGGACACGGACGTCACCGCGCACCCGACCGCCGCCGAGGGTGCCGAGACGACCGGGACCGAGACCGCCGGGACCGAGACCGCCGGGACCGAGACGACCGGGACCGAGACGACCGGGACCGAGACCGCCGGAGCGAAGGCGGACGCCGACGCGCGGGCCGCGCGCGCCGTGGCCACGCCCGGGTGGGCCCCCGCCGACCTCGGCGCGCCGGCCACGCTCGTCCTGCTGCGGCACGGCGAGACGCCGCTGACCCCGCAGAAGCGGTTCTCCGGAAGCGGCGGCAGCGATCCCTCGCTCTCGGCCATCGGGCGCGAGCAGGCCGAGCGGGTCGCCGCGGCGCTCGCCCGGCGCGGCACCGTCCAGGCCGTCGTCGCCTCCCCACTGGCCCGCACCCGCGAGACCGCCGGGATCGTCGCCGCCCGCCTCGGGCTGGACGTCACGGTCGAGGACGGGCTGCGCGAGACCGACTTCGGCGCCTGGGAGGGGCTCACCTTCGCCGAGGTGAGCGAGCGGTACCCGGACGACCTGAACACCTGGCTCGCCTCGCCCGAGGCCCGCCCGACCGGCGGCGGCGAGAGCTTCGCGACGACCGCGACCCGGATCGCCGCCACCCGCGACAAGCTGGTCGCGGCGTACGCCGGCCGTACGGTCCTGCTGGTCACGCACGTCACACCGATCAAGATGCTGGTCCGCCTGGCGCTCGGCGCCCCGCTGGAGTCGCTGTTCCGCATGGAGCTGTCGGCGGCCTCGCTGTCGGCGGTGGCGTACTACGCGGACGGCAACGCGAGCGTACGGCTCTTCAACGACACCTCCCACCTGCGCTGAGGTTTCGGCGCAGGGCCGCCGCCTCCCGGGCCAGCCGTTCGATCCGGGGCCAGTCGCGGGCGGCGAGCGCGTCCGCCGGGACCATCCAACTCCCGCCGACGCAACCGACGTTGGGCAGGGCGAGGTACGCGGGCGCGGTGTCCGGTCCGATGCCCCCGGTGGGGCAGAACCGGGCCTGCGGCAGCGGCGCGGCGAGCGACGTGAGGTAGGCGGTGCCGCCGGCCGCCTGCGCCGGGAAGAACTTCATCTCCCGCACCCCGCGCTCCAGCAGCGCCACGACCTCCGACACGGTCGAGACCCCGGGCAGGAACGGCATCCCGGACTCCGTCATGGCGGTCAGCAGGGCGTCCGTCCAGCCGGGGCTGACCAGGAACCGCGCCCCGTCGGACACCGAACGCGTCACCTGCGCCGGGGTGAGGACCGTCCCCGCGCCCACCACCGCCTCCGGCACCTCGGCGGCGATCGCCCGGATGACCTCCGGCGCGGCGGGCGTGCGCAGGGTCACCTCGATCGCGGGCAGCCCGCCGGCCACCAGCGCGCGCGCCAGCGGCACGGCGAGGGCGACGTCGTCGAGGACGACCACGGGCACGACGGGAGCGAGGTCCAGCACGGAGGCGGGCGGCACGGCGGAAGGCGGGGGAGTGGACGGCATGGCCACATCCTCCCGACGTCACACAGCATGCGCAAAGCACGTTGCGCATGCTGCAACGAGTCTATGGGGGGCGGGGCTCAGTGCACGTCCGTCACCAGCACGTCCAGCCCCCACGCCTTCCCCGCCCGCGCCGGCGGCTCCGCCTCCACCACGTACCCGAGGTCGCGCAGCGCCTCCACGAGCTCGGCGGGCCCCTCCGGGGTCACCCCCT
The DNA here is from genome assembly GCF_039543625.1 of Streptomyces similanensis. Lineage (NCBI taxonomy): Bacteria > Bacillati > Actinomycetota > Actinomycetes > Kitasatosporales > Streptomycetaceae > Streptomyces > Streptomyces similanensis. The sequence goes on along the minus strand of NZ_BAABKC010000012.1, from coordinate 23,782 downwards.
CGGTGAGCAGACTGCGCACCAGCCGCCCCTTCGTCGCCTTGTTGAAGTGGCTGACCACCTTCCGGGTGGGCGCGTGCAGCACCCGTACGGTCGCCGTCCGCTCCGCCACCTCGCCCTTCGGCTTCCACGCCGCCGCGTACGCCGCCGAGCGCAGGTCCAGCACCAGCCCGTCCCCGGCGGCCTCGGGCAGCACGGCGGCCATCGGCGTACGCCAGTACGGGCCCAGCGCACCGAGTCCCGGCAGCTTCACCCCCATCGAGCACCGGTAGGAGGGAATCCGGTCGCCCACCCGCACCGCGCCCCACAGCCCGGAGAAGACCAGCAGCGAACCCGCCGCGCGCCGCCCGGCGGCCGGATCGAGGGAGCCGAGGCCGAGGGCGTCGTAGAGCACGCCGGTGTACACCTCCCCGGCGGGCCGCGTCCCGGCGGTGCGCAGCCCCGCGTTCTTGGCGACCTCGCCGCGCAGCCCCTCGCTCAGTCCGAGCACCTCGCGGGCCTTGCCCTCGTCGCCCTGGCACAGCTCGACCAGTTCGCCGAGCACGGCCTCGCGGGCGGCGGTCAGCCCCGGCAGCGACAGCGACTCCAGCGTCAGCGGGGCGTCACCGCCGGCGGCGGCCTTGCCTTCGGACGGGGGCAGCAGCACAAGCACGGGGTCTCTCCTTCGTCGGCGTTCCGCGCCAGCGTACTGACCACCCGCCCCACCCGACCGCCCTCCTCCAACCCGTGGACAGACCCGTGGACAAACCCGTGGACAGACCCGTGGACACCCCGTCCGCACCGCCCGTCGGGGCCGGGAGCGGTGTGCCACGATCGAGGGAACGGTTCCCGATCTCATGGACAGGTGATCTTGGGATGTCCGAGTCTGGCGAGCGACCGAAGGAGGGGCGTGACATGACCGCCATGGCCCATGAGCCGCTCCCGCAGGAAGAGGTCCTGCTGGAGGGCTTCCTCGCACTGCGCACTCCGGAAGGCTTCCGCGCGGAGCTGATCGAGGGGGAGATCGTCGTGACACCGCCGCCGGACGGGGACCACGAGAAGTACATCAGCCGGGTGGTCAGGCAGGTGATCAAGCGCTCCCGGACCGACATGGACTTCTCGGGCAACAAGGGACTGAGGCTGGCGAGCGGTGGTGCGTGCCCGAAGAACCACGTGATCCCGGACGTCACGTTCGGTCCCCTGGGACTCGATCTCTTCGCTGCGGCGGAGTCGTGGATGCCCTGCGCCGGTGTGGCCATGGTGCTGGAGGTGACCTCCACCAAGCCGGAGGCCGACCGGGAGACCAAACGCCGCTGCTACGCCCGCGAAGGCATCCCGCTCTACCTCCTGGTGGACCGCGAGACGGCCATGGTGACCCTGTTCAACGAGCCGGAGAGGGACGATTACCTCCGGTCGCTGAAGCGCTCCTTCGGCGACCCGCTGCCGCTGCCCGAACCCTTCGCCTTCGACCTGGACACAGCGGACTTCATCTGAGAACTCGGAGTCTGAGCGCCCGGCCCGTGTCGTGTGCCGGGGCCGGGGTGCTCAGGCGGGGCGGACCGGCGTGCCGAACCAGCGCTCCAGGGCCTGCGGCAGCGGGTCGACGCCGGGCATGGCCGGTTCCGTGTCCGCAGCCCAGCACACGAAGCCGTCCGGGCGGACCAGCAGCGCGGCGAGGTCCGGGCGGCCGGGGCAGCGGGCGGTGAGGACGTCGAGACGGTCGCCGTACCCGTCCGCGAGGCCCCGCACCTCCGGGTTCCCGGCGAGGTCGAGCAGCAGACCCCGGCCGCCGTGCAGCCGGTCGCCCAGCCGGGTGCCGTCGCCGAGCTCCAGGTCGGGCGCGCTCGCGCCGACCAGCGGATGGTCGCCGGGCAGGTCGTAGCGCTGCCAGACGCCGGAGATCTGCTTCACGAGATACGTGGTGCCGGTCGTCGTCAGCGCCAGGTCGGTCACGATCCGGCGCAGGGCGCGCGCGTGCCGGTCCGGCCGCATGACGGCGATCTGCGCCCGCGTCCAGTCCAGCACCCACGCGCCGATCGGATGCCGCTCCGCCGTGTACGTGTCGAGCAGCCCCTCGGCCGCCGACCCGCGCACCACGGCTGCCAGCTTCCAGCCGAGGTTCATCGCGTCGCCGATGCCGAGGTTCAGCCCCTGCCCGCCGAACGGCGAGTGCACATGGGCGGCGTCCCCGGCGAGCAGCACCCGGCCCTTGCGGTACGTGGTCGCCTGGCGGGCGTTGTCGGTGAAACGGGTCACCGAGCGCACCTTCGTCACCGTCACGTCGGGCACGCCGGAGACCCGGCGCAGACTGGCCTGGAGCTCCTCGGCGGTGACGGGCGCGGACCGGTCGGCCGGCGGCCCGTCGAACTCGACCGTGAGCACCCGGCCGGGGAACGGCCCGTGGACGTACGTGCCGACCTCGGTCGTGTTCCAGCCGGCGCCGAGCTTCTCCGTGCCGGTCAGCTCGGCGATCGCCTGGTAGCCGGTGATCTCCGGCGGGGTGCCGGGGAAGTCGAACCCGGCGAGCTTGCGGACCGTGCTGCGTCCGCCGTCGCAGCCGACGAGCCAGGAGGCGCGGACGCGCTCGGGAGACACGGGGCGGCCGTCTCCGCCGCCGACCGGCGCGAGCCACACGGCGACCCCCTCGCGCGGCCCGCTCCCGTCCTCCGCCGGTTCGCTCCCGTGCTCCTCGAAGCCGGTCAGCTCGACGCCCCGGCGGATCTCCACGCCCAGCTGCTCGGCGCGTGCGGCCAGGATCCGTTCCAGCTCCGCCTGGGGCACGCCGAGGCCGATCTCCCCGGCCGGGCCGAGGTCCGCGTAGGCGGGATCGGAGTCGTCGAACAGCTCCGCGTCCATCATGATCCCGGCGAAGTGCCCGGCGAACTTGGGCGGCGTACGGAAGCCCGGCGCCCCCGGCGCCCCCGGCGCCCCCGGAGCCCCCGGAGCCCCCGGCGCACCAGTGGCACCAGCGGCCCCCGAGTTGCCCGGGGCGCCGCCCGCCCGCATGAACTCCCGTATCCGGCGCAGCGACTGCTCCCACACCGCCGCCAGCTCGGGCAGCAGCCCGCGCCGGTAGAGGGCCACGGCGGTCGGGGTGTTGATCGCGCCCGCCTTGATCGTCTCGTCCACCTCGGTGAGCCGCTCCACGACCAGCGTGCGGGCTCCGCCGAGCCGCAGCTCGCAGGCGAGGAACAGCCCGACCGGGCCAACCCCGGCCACCACGACGTCGTAGTCGGTGCGGCCGGTCCGAGCCGCCGCGTCGTTCCCGTGCTCCATGTGATCCGTCGTCATGCCATTGACTGTAGTCACTAAAACTTTTGTTTTGCTATAGTTTTTCCATGACGAACAGACCCCCGGCGGAGCCGTCCCTGCGCGAGCGGAAGAAGCGCGAGACCCGGCAGCGGATCTCGGACGTGGCGAGCGGGCTGTTCCAGCGGCGCGGCTTCGACCAGGTGACCGTCGCGGAGGTCGCGCGGGCCGCCGACGTTTCGACGATGACGGTCTTCAACTACTTCCCGCGCAAGGAGGACCTGTTCCTCGACCGGATCCCCGAGGCGGTGGAGACGTTCACCGCGGCGGTACGCGGGCGCGCTCCGGGCGAACGTCCGCTCGCCGCGCTGCTGCGCCTCGGGCTGGACCTGCTGGAGCGCCGCCACCCGTTGTCGGGGGTCGGCGAGAACTTCGGCCACTTCTGCCAGGTCGTCCTGGACTCGCCCGCGCTGCGCGCCCGCGGCCGCGAGGGCCTGGAGGAACTGGAGGCCGCGCTGGCCGGGGCGCTCGCCGCGACCGCCCCGGAGGAGCCCGACCCGCGCCTGACCGCTGCCCTGGCCGTCGCCGCGTACCGCACGGTGTGCGCCGCCTCCGTACGCCGGCTGATGGCCGGGGAGCCGGTCGACGATGTCGCCGAGGGGCACCGGCTCCGGCTGACCGCGGCGTTCGAGGCGCTGGACCGGGCCTTCCCGCCGCCGGCCCCCTGACCTGCCGGACCGCCGCGACCGGACCGGCGGCGTGCGCCCGGTATCATGGTCCACACGGCAGACGAGCCGGGCGGGCGGCCGCGTGGAGTTCCCTTACGGGGCTTCCCGAGGAACGTCCGGGCTCCACAGGGCAGGGTGGTGGCTAACGGCCACCCGGGGTGACCCGCGGGACAGTGCCACAGAAAACAGACCGCCCAGCGCTCAGGCGCTGGGTAAGGGTGAAACGGCGGTGTAAGAGACCACCAGTGCCCAGGGTGACCTGGGCAGCTAGGTAAACCCCACCCGGAGCAAGGTCAAAAGGAAACACCCCGGTGTTTCTGCGCGGACGTTCGAGGGCTGCCCGCCCGAGTCCGCGGGTAGACCGCACGAGGCCGGCGGCAACGCCGGCCCTAGATGGATGGCCGTCACCGGACGACCCGCGAGGGTCCCCGGCACAGAACCCGGCGTACAGCCCGACTCGTCTGCCCCTCAAGGCTCTCGCGTACCGGCAGGTCTCGTGTGGCACTGTCGATCACATGGCTGCTCCGCCGTCGTGAAGGTACAGCGGTCGTCCTGTCTCCAGTGCCTTCAGGGCGTGCTCGAACCGGTGTCGGATACGGTCCCGGAGGCGACCGGCGGCTTCGGCGGCCGGGACGAAGGCGGCTTCGGACAACTCGCCGTCTCGTGGCCGTAGCCGGTCGACCTGGTCTGCTTGCAGAACACCGCCGTCGAAAATGAACGCGAGCTGGTCGTCCCAAGGGCCGTGCGGGGCCACCCAGTCCACGATTAGCAGCCCGAGCAGCGTGATGCGCAGGCCGAGTTCCTCCATCAACTCGCGGCGCACCGTGTCCTCCGGCGGCTCGTTGGCCTCCGCCATCCCACCGGGCAGGTCCCATCCCGGTTTGTAGGTGGGGTTCACCAGGAGCACACGGCCGGACGGGTCCCGCAGCAGTACGTCGGCCGCCACGCGTTTGCGGGCTTGCTTGGCGTTGCCCTCCGCGAGGTACGCGTTCCACGCGGCGGCGTCGGAGGGATCAGGTGCTGTGGGCCTCATGCGGTGGTGCCTCCCGGGGACGGCGGGATCAGATCAGCCAGCAGGAGCATTCTGGCGCGGCGTGCGTCATCGAACCGCACCAGGTACTCCCGGACCGGCGGGTACCCCCGGTGCGGTTCCAGCAGCCGGCGCATGCCGTCGAGCTGCCGCACCACCCGGACCGAACCGAGAGTAGGGTTTGTACAGAGAAGGTCGTGGGCCACGCTCACTGCGGCATCCAGGTCACTCCGGCGCACGTGGATCTCCACCAGGCTGATCCGGCTGAGGGCCAGGGACCGTGCCCGTCCCGACTCGCGCAGCGCAACAGCTTGTTCGGCGTGCCGCAGCGCTTCGTCGTACTGCTCCAGGTCACGCAGGATCAGGGCTGACTCGCCGGCCAGCGCCGCTCGGTCGAACGGGCTCAGCCACGGGTGCGCGGTAGCGGGCGGCGCTTCCAGGTGACGGTGCGCGGCCTCCAGCGCTTGGGTGGCCGGAGTGCGCTGAGACGCGACCGCCAACGCGCGCGCCCGCATGGTGTGCAGCCGCGCCGTCAGCGCGGGAATACGAGGTGCTCGCGCGGCCAGGTCGAGTCCGGTGCGTGCCCAGCCGACAGCCGCGGTCGCATCCCCGGTCGCAAGGGCGAGGTGACTGGTGCTCGCGGCGACGTGCGCGGCCAACGGGAGGTCACCAGAAGCGCGGGCGAGGGGCAGAGCACGGGCGAAGTGCTTCGCCGCGCGGTCGTCATGACCGGAGTCGTGCGCCATCCAGCCCGCCATCTCGGTCAGTGCGGACGCGGCGGCGAACACCTGTGGACCGCTGCCGATGTCGACCAGTCTGGGCGCCACTCGGTCCGCCAGGTGTCGGACGACCGCCCCGTACAGCCGGCCGCCGCCCGTCTGCCGGTCCGCGCTGCGGAAGTGATCCATCGCCACCAGGTCGTCACCGTCGGGCGGTGGCCGGTCCGCCCGCTCGTGCCCGACGGTCGCGGGTACGGGCTCCCACGAGCGTCGAGCCAGCCCCAGCAGACGGCCGGGGATGTGAAAGGCGTCGGCGATCTGCTCGAACAGGGTCAGCTTCTCCACCCGGCTCTTACCGTTCATGTAGTCGTACAGCCGCCCCTGCGTGATGTCGACGGCGGCGGCGATGCGCCGTGTACTGACACCACGTGCGTTGACCATCCGGAACACAGCGCCCATGTCCCGTGCGGTGCATGCGGCGATGAGGCGTTCATCTCCGAGCAGCCCGGCGATGACCTCACGCGGCTCCGGTGACCGAAGGCTCATGTGCAACTCCCCCGAGTAGCGAAGGAACCGATGGTAGGCCGACATCGCCGGCTGACTCCGTGCCGGAGTCACCTTCTGGAGTCTCCTCGTCCCCGTCTTCACGCGTTGACTGGCTGACAGTCGCCGGGAAGCGCATCCGCTTGCGCACCTCGGCGGCACCTCACCCGCAGGCCGTTTCCTGACGCCCGCGGGCGGGGTTTCTCCCCAGCCGCCCAGACCAAGGCGTGACGACGACCATGACCAACGAGCGAGTGAGACACGGGCAATACCCGCGACAGAGCGTCACCGTCGCGAGCGAGGCCGCCACCGTCGCGGTGGCGCGTCAGATAGTCCGGGATGCGTGCGCGGAGTGGGGCATGGACCAGGACGCCACAGAGACCGGCATACTGCTCGTCTCCGAAATCGCCACCAACGCAGTCCGCCACGGTCGTTCTCACAGCGTTCGAGTGATCGTCGAGCAGCCGCGCCCTGATCGGCTCCGCATCGCGGTGGTCGACAAGTCCCGCCGGATGCCCGAATTGCACATCGCTGGACCGGACTCCGTCGGCGGCCGTGGCCTCTTCCTGGTCGACGCCCTCTCCGACCGCTGGGGAACCGACCTCCTTCCGTGGGGCAAGCGGGTGTGGGCTGAGATCCCGACCAAGGCCGGTGATCAATGACCGTCCGCCACCGCGTGCTGGAAGCCGATGGGGTAACCGCAGGCACCGGACTTCTGGGCGTCATCGCCGTCGGGCTCGGCCTGGTGGGGGCCATCGTCTCCGACGCATGCCGTGCGGAGCCCGCCTCGACCGCGTACTCCATTACCGACACGGAACCGCACGCGGCGACTCTCGGCGCAGCGGACCGCTCCCCGAACCGCCCTTACCGGTGTGCGCAGCCCCGCGACCCTTTGGATCACTGAGAGAAGAGAGACTCATGCAACAGCCTTCGACGTCACTGAAGCAGGTCGAGCCCTGGGGGATCGGACGCATGCGGCCCTACCCGGATGCGGTCGTTCTTCCCGCTGCCCGCCCCATCCTCGACCCCCACACGCAAGCTCCCGTGTGGGTCGGTCCCGACGGTGCTCCGCTGGAGGTGGAGGCCAAGCACAAGCGCTCGGAGACATCGCAGGAGACGAGCACGAAGACCAGCCTGGACGGAACGCCGGACCAGGGAAGCGATCAGAACGGGGACAGTGACTGATGGCCGCAGGCGGGCCGCCTGTCCTGGTCGTCACGCGGCTGGACGACGCGACCGCGGATCAAGTGATCACTGAACTGAACCGGCGTCGCGTGCCGGTCGTCCGCCTGGACCCAGGCGACTTCCCTCGCGAGGTGGTCCTGTCCGGCACTTTCGACAGCACCGGGACCAGCGGCACTCTCGCCACTGCGTCCCGGAGGGTCGACCTGGGGAATGTCCGCTCGGTGTACTGGCGGCGGCCCACCCCTCACACCGCTGACCTGGCCATGGACGAGCAGACTGGCCGATGGGCCGTCGAAGAGGCCCGCTACGGGTTCGGCGGCATCCTCGCCGCTCTTCCCGGCGCGTACTACCTGAACCACCCCTGGCACAACCGGGACGCCGAGTACAAGCCGGCGCAATTGGCCACTGCTGCTGCCTGCGGCTTCACCGTGCCTCCTACGCTCATCACCAACGACCCCGACCGCGCCCGCGCCTTCGCCGCCGAACATGGGCCGGTCCTCTACAAGCCGCTCAGGGAAACCGAGTACACCGACGGTACCGGCCGCGCGCTGACGGTGTGGATCGAAGACGTCACCCCGGACCAGATCGACAGCCACGTAAGACACACCGCACACCGGGGTGCGCGCCTACCTCGACGCTTTCCGACTCACTTTCGGTGCCTTCGACTTCGGTCTGGACCGCGATGGCGTCTGGCACTGGTACGAGTGCAACCCGAACGGTCAATGGGCTTGGTTCCCCGACCGCATCACCACCCTCCTCACGCACGCCATCACCGACCGCCTACAGCACGGAGCCCCCGCATGACCGACTCCGCAGATCTGCGCCGCCGACTCGCCGCCGCCGTCCCCGTGGACGACCCGGCATGGCGCACTGCCCTCGAAACGGTGCCTCGCGAACTCTTCGTCGACAAGGGCCTGTGCCAGTTCGACGGCCACCGGTGGACACCCGTGCACCAGGACGTGACCGATCCCGGAACGTGGCTGGAGCTCGTCCACCAGGACACCACTTGGGTCACCCAGGTCGGCGGCACCGGTGCCGCCGACGCCACCGGGCCCGTCACGGGCCCCCACCTCGTCCAGCACGCTGCCTTCCCTGATCGTGCGCATGTTCGATGTCGCAGGGATTGAGGAGGGGCACAGAGTGCTGGAGATCGGCACCGGCACCGGCTACTCCACCGCCATCCTGTGCAGCCGCCTCGGCGACGAGAACGTGTATTCCATCGAGTACGACCCGGGCTTGGCCGCGACGGCGGCCGATCACATCCACGCCGCCGGGTATCACCCGGTTCTGATCACCGGCGACGGCTTGGCCGGACACAAGGACGACGCCGAATACGACCACATCGTGGCCACCTGCGCCGTCCGTCACATCCCCCTGGCCTGGCTCCAGCAAGTACGCGTCGGGGGAAGCATCACCGCCACCATCAGCGGATGGATGCTCGCCTCGGGACTCGTCCGTCTCCACGTCCGCGACGACGGCACGGCCACAGGCCGCTTTCACCCCGACCAGATCGGCTATATGCTCGCCCGCCCCCACGAACGCCCGCACCGACCCACTTTCCACCAGCGTCCCGGCCACACCCGCGCCACCCGCGTCGACCCCGCACTCCTGGCGGACTGGACCGGGCAGTTCCTGGCCCAGCTCGCCGCACCGTCCGCCGAACTCATGACCACCAGCACGGGTGTGATCCTGGTGGACGTCGCCACCGGATCACAGGCGTGGACCGAACCGGCCGAAGGCGGCTGGACTGTCCACCAGCACGGGCCTCTTCGCCTCTGGGATCAGGTCGAAGACGCCCTCACTGTCTGGCAGGGCGCGGGCTCACCCCCGCACTCCGCTCTTGGTCTCACCGTGCATCCGGACGGTACTCAACACGTGTGGCTCGGAACACCTGACGGCCCCGCGTGGAACCTGCCGGTCTGACCTACCGATCACCGCAGAGCCCGTCCCCTGGCTGGGGCGGGCTCTGTTCAGAGCGAGGGGGCCATGGCGCTCCGGACACGTACAGGCGTACCGCGTCGTGCAGGCGGTAGTGGAGGTCGCCGTGCGGGGCTGTCGTGTCGGTGTGCAGGAGTTGGCGGTGCACCAGTTCCTCCAGCAGGTCTGCGGGTGGGGTGCCCAGGGGGCCGGCCGGTGTTCGGGATGGGGTGAAGTCGGCTGGAGCGGCGGCCAGTTGGCGCAGTGCGGTGCGTAGGGGTGGGGGCAGGGGGCGGTAGTAGGCGCTCACGCTGGCGCGCAGGGACAGGTCGCCGATCCGCAGCGCGGACAGCCGTTCCCGCTCGTCGGCCAGCCGGTCCGCCAGGTCGCGCAGGGGGCGGTGCGGGCGGGCCGTGAGCCACAGGCCGGCGATGTGCACCGCCAGCGGCAGTCCCGCGCAGGACCGTACGACGCTCAGCGCCGCCGGCCGTTCGGCGCGGACCCGTTCGGCGCCCACCAGGTCCGCCAGCGCCCGGTACGCCTCGGGTTCCTCCAGCGCGCCGATCCGGCGGCCGAACCGGCCGGGCAGGGCGGACAGTTCACGGCGCGCTGCCACCAGCACCGCGCTGCGTCCGCCGTCCACCAGCAGTGGCCTGACCTGCGCCTCGCTGTCGACGTTGTCGAGGACCACGAGGACCCGCCGGCTGCTGAGCGCGTGGCGCAGCCGGGCACGGGACTCCTCCGGGTGTGGGTGCGGGTGCGGGTGCTCGGCGGCCGGGGCGCCGCCGAGGGAGCGCAGGACGCGGCGTACCAGCGCGTCGGGGGTGACGGGGAGCGAGCCGGGGGAGTGCAGGTCGACGAAGACCTGTCCGTCCGGGAACCGTTCGCGCACGCCGTGGGCCGCCCGCAGGATCAGTGCCGTCTTGCCCGCGCCGGGCGGTCCGACGACGACCGCGGCGGGCCTGCCGGGGCCGGGTGCGCACTGGGCGAGGTGTTCCGTCAGCTCCTCGACGAGCGCTTCCCGGCCCACCAGCCGGTGCCGGGGCGCCGCGGGCAACTCCGCGGGCGCGCACGCCCCCGGCGGTGCGGCCGCTCCCGGCGGTGCGGCCACTCCCAGTGGTACGGCCGCTCCCGGCGGTGCGGCCGTCCCCGGAGGGACAGCCACACCGGGTGGCACGGCCACACCGGGCGGCGCCGACGCTTCCGACGGCCCGCACGCTCCCGGCGCCACGGACGTCCCCGACGGCCCCCACACTCCCGGCATCACAGACGTACCCGATGCCCCCCACGCTCCCGGCCCCACAGGCGCATCCGATGGTCCGACCGCTCCCGGTGGCGCCGATGCCCCCGGCGTAGCCGATCGGGGGCCGGTGCGGGGCAGTCGCAGCAGCCGTCCCACCTCGCCGGACGGCAGTCCGAGCGCCTCGGCCAGCAGGAGCAGCGACTGCTTGCGGGGGCGGGCGGTCCGGCCGGTCTCCAGATCGCGGATGGCCCGTACGCTCAGCCCGGACCGCTCCGCCAGCTCCCCCTGAGTGAGGCAGGCCATCTCCCGGGCCCGTACGAGCACAGCCGCCAGCCCTCCGGCCCCACCGGCCGCACCGGCCGCACCGGCCGCACCGGCCGCACCGGCCGCACCGGCCGCTCCGACCGCCACAGCCGCCCCGTCTAAACCGACCCCGACCCCGACCCCTACCCCTACTTCAACCCCGACCCCCACCCCGCCGCTCACCCGTCCTCGCCGGTCGGGCGGACCGCTGTCGTCACGTCGGGGCGGAAGGACGGGGGGCCGGGGCGGTGCAGGGCGGCCACGAACTTGTAGCGGGAGCCGCGGTACACCGAGCGCACCCACTCCACCGGCCGTCCCTCGGCGTCGCGGGAGTGCCGGGACAGCAGGAGCATCGGCAGGCCCACGTCGGTGGCCAGGAGCTGGGCCTCGCGCGGGGTGGACAGCGAGGTCTCGATGGTCTCGTCGGCCTCGGCGAGGTGGACGCCGTAGACCTGGGCGAGCGCCGTGTAGAGGGAGGGGTGCGTCGCCAGGGAGCGGCGGAGTCCGGGGAAGCGCCGGGCGGACAGGTGGGTCGTCTCGATCGCCATCGGGTCGCCGCTGGCCAGCCGGAGCCGCTCGATGCGCAGCACCCGCTCCCCGACAGCGATGTCAAGCAGCGCCGCGAGCTTCTCCGGCGCCGGGATCTCACCGATGTCCAGCACCTGCGAGGCCGGCCGCAGGCCCTGCGCGCGCATGTCCTCGGTGTGGGAGGTCAGCCGCAGCGAGCGGTACAGCTTGGGCTGGGCGACGAAGGTGCCCTTGCCCTGGATGCGGTCGAGCCGCCCCTCTCCGACCAGTTCCTGGAGGGCCTGGCGGATCGTGGTGCGCGAGGCTCCTAACCGGACGGCCAGCAGCCGTTCGGCCGGCATGGCCGAGCCGGGCTCCAGCGCCTGCGTCATCTCCAGCACCTGCTGTTTGATCCGGTAGTACTTCGGCACGCGTGCGGTGCGGCCGGGCGCTCCCCCGTGGTGCTGGGCGCTGCTGACGTCGGTGGCCATGCCTGCCTTCCCGGCTGTGTGGGTGGGCTCCCGTTATAGCGACCAACTTCCCTATGGTCTAGTCCAACTGGGGAAGCCGCGCCTCCGGTTGTCCGGGGCCGCAAACGAGCTCGGGTACGCTCCGGTGTCTTTCTCATAACGCCCGGGATCAGGCTCCCGAACCACCCTTGACACCTCAAAAGGTCTAGGCCAAGCTCCACCGTACTGGTCTACACCATTAGTGACCAGGTCCCGAGCCCTACGTGAAACAGCGTCGTGCGTGAATCACCGCCGGGGGCGTGGGGGGTTGGCAGCATCCCTGAGGAGGGTGGCGTGAAGCGCAAGCTTGCGGCCGCGATCGTGATCGCGGGCATGATGGTCTCCGTCTCGGCGTGTGGTGGGGGCGACGACGACAAGAGCAAGGACGCGGGGCCGGACAGCTGGAAGGGCCAGACCCTGACCGTCTGGACCATGGACGGCTCCGTGCCGCCGCAGTGGACCAAGGACGTGCAGGCCGCCTTCGAGAAGAAGACCGGCGCCAAGGTCAAGTTCGAGATCCAGAAATGGGACGGCATCCAGCAGAAGGTCACCACCGCCCTCTCCGAGTCCAACCCGCCGGACGTCCTGGAGGTCGGCAACACCCAGACCCCGGCGTACGCGGCCACCGGCGGCCTCGCCGAGCTGGGTGACCTGAAGAAGGAGATCGGCTCCGACTGGACCGCCTCGGTCTCCGCCTCCTCCCTCTACGACGGCAAGCAGTACGCCGCCCCGTGGTACTTCGCCAACCGCGTCGTCGTCTACAACAAGGCGATCTGGGCGAAGGCCGGCATCAAGAGCACCCCGAAGACCCGCGACGAGTTCTTCAAGGACCTGGAGCTCATCGGCAAGAAGACGGACGCCGAGCCGATCTACCTGCCCGGCCAGAACTGGTACTTCTTCGACGGCCTGATCATCGGCCAGGGCGCCGACCTGGTGAAGAAGGACGGCGACAAGTACGTCTCCAACCTGGCCGACCCGAAGGTCGCCGCGGCCATGGAGATCTACAAGAAGTACGCCTCCTACTCCAAGGCCCCCAAGGACAAGGACGAGGCCACCCCGCAGCAGGCCACGATCTTCGCCAAGGGCAAGACCGGCGCCTTCATCGGCATGGGCTGGGAGGCGGCCACCGCCGTCCAGACCAACAAGGCCATCGAGAAGGACCTCGGCTACTTCACCATCCCCGGCGCCACCGCCGACAAGCCCGAGGGCGTCTTCCTGGGCGGCTCCAACCTCGCCGTCGCCCAGAACAGCAAGAAGCAGTCGCTGGCCAAGGAGTTCCTGAAGATCGCCCTGTCCGACCAGTACGAGGGCGAGCTGTCCAAGCTCAACGGCGTCATCCCGAACAAGGAGTCGCTGGAGAGCAACCTGAAGGGCAACGGGGCCGCCGAGGCCGCCGCGCCCGGCGCCTCCGCCGGTGGCACCACCCCGCTGATCCCCGAGTGGGCCGCGGTGGAGAACACCCCGAACCCGATCAAGGCGTACATGACCTCCGTGCTCAACGGCAAGGCCCCGGCCGACGCCGCCAAGGCGGTCGAGTCCGACATCAACAAGCGCCTGGCCCAGCAGAACTGATGACCGTGCCGGGGGCGCCCTCAGCGGCGCCCCCGGTTCCATGTGTCGTCCGTACGGCCTCGGAGTTCGCACACGGAGTTCGTACGGCCACGGAAGAGATGGCAACTCATGTCAGTGCAGACCGAGGGCACGGACACGGCCGGGGAGCCCGCTGTCCGCAAGGCCGGGCCGCCGGCGCCCCCGCGGGGTGAGACCCGCGCCGCGAAGTCCCCGGCGGGCCGCCGCGCCGCCGCCCCCTACCTCCTCCTGCTGCCCGCGCTGCTGGCCACCGTGGTCCTGCTGGGCTGGCCGCTGGTCAAGAACGGCATCCTGTCGTTCCAGAACCTCAACCCGCGGCAGCTCATCCAGCACCTCACCGAGTGGAACGGCGTCGACAACTACAAGGAAATCCTCAGCGGTTCGGATTTCTGGCACGTCGTCGCCCGCTCGGTGGTCTTCACCGCCGCCAACGTCGTCCTGATCATGCTGGGCGGCACCCTGATCGGACTGCTGCTCGCCCGCCTCGGCAAGAAGATGCGGCTGCTGCTCCTGGTGGGCATCGTGCTGGCCTGGGCCATGCCCGTCATCGCGGCCACCACCGTCTACCAGTGGCTGTTCGCCCAGCGCTTCGGCGTCGTCAACTGGGTCCTGGACAAGGCCGGCTGGCACTCCATGGCGGACTACAACTGGTTCGGCAGCCAGTTCTCCACCTTCTTCGTGGTCATCGTGCTGATCGTCTGGCAGTCGATCCCGTTCGTGGCGATCAACCTGTACGCCGCCACCACCACGATCCCCAGGGAACTCTACGAGGCCGCGTCGCTGGACGGCGCCGGCGCCTGGAAGAGCTTCACCTCCGTGACCCTGCCCTTCCTGCGGCCGTTCCTGTATGCCACGACCTTCCTCGAGGTCATCTGGGTGTTCAAGTCGTTCGCGCAGATCTTCGCGCTCAACGAGGGCGGCCCCGACCACCTCACCGAGACCCTGCCGATCTACGCCTACGTCGAGGGCGTCGGCAACCAGCACTTCGGCATGGGCGCGGCGATCTCCTTCCTGACCATCCTGGTGCTGCTCGCCATCACCTCGTACTACCTGCGCATGGTGCTCAAGCAAGAGGAGGACGAGCTGTGAAGCGCTCCGCCTTCGGCCGTATCTGGCCCAACGCCACCGCCGTCGTCCTCTTCGTCGGCTTCGTATTCCCCGTCTACTGGATGTTCGCCACGGCCTTCAAGCCGACCGGCGACATCATCACCGAGGACCCGGTGTGGTTCCCGTACCACGCCACTCTCGATCACTTCAAGAAGGCGGTCCACGCAGACCACTTCTGGACCCTGGTCGCCAACTCGGTGATCGTGACCGTCAGTTCGGTCCTGCTCTCGCTCGTCATCGCCCTGTTCGCGGCCTTCGCCCTGGCCCGGATGCGGTTCAAGGGCCGGCGCGGACTCATCGTGACCTTCATGCTGGCGCAGATGGCCCCCTGGGAGGTCATGATCATCGCCATCTACATGCTGGTCCGCGACAACGACATGCTCGACAGCCTCGTCCCGCTGACCGTCTTCTACGCGATGATGGTGCTCCCGCTGACCATCCTGACGCTGCGCGGCTACGTCGCCGCCGTGCCCAAGGAGCTGGAGGAGTCGGCCATGGTCGACGGCTGCACCCGCTTCCAGGCCTTCGTCAAGGTGATCTTCCCGCTGCTCGCGCCCGGTCTGATGGCCACCTCGCTGTTCGGCTTCATCACCGCCTGGAACGAGTTCCCGCTCGTCCTGATCCTCAACAAGGACATCGAGAAGCAGACGCTGCCGCTGTGGCTGTCGCAGTTCCAGACCGCCTTCGGCGACGACTGGGGCGCCACCATGGCCGCCTCGTCCCTGTTCGCGCTGCCCATCCTGATCCTCTTCATCTTCCTGCAACGCAAGGCTGTCAGCGGTCTGACCGACGGCGCCGTGAAGGGATGACACCGCCGATGACCACACTCGCCACTGGCCCGGACACCCTCACCCGGGACGCGCTCGCGGTGCTCCAGCCGGGCTTCGACGGCACCACCGCCCCGGACTGGGTGCGCCGCCGCCTGGGCGAGGGACTCGCCTCCGTGGCCCTGTTCGGCCGCAACGTCGTCACCGAGGAGCAGGTCACCGCCCTCACCGGGCAGCTGCGCGCCGAACGGGACGACCTGCTGGTCGCCATCGACGAGGAGAGCGGCGACGTCACCCGCCTCGACGTGCGCACCGGCTCCTCCTTCCCCGGCAACCACGCCCTCGGCGCCGTCGACGACCCGCACCTGACCCGGGGCGTGGCCCGCGAGCTGGGCCGGCGCCTGGCCGCCTGCGGCGTCAACTTCGACTGGGCGCCGTCCGCCGACGTCAACGCCAACCCGGACAACCCCGTCATCGGCGTGCGCTCCTTCGGCAACGCCACCGACCTGGTCGCCCGGCACACCGCCGCCTGGGTCGAGGGCCTCCAGTCCACCGGCGTCGCCGCCTGCACCAAGCACTTCCCCGGCCACGGCGACACCAACGTCGACTCCCACCACGCCGTCCCGCGCATCGACGTGGACGCCGACACCCTCTACGAGCGCGAGCTGCCCCCCTTCCGGGCCGCCATCGCCGCCGGCACCCGGGCCGTGATGAGCGCGCACATCCTCGTGCCCGCCCTCGACGCCGAGCGCCCCGGCACCCTCTCCCGCCGCATCCTCACCGGACTGCTGCGCGAGGAGCTGGGCTACCAGGGCCTGATCGTCACCGACGGCATGGAGATGCGCGCCATCTCCGGCACCTACGGCCTGGAGCACGGCGTCGTCCTGGCCATCGCGGCCGGCGCGGACGCGATCTGCGTGGGCGGCGGCCTGTGCGACGAGGCCACCGTGCTCGGCCTGCGCGACGCGCTGGTGGCCGCCGTGCGCTCCGGCGAACTGCCCGAGGAGCGGCTGAGCGACGCGGCCGCCCGGGTGCGCGAGCTGGCCCGCTGGACCGCCCGGGCCCGCGGCGACGCGGGCGAGATCGCGGCCGAACCGGAGATCGGCCTGGTCGCGGCCCGCCGCGCCCTCAGGGTGACCCGCGCCGGCGCCGCCGCTCCGGTCACCGAGCCGGTCTTCGTGGCCCAGTTCAACCCCGAGGCCAACATCGCCGTCGGCGACGAGACCCCGTGGGGCGTCGCCGCCGAGCTGCGCCGGCTGCTGCCCGGCAGCGCCGCGGGCTCCTTCACGGGCGCCGACGCGGGGACCGCCGCCCTGGCCGCGGCCGAGGGCCGCCGGATCGTCGCGGTGGTCCGCGACGAGCACCGGCACGCCTGGATGGGCGCGGCGCTGGACGCGCTGCTCGCCGCCCGCCCGGACACCGTGGTGATCGAGATGGGCGTACCGCAGGCCGCGCCGCGCGGCGGCCTGCACATCGCCACGCACGGCGCCGCCCGGGTGTGCGGCGTGGCGGCCGCCGAGGCCGTCGTCGCCGGCTGAACCGCGCGACCGACGCGGCCGGGCCGGGACGCCCGGCCGCGAACCGGCCGGCGTGGAGTCTTCCACAGGCCCCGCGCCGGCCTTCTTCATGCCCGGGAGGCGGCAGTAAACCGGCAGTTGGGCGGCGCTTGGGCCGGTACCGGCCGGTAGCCGTTGACTTCCGAAATTGGTCTAGTCCAGCTTGGGGGTGCACCTCGGTTCGATCACCACGGAGTGATTGCATGCACCAGCCCACCCCCACCCCCTACCTCCACCGCGCGGCCTCCGAGCGCCCCTACTTCAGCGCCGACGGCGAGACCTACCTCGCCCCCATCCCGCTGCGCGACCTGGAGAAGACCCGCCCGCTGCGGGTGCTGTCCGAAGCGGACTTCGCCTTCTGGCAGACCTACGGCTACGTCGTCGTCCGCGAGGCCATCACCCCCGGCGAGGCCAAGGAACTCCTCGACTTCACCTGGGACTTCCAGGGCCTGGACCCCGACCGCCCCGACACCTGGTACGCCGAGCCCGAGTTCCGCTCCGAACTCGACCAGCACCTGTTCATCTACGGCTTCGTCGAGGCGTACCACCACCAACTCCTGTGGAACAGCCGCCAGTCGGAGCGCGTCCACGGCGCCTTCGCCGACGTGTGGGACTGCGAGGAGCTGTGGGTCACCCTCGACCGGCTCAACCTCAACCCGCCCAACCGGCACACCCGTTCGCGCTCCCTGATCGACCCCACCGACGAGGGCTTCGACATCGAGCTGCACTGGGACGTCGACAGCACCCTCACCGTGCCCCCGCAGCGCGTCCAGGGCATCCTCGCCCTCAACGACACCCAGCCCGAACTCGGCGGCTTCCAGTGCGACCCGGAGCTGTTCCGGCGCTTCGACCAGTGGCGCACCGCCCAGCCGGCCGGCCGCGACCCGATCCGCCCCGCCGTCGACCGCGCCGAGTTCCCCGTGGTGCGGCCCGACCTCCAGGCCGGCGACCTGCTCATCTTCAACGGACTGCTGGCGCACGGCGTGGCGCCCAACGTCTCCGACAGCGGCGTCCGCGCCGTCCAGTACCTGTCGATGATGCCCGCGCTGGAGGAGCACACCGCGCTGCGCACCTCCCGCGTGGAGTCCTGGCGCACCCTGTCCACCCCCGACTGGAACGGCACCCTGCTCGGCGACGCCCGCCGCCCCGAGGCCCTGCGCTACGGCCCCGCCGAACTCACCGGCCTCGGACGCAGACTGCTCGGCCTGGACTCCTGGACGACCGGGGAGACCGAGGGGGCCGAGGGGAACGACAAGGCCCGGGAGACCGGGGGAGGGGCGCGGTGAACCGGATCTGCCTGAGCCTGCCCACCAACCGGGCCTGCCCGGCCACCCTCACCGCGATGCACGGGGAGGCCGCCCACGCCGCCGAGCGCTTCGGTGTCGCCGTCGACCTGCTGGTCCTCGACTCCTGCGACGAGGCCACCCGCGCCGAGCACGCCCGCGTCCTGGCCGCCCTGCCGCCCGCGCCGGGGGTGAGCGTGCACCACCTCGGCGAGGAACCGCAGCGCGCCTTCCTGCGCCGGGTGATCGAGCACTCCGGCGCGCCCGAACCGGAGCGCCTGCTCGACCTGATGCTCCCGGCCGGCGTCTCCTACGGCGCCTGCACCAACCGCGCCTTCCTGCTGGCCGCCGCCCTCGGCTGCCGCTCGGTGCACCGCCGGGACTCCGACAGCGCCTACCAGCTCCACGACGGCGAACCGGTCTTCCCCGTCCACCACGAACTGCCCTGGCTGGGCCGCCCCGCCGCCGAGGCCGCGCCCGCCGTCACCCGCACCGACCTCGACCCGGCCCTCGCCGGCCGCCCGGTGTCCCTGGCCGGCGCCTCCTTCATCGGCGAACTCTCCGTCGACATAGCGGAGATACGCCACCTGCACGAGACCGTCTACGAGGACGTCGTCGGCCTGTGGGCGCCCGGCCACTGGAGCGAGGAGCAGCGCCGGGACCTGGTCGCGGAGTCCTTCACCGGAGCGGGCACCGCCCCCTTCACCGGCGACGACTCCACCCTCGCCCTGGTCGACCCGATGCGGGTGGACATGTGCAACGTCGCCTTCGACCGCGACGTCTACGAACGCTTCCCGCTCTCGCCGGCCACCGACACCATCGGCAGCGACTACTTCCTGCTCCACCTCGTGCACGACGCCACCCTGCCCGGCATCCTGCACAACCGGCACATCGAGAACTTCCACACCCCCGAGCGCCGTACCGACACCGGCTTCCAGGCGTACCAGCTGCGGTTCGTGAAGTTCCTGCTGTCGATGCTCCACCTGCACCACGTCTACGACCGCCTCGCCGCCGAAGGCCCCGCGCTCCTGGACGACCGGCAGCGCGTCCGCACCGGACGGGTCGCCGAGTTCCTGCGCGAGAGCGCCCGCCTGGACCGCGCCGACAACCACTGGCGCCTGGACCGCTGCGACACCGCCTACCGCAAACTCGGCGGCCGCTACGCGGAGTTCGCCGAGCGCCTCGCCCCCGCGCGCGAGCGCCTGCTGGCCGAGGCCGAACGCGACATCGAGGACTACGCCCGCCTCGCCGACGCCTGGCCGGCCCTCGTCGACGCGGCCCGGCACACCGCGCCCGGACAGGGGAGCGGATGACCGTGCAGACCAGCCCCCGCCTGACCGCCGCGCTCACCGCCGTCCCCGCCGACCGGCTCGTCTACGACCTCGCCGGCATCGAGGCCCAGTACGACCGCCTGATCGCCGAACTGCCCGGCGTACGCGTCCGCTTCGCCCTCAAAGCCTGCCCCGTGGACGAGGTGCTGCACCGCCTCGCCGCCCGGGGCGCCGGCTTCGACGCGGCCGGCCCCGCCGAGATCGCCCAAGCGCTGGCCACCGGGGCGGGCCCCGACCGCGTCCACTACGGCAACACCGTCAAGTCCGACGCCGACATCGCCGAGGCCCACCGGCTCGGCATCCGCACCTTCGCCACCGACAGCCTCCAGGACGTGGCGGCCATCGCCGAACACGCCCCCGGCGCCCGGGTGTTCTGCCGCCTGGCCACCAGCGGCGAGGGCGCCCTGTGGGGCCTGAACCGCAAGTTCGGCTGCTCGGCCGACGACGCCGTACGCGTCCTGACCGCCGCCCGCGCCGCCGGACTGACCCCGGCCGGCCTGTCCGTGCACGTCGGCTCCCAGCAGATGACCGGCGAGGGCTGGCAGCAGGCCGTCGACCTGATCGCCGGCGTACTGGTACGGCTCGACGGGCTCGGCATCGCGCTCGACCACGTCAACCTCGGCGGCGGCCTGCCCGCGCTCGGCTACCTCGACCGGCACGGCGAGCCCCTCGACCCGCCCCTGGACAAGATCCTCACCATCGTCCGCGAGGGCGTGGAGCACCTGCGCACCCTCACCGCGCACCCGCTCGACCTCGTCATGGAACCCGGCCGCCACCTGGTCGCCGACCACGGCGCCGTACGCGCCCACGTCTACCGGCTGACCCGGCGCCGGCAGCCCGACGGCGCGGACGCCCACTGGCTCTACCTGAGCTGCGGCAAGTTCAACGGCCTCTACGAGATGGACCAGGTCATCCACCGCCTGGTCTTCCCCACCCACCCCGCGCCGCACGGCCCCGACGACCCGGCGTATCTGCCCGCCGTCGTCGCCGGACCCACCTGCGACAGCGACGACGCCTACGGCGGCGGCACCCACCCGGTGCGCGTCCCGCGCGACCTGGCCTCCGGCGACCCGGTCTGGATCCTGTCCGCCGGCGCCTACGCCGCCAGCTACACCACCCAGGGCTTCAACGGCATCCGCCCCCTGCCGCACCTGTGCGTCCCCGGCCCCGCCCCCGCCCCCGCCCCCGGCTCCGACGAACGGCACTGACATGGCAGAACACACCCGCGTCCGGGGCATCGGCGAGGCCGACTGGCCGGCGGTCGCCGCCCTGGAGGCCGAGGCGTACGCCGACCTGGGCCTCGCCGAGGGCGAGCGACTGCTGCGCACCCGCGCCGCCGCCGGCACCTGCTTCGTCCTCGACCTCGACGGCCGGACCGCCGGCTACGTCCTCGCCCTGCCCTACCCCGCCTTCCGCTGCCCCGACCTCACCCGCCCCGAACACGTCGTGCACCACGCGACCAACCTCCACCTGCACGACCTCGTCATCGCCAGGCCGCTGCGCCGCAGGGGCCTGGGCGGCCTGCTGGCCGGACACCTGGCCGACACCGCCCGGCGGCGCGGCTTCACGACCGTCTCGCTCGTCGCGGTCGGCGACAAGGAGCCCTTCTGGCGCGCCCTCGGCTACCGCGCCCACCACGGAACCCCGCTGCCCGCCGGCTACGGCGCCGACGCGGTCTACATGACGGCCGAGGCGGCCGCCCACCCCTCCCAGACAAGGCGCCCGGCATGCTGACCGACACCCCAGACACCCCAGACACCCCAGACACCTCAGCCCCGCTCGACCCCGCCGGGTTCCGCCGCGCCAAGTGGGCGATCGCGGCCCTGTTCTGCTTCCTCGGCTTCCAGTACGCCACCTGGATCGCCCGGCTGCCCGCGCTCAAGACGCGGCTGGACCTCGGCACCGGCGAGGTGGGCCTGCTGCTGATGGCGTGCGGCGCGGGCGCGGCCGCGTCCTTCCCGCTCGTCGCCGTCCTGATGCGCCGGCTGGGCGCCCGGCGCCTGGCCCTGCTGTCCGCCCTGTGCCTGGTGGCGGTGCTCGCGGCGCTGTCGGCGGTGCCGAACTATCCGCTCGCGCTGCTCGCCGTCTGCTGCGACGGCGTCGCCGTCGGCTGTCTGAACGTCGCCATGAACGCGCAGGGCGCCGCCCTGGAGACGGCGTACGGGCGCACCGCCATGTCCCAGCTGCACGCCACCTTCAGCGCCGGGCTGCTCGGCGCCGCGCTGCTGGCCTCCGGCAGCACCGCCCTCACCCCGTCCGTGCCGGCCCACTTCGCCGTGGCCGCCGTCCTGCTGCTCCTGCTGCTCGGCTACGCGCGCCCCGGCCTGCTCACGCACCAGGACCCCGCTCCCGCCGCCGAGGCGGACACGCCGAAGCGGCGCAAGCGGCCGGTGCTGCCGTCCGCCGCCACCCTGCTCATGGGGTGCGCGATGGCGTTCGGCACCATCACCGAGGGCGCCATGAACGACTGGTCCACCCTCTACATGAAGGACGTCGTCAAGACCTCCGCGACCGTCGCCCCGCTGGGCATCGCGGTCGTCTCCGTGATGATGCTGCTGGCCCGGCTGCGGGCGGACCGCTGGCGCGACCGGTGGGGCGACGGACGGGTGGTGCGGGTCGGCAGCGCCGTGGCCGGCGTCGGCCTGGCGCTGGCCCTGGCGGCGGGCCACCTCGTGCCCACCCTGCTCGGCTTCGCCTGCGTCGGGCTGGGCGCGGCCGCAGTGACGCCGTGCGTGTACGTCGCCGCCGCCGAGCACGGCCCGAACGCGCTGGCGCTGGTCGCCGCGATGGGCACGACGGGGCTGCTCGGCGGCCCCGCCCTGATCGGCTTCGTCGCGGGCGCGGGCAGCCTCACCCTCGGCATGGCCACGGTCGCCGCGTCCGCGCTGATCGTCACCCTCACCGCCCTCTGGATCCCCTGGCCCGCACGGGGAACGGCCGCTCCCGCCGCCCAGGACACGGCCGGGGCGGGGGAGGCGGTGGTGGAGGGCGCCCACTGAGCCCGCTGACTCCCTTGAGCCCTTGTGCTGAAGGCGGCTACTCCTCGAACAAGGGTTCCTGGAGCCCTTCCTTCTGCCGGCGCAGGTGCCGAACGCGGGCGCCGAGCACGGCCGCCGTGGCCGCCGCCGTCGTCGCGAACGCCGCCGGGACCATCCAGCCCCGGTCGACCGCGTGCCCGAGGGCGTGGTCCAGGGAGAGCCGGCCGGGTCCGGCCACCGAGAGCCCGGCGGCGGTCAGGCCCAGGGAGGCGGCGTACTCGTAGCCGCCTTCCTGGGCGAAGAAGCCGTTCGGGGCGTGCAGCGCGGCGGCGCCCGCCATCGCGCCGGCCGCCGCCGCGCCCGCCGCCGGGGTCGCCAGGCCGAGCGCCAGCAGCAGACCGCCGCCCGCCTCCGCCAGGCCCGCCGCCATCGCGCTCGCCCGGCCCGGCCGGTAGCCGACGGACTCCATGAACCGGCCGGTCCCCTCCAGACCGGCCCCGCCGAACCAGCCCAGCAGTTTCTGCGCGCCGTGTGCGGCCAGCACCCCGCCGGTGCCCAGCCGGAGCAGCAGCAGGCCCAGATCGCGTCGGTCGTAACAGGTCACGGTGACTCCCAGCACCTCGGAACGTCCCACCCCAGGACACCTCTCGCCGTTCCACCGTCGCACCGTCCGCACCCGCCCGGCCCGTCCGGAGCGCCGTTCGGGTGGTGGGCGGGTGGCGGGGCGCCGGGGCGGGTGTGACGCTGCGGACATGACGATTCAGACCGCCAGACTCAGCGACCCGGCCGTCCGCGCCTTCGTCACCGCCGTCAACGCCCACGACCGCGAGGGCTTCATGCGGCTCCTCGCGCCCGGCGCGACCATGGCGGACGACGGCGCCGACCGCGACCCGGCCGAGTGGATCGAGGCGGAGATCTTCGCCACCCACGGCCGTCTGGAGGTCGACAACGAGTCCCGGGGCGGCCGGGTCCTCGTCGCCCGCCACCGCAACGACACCTGGGGCGAGATGCGCACCCGCCGGCTGTTCACCGTCACCCAGGACGGCCGGATCAGCCGCTTCGAGACCGGGCAGGCGTAGGGCCGGACGCGCCGGACGCGCCGGACGCGCCGGACGCGCCGGACCGCGGCCCGGGAAGCCCGCGAACGCACGCCGTACAGGGGCCCGTTCCCTCCTTTTGATGATCTTTTGATCGGGCTTTGGAGACCCGTCGTGCATCGACGGGGGATCGCTCTGTACGGTCCCGGAGTGCGCGATTCCAC
>NZ_BAABKC010000011.1:242394-344960 GCF_039543625.1 Streptomyces similanensis | reverse complement strand
CCGTCCGGGCGGCCCGCAGGGCGGCAGGGGTCGCGTCGCCGGTGGGCGGCGGACGCGGGCGCGTCGCCGGGGCCGGGTGCGGGGCGGGTCGCGCCGGGCGGCGCGGCGTCGCGGCGCCGGCGGTCATCGGGTGTGCTCCGCCGCTCTAGCCAGGAGGGCCGTCGAGGAGTGGCCGTCCAGGTACGGGAGGAGGACGGCCTGGCCGCCCCATTCCTCCAGGAGGGCGGCCTCCGGGAGGTCGGCGCCCGCGTAGTCGCCGCCTTTGACCCAGACGTCGGGGCGCAGCGCGGACAGCAGGCGCTCGGGAGTGTTCTCGTCGAAGACGGCGACCGCGTCCACGCAGGCCAGCGCCCGAAGGACGCGCACCCGGTCGGCGAGCGGGTTGACGGGGCGGCCGTCGCCCTTGCGGCGGCGTACGGAGGCGTCGGAGTTGACGCACACGACCAGGCAGTCGCCGATGCGCCGGGCGGCCTGGAGGAGGCCGACGTGGCCGGCGTGCAGCAGGTCGAAGCAGCCGCCCGCGGCGACGACCGTGCCGCCGCCCGCCCGCACCCGGGCGATCAGCGCGGCCGGATCCCCGTCCAGGTGCGCGGCGTTCGGTCCGTGCGGGGCGGGCCCGTCGCCGAGCAGCGCGCCCGCGCCGCCCGCGCCGACGAAGGCGCTCGCCGCGGTGACGGCGCCCTCCACCGCCTCCTCCACCAGCGCGCCGTCCGCGAGCAGCCCGGCGGCCGTCGCGGCGAAGCGGTCGCCCGCGCCGCACGGATCGCCCTGGTGCGCGGCGGCCACCGGCACCAGCAGCGGGTGCTCGCCGTACGACAGCAGGGCGCCGCGCGCGCCGAGGGTGACCGTGACGGCGGCGACCCGCCAGTGCCGTACCAGAGCGGCGGCCTCGCCGGCCACGGCGCGCAGCTCGTTGCCGGGCCCGTCGCCGCCCCGCGCTCCCGCCTCGCCGGCGCCCTCGCCGGTGAGGCCGGCGGCGAAGGCGTGCGCCTCGGAGCGGGCCGGGGTGACCAGGCGGGTGCCGGGCAGCGGCGGGCCGCCGCGCGGGTGCGGGTCCCACACCACCGGGGGACGGCGGACGAGTTGGGCGCGCAGCGCGTCCACCGTGCCCCGGCCGTAGTCGGCGACCAGGACGGCACGGCCCGCGGCGAGCACCGCGCGGGCCTGGTCGGTGGCCTCGCGGGCCCGGCCGTCGCCGCGGTCGAGGCGGACCACCGGGCGGCCCTGGGCGAGCACCCGGGTCTTCTGCGGCAGTTCGCCCGCCATCGGCAGCGGGACCAGGGTCATCCGGGGTTCCAGGAGCCGGCGCAGCTCGCGCCCGGCCGGTCCGTCGTCCAGGCCGGTGATCAGGGTGACCTCGCGGCCGTCGCGGGCGGCGAGGTACGCGGCCAGCGCGGCGCCGCCCGGCCGTACCCGCTCGTCGCAGTCGGCGACGACCGGGACGGGCGCGTCGGGCGCGAGCCGGTCGGCGTGTCCGGTCAGGTCGCGGTCCAGCAGGGCGTCGCCGACCACGACCAGGGGTGCCTTGCCCGTCATGTCACCTCCCGGCCCGCTCGACGGCCGCGTCGAAGGCGGCGCACACCATGTGCACGGCCACCAGGTGGAGTTCCTGCACGGTGGCGGTGGACGCGCCGGCCACGCTCAGCGTCTCGTCGCTGCCCGCGCTGAGCGGGTTGGGCGCGGGTCCGGTCAGCGCCCACACGCGCATCCCGGCGGCCCGGCCCGCGTCGGCGGCGGAGAGCAGGTTGGCGCTGGCGCCGCTGGTGGACAGCAGTATCAGCACGTCCCCGGCGCGGCCGTGGGCGCGCACCTGGCGGGCGAACACCTCGTGGACGCCGTAGTCGTTGGCGATGGCGGTGGTGCTCGAGGTGTCGGCGTGCAGGGCGATCGCGGAGAACGGCGGCCGGTCGTCGCGGTAGCGGCCGACGAGTTCGGCGGTGAGGTGCTGGGCCTGGGCGGCGCTGCCGCCGTTGCCCGCGGCGAGCAGCCGGCCGCCGCCGCCGAGCACGGTGGCGAGCCGTTCGCCCCACCGCTGGGTGATGGGCGCGGAGGCGCGGAACCGGCCGAGGGCGACGAGGAGTTCGTCGCAGTGGCCGACGACGGCCGGGGTCTGGACGCTCATGACGCCGCCTCCCTGTCCTTGCCGGCAGCGGTGCGCATCACGCCACCTCCGAGCCGACCTCGTGGCCGGCGGCGACCCGCCGGTAGACCTGTTCGACGCCGTCGGCGACGCGCCGCCAGGTGAAGCGGGCCAGGACGCGTTCGCGGCCGGCGTCGCCGTAGCGGCGGCGGGTGCGCTCGCTGCCGAGCAGGTCGCGCACGGCGGCGGCGATCGCGGCGCAGTCGCCCTCGGGCACGAGCCGGCCGGTGCGGCCGTCGGCGACCGAGTCGCGGTGGCCGCCGACGTCGGTGGCGACCACCGGCACCGCGCAGGCCATCGCCTCCAGCGGCACGATGCCGAACGGCTCGTAGGTGGGTGTGCACAGCACCAGGTCGGCGCCGCGCATCAGGGCGGGCATGTGGGCCGGGTCGACGGCGCCGAGCAGCCGTACCCGGTCGCCGACGCCCTCCGCAGCGGCCAGCTTCAGCAGGCGTTCGGCCTCGGGCTCGGTGTGCAGGCGACTCGCGGGCGGGCCGCCTGCGACGACGAGTTCGGCGTGCGGGATCCGGGCCAGGGCGCGGATCGCCTGGTCGTATCCCTTGCGGCGGACCAGCCGGCCGCAGGACAGCAGCCGGTGGCGCTGCTCGCGGGCGGGCGCGGGGCCGGTGGCGGGGTCGGCGCCGGGGTGGAAGTGGGCGGCGTCGACGCCGCAGGGCACCACGGAGACCTGGTTCGGCGAGATGCCCAGGTCGGCGAGTTCGTGCACCTCGTCGGTGCAGGTGGCCAGGACTCTCTCGCAGCTGCGGCCGATCTGCCGCTCGATGCCGACGCGTTCGCGCGGGCTGGTGTCCTCGCGGCCCTGGTGGCGGCGCTTGACGGTGCCGAGGGCGTGGTAGGTCTGCACGACCGGGACGCCGTGCGGTCCGGCGCCGAGCAGGGAGGCCATGCCGGACATCCAGAAGTGCGCGTGCACGACGTCGGGCCTCTCGTGCCGCCAGGCCCGGGCGAGGTGGGCGCCGAAGGCGGGCATGTGCGCGAACAGGTCGTCCTTGGGAAGGACTTCGGGCGGTCCGGCCGGTACGTGCTCGACGACCGCGCCGCCCGGCAGCGGCACCCGGTCGGGCAACTCGGCCGCATCGCGCCGGGTGTAGACGGTGACGTCGTGTCCGCGCCGGGCCAACTCCTCGGTGAGGCGGGCGACGTAGACGTTCTGGCCACCGGCGTCGACCCCGCCGAGCGCGGCGAGCGGACTCGCGTGCTCGGACACCATGGCGATCCTCATCGGGTGACCTCCTTCAGCAGCCGCTCCCAGTCGTCCAAGAAGCGGGAGAGCCCGTAGCGGGCGAGCGCGGCGGCGCGCGCTGCCTCGCCGACGGTGCGGGCGTACAGCGGGTCGGCGACGAAGTCCCGTACGGCGTCGGCGAGTACGTCGAGGCGGTTGGAGACCACTCCGGTGCCCGGCGGCACCGCCTCGGCGACCTCGGTGGTGGCGAGGGCGACCACGGGCATGCCGAGGTGCATCGCCTCCAGCAGGGACAGGCCGAGGGAGGTCCAGCGGACCGGGTGGAGGTAGAGGCGGCGCCGGGCCAGCTCCGTGTGCAGGTCCTTCTGGACCAGTTCGTACGAGCGGCAGCGCCCGGGCGGCAGGCCGAGGTGGCCGGCCAGGCCCTCGGTGCGCATGCCGAAGACGTCCAGCGGGGCGGCCCGCGCGAAGCCGGGCAGCAGGTCCGTGCCGGTCGTCCGGCCGCGCCGGACCGGCTCGTTGACGACTACGGCGGCGTGCGGCAGCTCGCCGGTCCAGCGCGGGCCGGGGTCCACGATGCCGTGTTCGATCACGGCGGTGTCGGCGCTGCCGGCGTCCCACATCAGGCGGTTGAAGTGGGTGACGTGCACCAGCGGGATCCCGGCGGGCAGCCCGGTCACCGGGTGGCGGGTGTCGGGCACGTCGCCGTCGGGGGCGTTGTGCTCCAGGTACACCATGGGCGGGGTGCGGCCGAGCCAGCGCCGTACGAGGTCGTACTCGTGCGGGCGTTGCAGCACGACCAGGTCGACGTCCGTCTCGCGCAGCCGCTCCGGCGGGAGTTCGATCACCGAGCCGGGCCAGTCGAAGGTGCGGGCGCGGCCGAGGCCGTCGGGTCCGCGGTCGGGGGTGACGGGGACGACGTAGGTGTGCGGGCCCTGGACGAACGCGGTCGTCCAGGAGCCGTGCACGTGCCAGATGAGGATCCTCACGCCTGCATCACCTTCTCCACTGCGGCGCGCACGTCGTGCGCGGTCACCGACTCCAGGCAGGGATGGCCGGGCACCGGGCAGGTGCGGGCGCGGCTGCCGGCGCACGGCGCGTCCTGGTCGCCGAGCAGCACGTACGGGACGCCCCAGGGGCGCCAGCGCTCGGCCGGGACGACCGGCGCGAACAGGGAGACGACGGGGGTGCCGACGGCGGCGGCCAGATGGGCGGGGCCGGTGTTGCCGGTGACGACCGCGCGGGCGGCGGCGAGCACCCCGGACAGCTCGGCGGCCTCGGTGCGGCCGCCGAGGTCGAGGCCGTGCGCTCCGGCGACGTGCGCGGTGAGGTCCTTCTCGCCGCGGCCGCCGGTGACGACGACCCGGTGTCCGGCCGCGGTGAGTTCGCGCACCGCCTGCGCGCAGCGTTCGGCGCTCCAGGCGCGGGCGGGCACGCTCGCGCCCGGGTGCAGCACGACGTAGGGGTCCGGGCCGGTCAGGGCGGTGGTGTCGGGCGGGGTCAGCACCGCGAGCCGGCCGTCGTCGGGGCACGGGAAGCCGGCGGCTTCGGCGAGGTCGAGGGCGGCCTCGGCCTCGTGGGCGTGCGGGGCGCGCCGGTGGCGTACGTCGAGCAGGGAGCCGGGGTAGTCCTCGCTGTCGGCGGCGACGCGCCGGACGCCGGCCAGGCGCAGCAGCAGGGCGGTGGGCAGCGGGGACTGGTGGAAGGAGGTGAGGACGAGGGCGGTGTCGGCGTCGATCGCGCCGAGGAGGCGTTCGACGTCGGCGCGGTCGACGGGCGGCGGTGCGAAGCCGGCCCAGGGCGCGTCCCAGACGACGATCTCGTCCACGGCCGGGAGCAGCCGCGCGGCCGGTTCGCCGCGCGGCCCGCACAGGAGGGTGACGTGGTCGGCGCGGGCGGCGACGGCGCGGACGGCGGGCCCGGCGAGCAGGACGTCGCCGAAGCTGTCGAGGCGGCTGACGAGGGCCTTCATCTCGGCCTCCGGCGGTCGTCGGGCACGGCCGGCTGCACGGACGGCTGCACCGGGCGGTGGGTGCGCGGAGCGGTCCGCACGATCCCGTCGTCCGGGCCCGGCGCCGAAGGCCGCGCGGGGCCGGAGGACTGCGCGAACCCGGAGGACTGCGCCGGACCGGAGGACTGCGCCGGCTCGGAGGGCTGCGCGGGGCCGGGGCCGTAGGCGGTGCCGAGGGGGCGTTCGTCGGCCAGGATCCTGCCCCAGGGCGGGTCGGTGAGGACCGCGCGGACGGCGGTCAGCAGGTTCGCGGCGACATGGTCGGCGGCGGTGACCTCCTCGGCGCGGGTGACCGGGGTGGGCACGAGGACGCCGTGGGCGCCGGCGGCGCGGGCGGCCGCCAGGTCGGAGCCGATGTCGCCGATCACGACGACCTCCTCGGGCCGCACCCGCAGCCGGGCGGCCGCCGACAGCACCATGCCGGGCCGCGGCTTGCGGCAGGCGCAGCCGTCGCCGGGGCCGTGCGGGCACACCGCCCACACGTCGAACGGGCCGAGCAGCACCTCGACGCGTTCGTTGACGCGGCGCACGTCGGCGGCGCAGAGCAGCCCGCGGGCCACGCCGGACTGGTTGGTGATCACGCCGACTCCGACGCCGTGCGCCCGCAGCAGCGCCACCGCCTGGCGGGCGCCGTCGACGGGGCGGACCCGGTCGGGGTCGGAGTTGTAGGGGACGTCCTCGACGAGCGTGCCGTCGCGGTCGAACAGCACGGCCTTGATCCGGCCGGTGGGCGCGGTCACGGGGCCACCTCCTGCCAGGCGGGGGCCGCCCGGTGGCGCCACAGGCCGCTCAGCCAGTGCCAGGTGGCGGCGGGCGGGATGAGAACGCTGGTGACGGCCATGGTGGTGACCTCGTCGCGGGTGCGCGGCCCGGGCGCGATCCGCGTCCAGGCGAACTCGGCGGTGCCCGCGGCCCAGCCGAGCGCGGCGACGGCGGCGGCCCGGCGGCGGCCGGCCGCGGCGAGGGCGCAGGCGGTCACGCCGGCGGCGGTGACCGCCAGGTGGGAGCGGATGCGGCCGCGCGGGGCGACCGCCTTGTGCCACCAGTCCGGTCCGTGCAGCCGCAGCATCAGCGCGTCGTCGGCGTTGCCGCGCTGCGCGCGCAGCGACACCCAGCGGTCGGCGGGGCGGACCGGGTGCCGGGTGGTGCGCCGGCCCTGGCGGATGCGCCAGCCGGCGTCCAGGACGCGCAGCGCCAGGTCGGCGTCCTCGCGGAAGGCGCGGGTGAAGCGCTCGTCGAAGCCGGCGACCTGCTTGAGGGCGTCGGTGCGGTACGCCATGTCGGCGGTGATCCAGCGGGCCCGGGCGAGCCCGGCGGTGCCCCGCTCCCAGTCGGTGGGCCGGCGCTCGCCGGGCAGCGGCACGGCGATGACGCCCTGGACGGCTCCGGTGTCCCGGCTCGCCTCGGCCAGGTCCTGCGCCAGCTGGTCGCACCAGTGCGGGCCCACCTGCACGTCGTCGTCGAGGAAGGCCACCCAGGGCGTGGTGACCGCGCGCAGCCCGGTGTTGCGGGCGGCGGCGGGTCCCCGGCCGCCGCTGGTGAGGACGGCGGTGCGGGCGCGCAGGTCGCCCAGCACGTTCAACGGGTGGTGCAGCGCGCCCGGTTCGGGGTCGGGGCGGTCGTCCACGAGGACGATCTCCCGCGGTCCGGGCCCGTGCGCGGCGGCCAGCGCGGCCAGGCAGTCGGCCAGGGTGTCGCGGGCCAGCGTGGGGACGACCACGGCGTAGGCGGGGGCGCCGGGCCGTGCCTCGTCCGTGCGGCCGGCCCCGGCGGGCCTGCCCTCGTCGGTGCGGTTCATGCGTACGCCCTCCCCCTGCGTACCGCGTACGGGCCGATGGCGAGCAGGTCCACGGGCGCGGAGCCGAAGCACTCCAGCGCATCGCGCGGGTCGTCCACCATGGGCCGGCCGGCGGTGTTCAGGCTGGTGTTGACGACGACGGGCAGCCCGGTGCGCCGCTCGAAGCCGCGCAGCATGCGCGCGACCAGCGGTTCGCGCCGCTCGTCCACGGTCTGGATGCGGGCGGTGCCGTCCACGTGCACCACGGCCGGTATCCGCTCCCGCCACTCGGGGTGCACGTCGTGCACGAAGAGCATGTACGGGCTCGGGAGCGGTCCGTCGAAGAGTTCGCGGGCGCGTTCGGCGAGGACCATGGGCGCCACCGGACGGAACTCCTCACGGCCCTTCACCCGGTTGAGCCGTTCCAGGTTCTCGGCGCGGCCCGGGTGGGCGAGCAGGGAGCGGTGCCCGAGGGCGCGCGGCCCGAACTCGCCGCGGCCCTGGAACCAGGCCACGACGCCGTCGCGGGCCAGTTCCTCGGCGACCGTCTCGGCTATGTCCTCGGGCCGCTCGTAGGGTACGGCGGCCTCCTCCAGCCAGTGCCGCAGCTCCTCGTCGCTCCAGCCGCGACCGAGGTCGGCGCCGGTCATCGGCTCGGGCACCGCGCCCTCGCTCGCCGCCAGGTACAGGGCGCCGCCGAGCGCGGTGCCGGCGTCTCCGGCGGCGGGCTGCACCCACACGTGCCGGTACGGGCCGTCGGCGGCGATCCTGGAGTTGGCGACGCAGTTGAGGGCGACGCCGCCGGCCAGGGCGAGGGCCTCCCCGCCCGCCTCGCGGTGCAGCCAGCCCGCGAGGTCGAGCAGCACCTCCTCCAGCACGGCCTGGCAGCTGGCCGCCAGGTCGGCGTGGTCGCGGGTCCAGGGCTCGTCCTCGGCGCGCGGCGGGGCGAGGGCGGACCAGTCGACCCCGTGGGCGCGGAAGCCGCCGTCGCCGGTGGCGTGCACCTGCTCGCGCAGCCGGTCCAGGTGGCGGGGCGTGCCGTAGGAGGCGAGCGCCATGACCTTGTACTCGTCGCTGCTGCGCAGGAAGCCGAGGTGTTCGGTCAGCTCCTCGTAGACCAGGCCGAGGGAGTGGGGCAGCGCCTGGGCGGCGAGGGTGTCGAGCTTGCCGTCGTGGAAGCGGCCCGCGAGGTGGGAGGCGGCCTCGCCGCGGCCGTCCAGGACGAGGACGGCGCTGTCGGGGTACGGGGAGGCGGGTCCGGCGGAGGCGGCGTGCGCGATGTGGTGCGGGACGAAGACGACCTTGGCCGGGTCGAGTCCGGGCAGCGCCTCGGCGAGGAACTCGGGGGCGCGGCGGGCGTACTCCAGGCGCAGCGGGTCCCACGGGTCGAACAGGCCGAGGTCGGCGGCGGGCCGGGCCAGGGCCGGGTCGAAGGAGTAGGTGACGGCGTCCAGGTCCTCGGGGCGCAGGCCCGCGTGCTCCAGGCACCAGCGGGCGGCGAGTTCCGGCAGTTCCCAGGCGGAGAACGGCACCGGGCGCTTGCCGTGCTTGCGGCGGCTGAAGCGCTCCTCCTCGCCGGCCGCGACCGTCCTGCCGTCCACGAGGAGGGCGGCGGCCGGGTCGTGGAACAGGGCGTTGATACCAAGGATGCGCATGGGGGTGGCTCCGTCCCGTTCGGCGATGGTGCGGCGTGTGGGGACTGTCGGGCACATCGGGAAACTTCGGACACTTCGGGCTTCTGGGTGCCGCGCTGCGGCTGTCTCAAACACGTGAAGCCAACTGGCGGCTTCGAGGGCCGATTCGGCCGTCCAGGTCGTGATGTGGTGACCCGAAGTGACCGCTGCTGGTCAGCGGGGCGCAGTACGGTTCAGGACACCGCGGTCCACTGTCCGCCCGGACTGCGCCCCGGTCGTCCGGGTTGCGGCGCGACGGTGGCGGCGGGCGACGCGAAAGCGCCGGTCACCGGTGTCCCCGGTGACCGGCGCCCGCGCTCGGGGCGGTCAGGCCGCCGCCGCTCGGGTGAACCAGCCGATCGTGCGGGCGAGGCCCTCGCTCCAGGGCACGCGCGGCTGCCAGCCGAGCAGTTCGCGGGCGAGCCGGGTGTCGGGGCGGCGGCGGCCCGGGTCGTCCACGGGGCGGTCCACGAAGCGGACGCGCGAGCGCGAGCCGGTCAGCTCCACGATCCGCTCGGCCAGCTCCAGCACGGTGATCTCGTCGCCGCCGCCGATGTTCACCGGCCCGCTCTCACCGGAGGCGGCCAGCGCCAGGACGCCGTCGACCGTGTCGTCGACGTAGCACAGCGAGCGGGTCTGGCTGCCGTCGCCGGCGACCGTGAGCGGTTCACCGTCCAGGGCCTGGGCGACGAAGGTGGGCACGGCGCGGCCGTCGCCGGTGCGCATCCGGGGGCCGTAGGTGTTGAAGATGCGCACGATGGCGGTGTCGGTGCCGTGGACCCGGCGGTGCGCGGTGACCAGGGCCTCGGCGAAGCGCTTGGACTCGTCGTAGACGCTGCGCGGGCCGACCGGGTTGACGTTGCCCCAGTAGCTCTCGCGCTGCGGGTGCTCCAGCGGGTCGCCGTAGACCTCGGAGGTGGAGGCGAGCAGGAGGCGGGCGCCGTCGGCGCGGGCGCGCTCCAGGGCGTTGCGGGTGCCGGCGCTGCCGGCCTCCAGCGTCTGGAGCGGCAGCCGCAGGTAGTCGGCGGGCGAGGCCGGGCAGGCGAAGTGCAGGACGAGGTCGAAGCCGCCGGGCAGGCCGCGTACGGCGTCGGGGTCGGTGGCGTCGGCGTGGACGAAGCGGAAGCCGCGCCGCCGCTCCAGCTCGGCCACGTTGGCGTAGGAGCCGGTGGACAGGTTGTCCAGGCAGACGACGCCGGCGTTGGCGTCGAGCAGTCGCGCGCACAGATGGGATCCCACGAAGCCGGCTCCGCCGGTCACCAGGGCCCGGCGCCAGGTGCGTCCGCTCACTGGGACTCTCCTCCCTCTCGCCCCCAATTGCCTTCACTCGCGTGTCGGCTTGAGTAACCCGGGGGCGGAAGTGCACACATCGGGTCAATTCGGGCGGAGATCGGGGGCGGCGGGGGTCGATCGTGCGTGCGTCGATCGTTTATTCGACCCCGCTATACACCGCGTCTATACCCTCTGTATATAGTCCGCGCATGCCATCTGCGACCAAGAAGATGAAGAAGACGGGGACGGGGTTCCGGAGGATCGCGGGTTTCCGCGCGAGCACGGGACTTCGGGGGATCGCACGCCTGAGGGGGGCCGGCGCGCTGCTGGCCGCCGCCGGGCTGACGCTGGCGCTGAGCGGCTGCACCAAGGTCGACGCCACCTCGCCGAGCGAGGCCCGCACCCAGGCCGCCGCCGGCGCGCCGGGGCGCTTCGGCACCGTCGACTGCCGCAAGGCCAAGTGCATCGCGCTCACCTTCGACGCCGGCCCGAGCGAGAACTCCGCGCGGCTGCTGGACATCCTCAAGGAGAAGCAGGTCCCGGCGACCTTCTTCCTGCTGGGCGCGCGGCACATCGAGAAGTACCCGGAGCTGGTCAAGCGGATGGCGGCCGAGGGCCACGAGGTGGCCAGCCACACCTGGGACCACAAGATCCTCACGAAGATATCCGAGCAGGAGATACGCGAGGAGCTGAAGCGTCCCAACGACGCGATCGAGCGGCTGACCGGCCGCAGACCGACGCTGATGCGCCCGCCGCAGGGCCGTACCAACGACACCGTGCAGCGCGTCTCCAAGGAGATGGGCATGTCCGAGGTGCTGTGGAGCGTGACCGCCAAGGACTACACCACGACCGACTCCGCGCTGATCACCAAGCGAGTCCTCGACCAGGCCTCCCGCGACGGCATCATCCTGCTGCACGACATCTACCAGGGCACCGTCCCGGCCGTCCCCGGCATCATCGACGCGCTCAAGCAGCGCGGCTACGTCTTCGTGACGGTGCCCCAGCTGATCGCGCCGGGCAAGCCGGTCCCGGGCGAGGTCTACCGGCCGTAGCGCCGCGCGGCGCGCGACCGCGGACGTACGCTCCACCGGCGTACGGGCGCGGGGCCGGGCGGGTGACGCGGGGGCGAACGGACGGCGGGGCGGGGCGGATTGCCTACCATCGGCCCGTGGTCTTCTTCTCCCTCGAACGCACGCCGCCGCTCTCGCCCGACGAGGCCTGGCGGCGGCTCACGCGGTGGCCCCGGCACGCCGACGTGGTCCCGCTGACCCGCGTCACCGTGACCACGGACGGGCCGACCCGCGAGGGCACCGCCTTCACCGCCCGGACGACGGTGGGCCCGCTGCGCTTCGACGACCGCATGGAGGTCGTGCTGTGGCGCCCGCCGGCCGACGGCGAGCCGGGCCTGTGCCGGCTGGAGAAGCGCGGCCGGGTGGTGCTGGGCTGGGCGGAGATCGAGGTCGGGCCCGGACCCGGCGGCCGCTCCCGCGTGCGGTGGCGCGAGGAGCTGGGGGTGCGGTTCCTGCCGGGCCTGTTCGATCCGCTGCTGCGGCGCGCGGCGCACGCGATGTTCGGGCGCGCGGTCAACCAGCTGCTGCGCCAATCCTGACGGCGCCTCAGCCGGGCTCCCGGCGACCGCCCGGAGCGTCGGTGAGCCGCCCGGACCAGGGGGTGCGCCCGGCGACCGCCAGCAGCAGCCGCTCGCGGGGCGGCCGGGGGCCGACCGGCCGCCACAGGAGGTCGGCGTCGGCTCCGGCGGCGGACCGGGTGCGCAGCGCCACCAGGTCGTCGTGGCCGGCGAGCGCGTGCCGGAACAGGGTGTGGCTGCCGCTGTCCTCGACGACGGTGTCCGGCCGCCAGCCGTGTTCCGCGAGCCGGGCCAGGACGGCGGACGCGTAGCCGGGGGCGCGCCGTTCGGGGAACCACAGCAGGCGCAGCCCGCTCAGATCGGCCCAGGTCAGCTCCGTGCGCCCGGCGAGCGGGTGCCGGGCGTGCAGGACGACGCCGAGGGGTTCGTCGCCCAGCGGGTACGACTCCAGTCCGGCCGGGTCGGCGACGGGGGCGCGCAGGATGCCGTAGGCGAGCACCCCGGTGCGCAGCAGTTCGGGCTGGCTCGCGGAGTCGGCCGGTTCGTAGCCGAGGCGGAGGGGCCCGGCGGCCGTGAGGCGGCGCTCGGCGCGCTCCAGTACGTCCCTCGGCACGCCCCGGCACACGCCGACCGTCGCCGTCACCGGGGCGGCGCGGGCCGCGTCGAGCGCCGCGCCGAGCACCGCCAGCGCCCGGTCGACGCCGGTCAGCAGCAGCCGTCCGGACTCGGTGAGTTCCATGCCGTGCGGCAGCCGCCGGAACAGGGGTGCGCCGACGCGCCGTTCGAGCCGTTTGAGCTGCTGGCTCAGGCTCGGCTGGGCGATCCGCAGCCGGCGGGCGGCCTCGGTGACGGTGCCGGCCTCGGCGACGGCGGCGAAGTAGCGCAACTGCCGCAGCTCCAGGTCCGGCGCGGCGCTCGGGCCTTCGGGCCCCGTCCCACCAGCGGTCATAGCCGCCAGCCTATAGGTCGCGGGGCGACCGGTCCTGGCGGTGTCGCCCCGCGGTGGCGTTGGCTGGGGCCATGTTCGTCATCGTGTTCAGATACCGGGCCCCGCTGGAGACCATCGACTCGCTGAAGGAGGCCCACTACGCCAATCCGGACGGGGTGTTCGCCCGCGGCCTCGCCCGGATCGCCGGGCCGCTGGAGCCGCGGACCGGCGGCGTGGTGGTGGCGGAGGGTTCGCGCGCGGAGATCGAGGCCGCCGTCGCCTCCGACCCGTTCGTCACCAGCGGCGCGGCGACGGCGGAGATCCTCGCCTTCCGGCCGGTGTTCACCGCCGCGGCGGCCGACGCGGCCGACGAGCCGGCCGGTACGGGGCGGTGCGGCCGATGAGCGAGTCCTGCGGGGTGGTGCGGCCGGTGCGGGAGCGCCGCGAGGCGGTGCGGGCGGCGCGGGGGGCCATCGTCGGGGCGGAGCCGCGCCACCGGGGGCGTGCCCGGCGGGAGGGGCATGCCCGGTGCGAGGGACGCGCGCCTCCCCGCGTGCCCGCCCCGCCCGGCGCCCCCGGCACGTGCCTCGTGCCCGGGGGCGCCGACGCGTGTCCCGAGCCTCGCGCCCGGGGCGCCGACCCGGGTATCAAGCCTCGCGCCCGGGGCTGCGGTCGGCCCGTGTATCAAGACCTCGCGCCCGGAGGCGCCGGCCCGTGGCTCAGGCCACCGAGCCGATCCGCCGGGGCGGCAGGGAGGTGGGGTCGTGGTGGATCGGGGTGTGCGCGCCGGTCAGGGAGGCGCCGCTGCCGCCGCGCCGGGCGGCGACGATCTCCCCGGCGATGGACAGGGCCGTCTCCTCGGGGGTGCGGGCGCCGAGGTCGAGGCCGATCGGGGAGCGCAGCCGGGCCAGTTCGAGGTCGGTGACGCCGACCTCGCGCAGCCGCTCGTTGCGCTCCAGGTGGGTGCGGCGCGAGCCCATCGCGCCGACGTACGCCACCGGCAGCCGGAGCGCCAGTTTCAGCAGGGGTACGTCGAACTTGGCGTCGTGGGTGAGCACGCACAGGACGGTGCGGCCGTCCACGTCGGTGCTCTCCAGGTACGTGTGCGGCCACTCGACGACGATCTCGTCGGCGTCCGGGAAACGGGTGCGGGTGGCGAAGACGGGGCGGGCGTCGCACACGGTGACGTGGTAGCCGAGGAACTTGCCGGTGCGCACCAGCGCCGAGGCGAAGTCGATCGCCCCGAAGACGATCATCCGGGGCGCGGGCACCGAGGACTCCACGAGGACGGTGAGCGGGGCGCCGCAGCGTGAGCCCTGCTCACCGATCTCCAGGGTGCCGGTGCGGCCGGCGTCCAGGAAGGCCGCGGCCTCGCCTGCCACCGTGCGGTCCAGTTCCGGGTGGGCGGCGAATCCGCCCTCCCAGGAGCCGTCCGTACGCACCAGCAGGGCGCGGCCGCGCAGTTCGGCGGGGCCGGAGACGATCCGCGCCACCGCCGCCGCCTCCCCACGGGCGGCGGCGGCCAGCGCGGTCGCCAGCACCGGGCGGACCGGCGAGCCGGCCCGTACCGGTGTGACCAGGATGTCGATGACGCCGCCGCAGGTCAGGCCGACCGCGAAGGCGTCCTCGTCGCTGTAGCCGAAGCGTTCGAGGACGCTTTCGCCGTCCTCCAGCGCCTGCCGGCACAGTTCGTAGACCGCGCCCTCCACACAGCCTCCGGAGACCGACCCGACGGCGGTTCCCTCGCTGTCGACGGCGAGGGCCGCGCCGGGCTGGCGGGGCGCGCTGCCGCCGACCGCCACCACGGTGGCGACGGCGAAGTCACGGCCCTGCTCGACCCACCGGTGCAGTTCCTCGGCGATGTCCAGCATCTGATCGGTCTCCTTACGGACGTCGTGCGGCGGGCGGTCGGCCAGGGCTAGTGAACGCCCAGCCAGGCCTCGATGGGATGCAGTGCGAAGTAGACGAGGAAGATGGCCGTCAAACCCCACATGAAGGCGCCGATCTCGCGCGCCTTGCCCTGGGCGACCTTGATGACGGTGTACGAGATCACGCCGGCGGCGACGCCCGGGGTGATGGAGTACGTGAACGGCATGATCACCACGGTCAGGAAGACCGGGATCGCGGTGGCGCGGTCGGCCCAGTCGACGTGCCGCGCGTTCATCATCATCATGGCGCCGATGACGACGAGGGCGGCGGAGGCGACCTCCTGCGGGACGATCGCGGTGATCGGGGTGAAGAAGAGGCAGGCCGCGAAGAACAGGCCGGTGATCACCGAGGAGAAGCCGGTGCGGGCGCCCTCGCCGACGCCGGTGGCCGACTCGATGAACACCGACTGGCCGGAGCCGCCCGCCACACCGCCGACCACACCGCCGGCGCCGTCGATGAACAGCGCCTTGGACAGGCCGGGCATCCGCCCCTTGTCGTCGGCCAGGTTGGCCTCGGTGCCGACGCCGATGATCGTGGCCATGGCGTCGAAGAAGCCCGCCAGGACCAGGGTGAAGACGATGACCGTGATGGTCATGACGCCCACGTCGCCCCAGCCGCCGAAGGACACGTGCCCGAAGAGCGAGAAGTCGGGCATCGACACCGGGCTGCCGTGCAGCTCGGGCGCGCCGTTGACCCACTGCTTGGCGTTGATGGCGCCCGCCGCGTTCAGGACGGCCGCGACGACCGTGCCGGCCACGATGCCGATGAGGATGGCGCCGGGGACGTTGCGGGCCTGGAGGGCGAAGATCACCAGGAGGGTGACGGCGAACAGGAGCACCGGCCAGCCGGACAGCTCGCCGCCGGGGCCGAGGATGACCGG
This sequence comes from Streptomyces similanensis, assembly GCF_039543625.1. Classification (NCBI taxonomy): domain Bacteria; kingdom Bacillati; phylum Actinomycetota; class Actinomycetes; order Kitasatosporales; family Streptomycetaceae; genus Streptomyces; species Streptomyces similanensis. The sequence continues at coordinate 329,558 of NZ_BAABKC010000011.1, read as the reverse complement.
TCCGCCGCCGGGCGCCGGGTTGCGGCCGATGAAGCCGGCCTTGACCAGCCCGATGAAGGCGATGAACAGGCCGATGCCCATGGTGATGCCGTGCTTGAGCGGCAACGGGATCGCGTTCATGATCATCTCGCGCAGGCCGGTGACGACCAGCAGCATGATGACGACGCCGTAGGCGACGCACATGCCCATCGCCTGCGGCCAGGTCATCTCGGGAACGACCTGGGTGGCGACGACGCCGGAGACGGACAGGCCGGCGGCCAGGGCCAGCGGCACCTTGCCGACGAAGCCCATGAGCAGGGTGGTGAACGCCGCGCCGAGCGCGGTCGCGGTGATCAGGGCCTTCTGGCCGAGGGTGTCCCCGGCCACGTCCTTGCCGGACAGGATGATCGGGTTGAGCAGCAGGATGTACGCCATCGCCATGAAGGTGGTGACGCCGCCGCGCACTTCGCGCGCGACGGTGGAACCCCGCTGGGTTATGTGGAAGTACCGGTCGAGCCAGGACCGTCCCGCCGGGACGCGGCTGCCCGCGCCCGCTTCTTCGGCGGTGGTTCTGGGCTCCACGGACTGCTGGGTCATGGGGCCATCTCCCAAGGTTCACAGGGGCACCCGTGCGATCACCCTTGCGGGGCACGGGATTTGGGATGGACGACCCGGGAGGACGGCCCAGGACGAACCTCGTTGCTGGTACTTCAAGACCGCGAGCGGAGCGGGACTCGAAGGACGGGGAGTGCTCCGGGCGGCGCGGAGGTGTGACGTTCCGTGCGCCGCCCGGAGGGTCTGCTCACGCCTTGCCGGTGAGGTGCTCCGGCCGTACGGGCGTGCGAGGGAGCTCCAGCCCGGTCGCGTTCCGGATCGCCGCGAGGACGGCCGGGGTGGACGACAGGGTGGGCGCCTCGCCGATGCCGCGCAGCCCGTAGGGGGCGTGGTCGTCGGCGAGTTCGAGCACGTCGACCGGGATGGTCGGCGTGTCGAGGATGGTGGGCAGCAGGTAGTCCGTGAAGGACGGGTTCCTGACCTTCGCCGTCACGGGGTCGACGATGATCTCCTCCATGATGGCGATGCCCAGGCCCTGGGTGGTGCCGCCCTGGATCTGCCCGATGACGGAGAGCGGGTTGAGCGCCTTGCCGACGTCCTGTGCGCAGGCCAGCTCCACGACCTTGACCAGGCCGAGTTCGGTGTCGACCTCGACGACGGCGCGGTGCGCGGCGAAGGAGTACTGCACGTGGCCGTTGCCCTGGCCGGTGCGCAGGTCGAAGGGCTCGGTGGGCCGGTGGCGCCACTCCGCCTCGATCTCGACGGCCCCGTCCTCCAGCACGTCCGCCAGGTCGGCGAGGACCTCGCCGCCGTCGGTGACGACCTTGCCGCCCTCCAGCAGGAGTTCGGCGGTGGCCCAGGCGGGGTGGTAGGAGCCGAACTTGCGCCGGCCGATCTCCAGGACCCGTTCGCGCACCAGCTCGCAGGCGTTCTTGACGGCGCCGCCGGTGACGTACGTCTGCCGTGAGGCGGAGGTCGAACCGGCGCTGCCGACCTGGGTGTCGGCCGGGTGGATGGTGACCTGGGCGACGCCGAGCTCGGTGCGGGCGATCTGCGCGTGCACGGTGACGCCGCCCTGGCCGACCTCCGCCATGGCGGTGTGCACGGTGGCGACCGGTTCGCCGCCCACGGTCTCCATGCGCACCTTGGCGGTGGAGTAGTCGTCGAAGCCCTCGGAGAAGCCGACGTTCTTGATGCCGACCGCGTAGCCGACACCGCGTACGACGCCCTCGCCGTGCGTGGTGTTGGACAGTCCGCCGGGCAGCTGGCGCACGTCGGAGCCCTCGCTGGACTCCCACTGGCGCTCGGGCGGCAGCGGCATCGCCTTGATGCGGCGCAGGAGTTCGGCGACCGGCGCCGGGGAGTCGACCGGCTGTCCGGTGGGCATGAGGGTGCCCTGCTCCATGGCGTTGAGCCGGCGGAACTCCACCCGGTCCATGCCCACCTCGTCGGCGAGCTTGTCCATCTGCGCCTCGTAGGCGAAGCACGCCTGGACCGCGCCGAAGCCGCGCATCGCGCCGCACGGCGGGTTGTTGGAGTAGAGGGCGATGGCCTCGATGTCGACGTCGTCGACGACGTACGGGCCGACCGCCAGCGAGGAGGCGTTGCCGACGACCGCCGGGGAGGCGGAGGCGTAGGCGCCGCCGTCCAGGACGATCCGGCACTTCAGGTGGGTGAGCTTGCCGTCCTTGGTGGCGCCGTGCTCGTAGAAGAGGCGGGCCGGGTGGCGGTGGACGTGCCCGAAGAAGGACTCGAACCGGTTGTAGACGATCTTGACGGGCTTGCCGGTGCGCAGCGCCAGCAGGCAGGCGTGGATCTGCATGGACAGGTCCTCGCGGCCGCCGAAGGCGCCGCCGACGCCGGCCAGCGTCATCCGGACCTTGTCCTCGGGCAGGCCGAGCACGGGCGCGATCTGCTTCAGGTCGCTGTGCAGCCACTGGGTGGCGACGTAGAGGTGGACGCCGCCGTCCTCCTCGGGCACGGCGAGGCCGGACTCGGGGCCGAGGAAGGCCTGGTCCTGCATGCCGAAGTAGTACTCGCCCTTGACGACGAAGTCGGCCTTCTTGGCGGCCTCGTCGGCGTTTCCGCGGATGATCGGCTGGCTGTGGACGATGTTGGGGTGCGGGACGTGCCCGATGTGGTGGTCGTCGCGGTTCTCGTGGACGAGGATCGCGTCCGGGGCGGTGGCGGAGGCCTCGTCGGTGATGACGGGCAGCTCCTTGTAGTCCACCTTGATCTTGGCGGCGGCGCGGCGCGCGGTCTCCGGGTGGTCGGCGGCGACGATGGCGACCGGCTCGCCGTGGTGGCGCACCTTGCCGTGGGCGAGCACCGGGGTGTCCTGGATCTCCAGGCCGTAGTGCTTCATCTCGGCGGGCAGGTCGTCGTAGGTCAGGACGGCGTAGACGCCGGCCATGGCGAGGGCCTCGGAGACGTCGATGGAGACGATCTCGGCGTGGGCGACCGTGGAGCGCAGGATCTGGCCCCACAGCATGTCCTCGTGCCACATGTCGGACGAGTACGCGAACTCGCCGGTCACCTTGAGGGTGCCGTCGGGGCGGAGCGTGGACTCGCCGATGCCGCCCTTGGACTTCGAACCCTGGGTGATCTTGGTGGGAGCACCGTTGGCAGTCGTCATGGTCAGACCCCCTCGGACTGGCGGGCGGCCGCCAGGCGGACCGCGTCCATGATCTTCTCGTAGCCCGTGCAGCGGCACAGGTTGCCCGACAGCGCCTCGCGGATGTCCGCGTCGCTCGGGTTCGGGTTGCGCTCCAGCATCTCGTCGGCGGCCACCAGCAGACCCGGCGTGCAGAAGCCGCACTGGACGGCGCCGGCGTCGATGAACGCCTGCTGGATCGGGGCCAGTTCCACGCCCTCGCCGGTCTGCGAGTCGGCGCCCTTGGCCTGCCAGCGGCGGGCCTCGTCGAGCGTGGTGCCGGCCGCGCCCGCGGTGCCGCAGGCGCCGCTCGCGCAGCCGCCCTCGGCGCGCTGCTGGGCGAACTCCGCCAGGCCCTCGACGGTGACGACGTCGCGGCCCTGCACCTGCCCGGCGGCGACCAGGCACGAGCACACCGGCACGCCGTCCAGGCGCACCGTGCAGGAGCCGCACTCGCCCTGCTCGCAGGCGTTCTTGGAGCCGGGCAGGCCCATGCGCTCGCGCAGGACGTAGAGCAGGGACTCGCCCTCCCACACGTCGTCGGCTTCCTGCGGCCGTCCGTTGACGGTGAAGTTGACGCGCATCACGCGGCTCCCTTTGCGGTGTTGCGGGCGCCGCGGTACGACTCCCAGGTCCAGGTCAGGGTGCGGCGGGCCATCACGCCCACCGCGTGACGGCGGTAGCTCGCGGTGCCCCGGACGTCGTCGATCGGGTTGCAGGCGGCGGAGCACAGCTCGGCGAACTGCTTGGCGACCGAGGGGGTGACGATCTTCCCGTTGTCCCAGAAGCCGCCCTCCTCCAGCGCCGCGGCCAGGAACTCCTCGGCGGCCTTGGCGCGCACCGGGGTGGGCGCGGCGGAGCCGATGCCGGTGCGCACCGTGCGGGTCTCGGGGTGCAGGGCGAGGCCGAAGGCGCACACGGCGATCACCATGGCGTTGCGGGTGCCGACCTTGGAGTACTGCTGGGGTCCGTCGGCCTTCTTGATGTGCACGGCGCGGATCAGCTCGTCCGGGGCGAGCGCGTTGCGCTTGACGCCGGTGTAGAACTCGTCGATCGGGATGCGGCGGGTGCCGCGCACCGACTCCGCCTCCACCTCGGCGCCCGCGGCGAGCAGGGCGGGGTGGGCGTCGCCGGCCGGGGAGGCCGTGCCGAGGTTGCCGCCGACGCCGCCGCGGTTGCGGATCTGCGGGGAGGCGACCGTGTGCGAGGCGAGCGCGAGGCCCGGCAGCTCGGCACGGAGATTTTCCATGATCTTCGTATAGGAGACCGAAGCGCCCAGCCGCACGCTGTCCTCGCAGACCTCCCACTCGTAGAGGTCGCCGACGCGGTTCAGGTCGAGCAGGTACTCGGGCCGGCGGTGGTCGAAGTTGATCTCGACCATCACGTCGGTGCCACCCGCAATCGGCACAGCGGTGGGGTGCTCGGCCTTCGCGGCGAGCGCCTCCTCCCAGCTGGCGGGGCGAAGGAAGTCCATGACCGGCTCTCTTCTTCGTCTCGAAAGGTCGTCCAGATTGAGCCAATCCGTGTGCGGCGGGCCAGGCTCGTTCGTGTTCATGTGCTGTTCACGCGGAGTGGAGCCAGTACACCGCCCGCTGCTCCGATGGGGTCAGTCACCGAAACCATGAAGGGTTTGGCTGGCCACGCCGGGCATCTTGTAGATTCGTATGAACGGAGGTCGTCGGTGACATCTTGGGATTCCCCCGAGACGAAGATCACCGCCCTCCCGGCGGAGCTGCCGACCGGCCGCCCGGCCGGGCCCCCACCACAGGATTCATCGTAGTTTTCGAGACAAAGAACGGCGGCGACGACACATGCGGCTGCGCGCACTGCTGGACACCGATGCGCTGGGCCTGAAGCTGCTCGGCGGCGAGGAGGAGCTGGACCGCACCGTCCGCGGTGTCATGACCACCGACCTGCGCGACCCGAGCCGCTACCTCTCCGGCGGCGAGCTGGTCCTGACGGGCCTGGCCTGGCGCCGCGACGCCGCCGACGCGGAGCCGTTCGTACGGATCCTGGCGCAGGCCGGGGTGGCCGCGCTGGCCGCCGGCGAGGCCGAGCTGGGCGCCGTGCCCGAGGACCTGGTGCGGGCCTGCGCCCAGCACCGGATGCCGCTGTTCGCGGTCCACGAGTCGGTGGCGTTCGCCTCGATCACCGAGCACGTCGTGCGGCAGGTATCCGGCGAGCGGGCCGGCGACCTCGCGGCCGTGGTCGACCGGCACCGGCGGATGATGACCGCGGGACCGGCCGGCGGCGGCCCGGACGTGGTCCTGGACCTGCTCGGCTCCGACCTCGACCTGCGGGCCTGGCTGCTCTCCCCCACCGGCCGGCTCATCGCCGGGCCGGACGCGGGCGGGCCGGGGGCCACGGGGCCCGCGCTGTCCGCGGGCGCCTGCGCCCTGCTGGCCGCCGAGCACCTGACGGCCGGCCGCTCGGGCCGGCGCGGCCCGCACCGGGTCACGCTGGAGGGCACCACCTACTCCCTCTTCCCGATCCGCGCCGGCGGACAGCGCTCCGCCGGAGCCGCCCAACGGCCCGCGCAGGCCGCCCGCGACGTGCGCGAGACGGTGCTGTCGGACTGGCTGCTCGCGGTCGAGGCGGACGCCGGCGACTGGCCCGATGAGCGCCTCGACCTGCTCCAGGGCGTCACCCAGCTGATCGCCGTGGAGCGCGACCGGCGGGACGCGGCGCGCACCGTGCGCCGGCGGCTCGCCCAGGAGGTGCTGGAGCTGGTGCAGACCGGCGCGCCGCCCGCCGAGATCGCCGCCCGGCTCCGGGTCGCCGCGCCGGTGCTGCTGCCCGGCCTCGGCGCCGCCCCGCACTGGCAGGTGGTGGTGGCCCGGGTGGAGTGGGAGGGCGCGCCCGTCCAGAGCGGGCCCGTCGCCCAGGCGCTGCTGGAGGAGATCCTCGCCGACCCCGCCCCCGGCGCCGCGCAGAGCGGGCCCGAGGCGACCGACCGGATCGCGGTCGCGCACAGCGCCGGCGAGGCCATCGCCCTGGTGCCGCTGCCGGCCGTCGCCGCCGAGCACGACGGCACCGAGAGCGGGATCCTCGCCGACGCGCTCCTGGAGTCCGTGCGCGGCCCGCTGTCGGCCGGGCTCGGCGACGACGGGCGGCTCACGCTCGGCGTCAGCGCGGCCGTGCACTCGGCCGAGGGGCTGCGCGGGGCGCTGGAGGAGGCGCGGCACGCCCGGCGGGTCGCCGCCGCGCGGCCGGGCGGCGTCTGCGCGGCCGGCCACCAGGAACTCGCCTCGCACGTGCTGCTGCTCCCGTTCGTCCCGGACGACGTGCGGCGCGCCTTCACCGCCCGGCTGCTGGACCCGCTGCGGGACTACGACCGGCGGCACCGCGCCGAGCTGATCCCCACGCTGGAGGCGTTCCTCGACTGCGACGGCTCCTGGACCCGGTGCGCGACCCGGCTGCACCTGCACGTCAACACACTGCGCTACCGGGTCGGGCGGATCGAGCAGTTGACGGGGCGTGACCTTTCGCGGCTGGAGGACAAGCTGGACTTCTTCCTCGCCCTGCGGATGAGCTGAGGCCGGACCGGTGGCGGCGGCGACACCCGCCACCGGCCACGTTCCCCCGACTTTGTGAAATCCTTCACCCACCCCCTTGGCCGGGCGCCGCGATTCGTGCTGAGATGCCGCCACCACTCACAGCTCGATGACGTGCTCGGGGAGGGCAACGTGGCGCATACCGCCATGTCTGGTAACGGAACGACCGCAGGTGACGATCCACTCCAGACCGCGGTATGGCGGCTGCGCTCGCGCGCGTGCTGGGCCGACGCGGCGGAGCTGCTCCAGTCGGCCACCGCCGCCGCCGCGTTGCAGCGCGCCGCGCTGCTGGTGGAGCGGTGCCTGTACACCGAGGCGGGGTGGCAGGACGCGGAGGACGCGCTGCGCGCGGCCGAGGCGCTGGCGCACACCGACGAGGAGCGGGGCGCGGCCGCCTGTGAACGCGGGTACCTGGCCTACTCGGCCACGCTGCACGCCGTGCGCGACCGGGCCGACGAGGCGCGCTCGGCACTGGGGCGGGCGGCGGCGCTGATCACGCCGGGCTCGCCCGGACGGGCCCTGCTGGACTTCCGGCGCGGGCTGATCGCGGAGAAACTGACCCGCTCCCCGCAGTCCGCGCGCGCCGCCTACCGCCGGGCCCACGCGGGCGCCACCGCCCACCACGACCCGCTGCTGCTCTCCTCCACCTGGCGGCACCTGGCCGGACTCGCCCTGCGGGAGGGCGAGTTGGCCGACGCCCGGCACGGCTTCGCCGAGTCGCTGCGGATCCGCGAGGAGCTGGGCTATCTGGTCGGCACGGCCCCGGCGCTGGTCTCCCTGGCCGAGACGGAGCAGGAACCGGAGGCGTCCCGCCTGCGCGAGGAGGCCCGCCGCCTCTTCCGCCTCCTGGGCGGCGTCCCCACCTGGCTGGCCGCCCATCTGACCCCGCCGGCCCCGGGGGCGACCGCGACGGCGTGAGCGCGGCCCGGCGGGCCGCCTCAGTCCGGCTCGGCGAAGTGGCGGTCGAGCAGGGCGCGGACCCGGTCCGCGTCCCGGGCGATCAGGGCGTCCAGCAGGGCGGTGTGCTCGGCCGCGTCCGCCAGCAGGGCGGGGGCGGCGGCCGGCGGGCGCTGGGTGCGGCGGTGCAGGTCGGCGGCGATCCGGAGCAGCTGCTCGTTGCCCGCCAGGGACAGCAGCGCGTGGTGGAAGGCGCGGTCGGACTCGGCGTAGGCCGCCGGGCGGCCGGAGGACGCGGCCCGCACGGTGGCCTCGGCCAGCGGCCGCAGCCCGGCCCACCGCTCCACCGGCACCGTCCCGGCCAGCCGCAGCAGCACCGGGACCTCGATCAGGGCCCGCACCTCGGCCAGCTCGGCCAGCTCGCGGGCGCCGCGCTCGACCACCCGGAAACCCCGGTTGGGCACGACCTCGACGGCGCCCTCCAGCGCCAGCTGCTGCATCGCCTCCCGGACCGGGGTGGCGGACACCCCGAACCGCTCGCCGAGCACGGGAGCGGAGTACACCTCGCCGGACCGCAGCTCACCGGCGGCCAGCGCGGCGCGCAGGGCGTCGAGGACCTGCCCGCGCACGGAGGAACGGCGCACGACCGGACCGGAGCGCGGACGGCCGGCCGGCTCACCGGGCAGGTGCTCGCCGTACGGATGCCCAACGTGCGGGTACTCGCTGTGCGGCGGGCGCTCGCCGTACGGATGCCCGCCGTACGGGTGCTCGCCGTGCGGCGGGTGCTCGCCGCGGGCGCCGGGCGTCGTCAGGGCGTCCCGCTCCCCCGCCTGCCGGGGCAGCCGCGCCGCGCCCGGGGCTGTCCCGACGGCGCCGGCGGAGTCCTGCGCGCCCTGGTTCACGGTGCTCCTGGGGGCTTGGGGGTGCTTGGGGTCATTACGGCGGGTTGCTGCTCGTCCGTCAAGCACCTTAGACACAAGTGGCCAAGGGTTCACATTCCGCCGAAGTGAAGTAAGGTAAGGCTTACCTCCAACCGTCCTCGTCGACCGTGAATCGGTGGTTCCGGCATGCCTGTGCCCCCTTCGGCAATCGCGGCCGCGTACGCGCGCCTGACCGAGGTCTTCCCGGGCCTCACGGTGACCGAGCCGGCCCCCGGAGAGCCCCTGCCGCGGGGCGAGGGGTGGACCGGCGCCGCCGCCCTCGCCGCGGGCGGCCCCGAACTGGACGCGTTCCTGGCCTGGGACGACGCCCAGGTGCTGCGCGACTACGGCACCCGGGCCCGCCCCGACGTGGTGGCGAGCTTCGCCCTGCACCGCTACGCCTGGCCCGCCTGCCTGCTGTTCACCGTCCCGTGGTTCCTGCACCGCCGCGTCCCCCGCCTGCCCGCCGCCCACGTCGCCTACGACCGGACCGGCGGCCGGATGGCCGTCCGCCCCGACTCCTTCGCCTGTCTGCCCGGCGACCCCGCCGCCGCCCTCCCCGGCGCCCGCGTGGTGCCCGACGAGGAGGCGCTGCGCGCCGAGCTGCGGGCGGCCGTCGCCGAGCACCTCGAACCGCTGCTCACCGCCTTCGGCCCGCGGATGCGGCGGCGCGGACGGGCGCTGTGGGGCATGGCGACCGACGAGATCGTCGAGAGCCTGTGGTACATCGCCCAGCTCCTCGGCGAGCAGGACCGCGCGCTGCGCGAGCTGGAGCTGCTGCTGCCGGGCGCGACCCGCCCCTACGTCGGCGCGGCCGCGTTCCGCGAGCTGACCGGACCCGACGGCACGCCGCAGTCCACCCGGGACCGGATCAGCTGCTGCATGTTCTACACGCTGCGCCCCGAGGACACCTGCGACAACTGCCCGCGCACCTGTGCGGCGACCGAGCGCCCGGTCAAGGCCACTGCCGCCATGGCCGCTTGACGCCTCGTCCTGTCCGACGCCGCGTCGCACCTGACGCCGAGGTCACGCCTGACGAACCGTCGGAACGTACGGCGGGCCGCCGCGCGTCACGTAAGATCGTCCACGACTGGGACTCCGTACGGGCGCGAGGAGTTCACAACTCCCTCACCCGTCGCGGGAACTTTCCGCGGAACCGCCCGTACGGGTAGTCTTATTCGAACTCAACTCCCGCCCCTCACGCGGCAGTTCGAGCAGAACGCCGTCCCCGGGCATCCCCTTGCACCTCCTTGGCGGCCTCTTGCCCCGAAACCCCCTGAGGGACGGCGGGATTGGGCCACTATGGCGGGCGTTACGCCCTATCCCAATGCAAGGGACCCTAGATGAGACTGACCGACATATCGCTGAACTGGCTGCTTCCGGGCGCCGTGCTGCTCCTGGGCGTGCTGGCGGCGGTGGCGGTGCTCGCGCGCGGCAAGCGGTCCAAGGGGAACACGGGTACCGAGGACTCGTGGGAGCGCAGCGAGGAGCGCCGGCGGCGCAAGGAGGCCGTCTACGGCACCGCCTCCTATGTGCTCCTGTTCTGCTGTGCGGCGGTCGCCGCCGCGCTCTCCTTCCACGGCCTGGTCGGCTTCGGCGAGCAGAACCTCGGCCTGACCGACGGCTGGCAGTACCTGGTGCCGTTCGGCCTGGACGGCGCGGCGATGTTCTGCTCCGTGCTCGCGGTGCGCGAGGCCAGCCACGGTGACGCGGCCCTCGGCTCCCGGCTGCTGGTGTGGCTGTTCGCCGCCGCCGCGGCCTGGTTCAACTGGGTGCACGCGCCCCGGGGCGTCGCCCACGCGGGCGCGCCGCAGTTCTTCGCCGGCATGTCGCTGTCGGCGGCGGTCCTCTTCGACCGCGCGCTGAAGCAGACCCGCCGGGCCGCCCTGCGCGAACAGGGCCTGGTCCCGCGCCCGTTGCCGCAGATCCGGATCGTCCGCTGGGTGCGGGCCCCGCGGGAGACCTACCGCGCCTGGTCGCTGATGCTCCTGGAGGGCGTGCGCAGCCTGGACGAGGCGGTCGAGGAGGTGCGCGACGACAAGCGCGAGAAGGAGGAGCGGCGCCGGCTGCGGCGCGAGCAGGAGCGGGTCGAGCGCGCCCAGCTCAAGGCGATCAGCCGGGGCCACCGCGGGTTCGCCGGCCGGGGCGGACGGCAGGGCGAGGCGCAGGCTCTGGAGCGCGGCTCCGGGCAGGCCTCAGCGGAGCCTGCCATAGCGCCCTCGGAACCCCTGCCGGTGCGCGCGCGTCCCTCGCTCCAGCCCGTCCGCAAGGGCGGTGACGCCATCACGGTCGACCTCACCGCGGAGGACGACACACAGGCCCTGCCGCGTCTGGACTCACTGGAGCGCAAGCTGAAGGACCTGGAGCAGCAGTTCGGCTGAGCCACGGGGTCCGGTAGGACGCCGACAACGCCGTAGGGAAGGGCGCGACCGCGACGGGTCGCGCCCTTCCCGTCGTTCAGGCGGCCTGCGCCCCGGTCAGCTCGAACCAGACCGACTTGCCGACCTCGTGCGCGCACACGCCCCAGGCGTCCGCGAGGGACTCGACCAGGACCAGGCCCCTGCCGTTGGTGTCGGCCGCGGCCTCCGGCACCCGCGGCCGGGGCCGCTGCGGCACGAAGTCCCGTACCTCCACCCGCAGTCCGCTCGGTGACACGGTGGCGGTCAGGATGGCGTCGTCGTCGGTGTGCACGAGCGCGTTGGTGACCAGCTCGCTGGTGAGCAGTTCGGCGACGTCCGAGCCGTCCGGCGGCCCCCACTGGCGCAGCAGCTCGCGCAGCGCCCGGCGCGCCTCGGGCACCGCGCGCAGATCCGCCCGGGGCAGCCTGCGCCGGAGCTGCGGAGCCGGTGGGCGCCGCGCCCCGGTCCCGGGCCCGTCCGCCGCCGTTCCGGTCGCGAAGGCCCCGGTCGCCGTGGGACCGCCTCCTCGTACCTGACTCTCCATCTCCCCCGCCCGCGTGCCGATCTCGGTTCCCCTCCAGCTCGAACACGTTCACGGGGATCCATGCCCAGCCCGACCCGCGCCAGTCATGTGGAAGTGTCAACGACCGAACGGTCGGCGAAGTTGGCCGGAGTACGACGCTTCTCCCGCCCGGCGGCGGGCGGTTCGCGCGGGGCGCGGATCAGGGGCGCGGCACGTTGCGGAGGTTGGAGCGGGCCATCTGCACCATCCGGCCGACCCCGCCGTCCAGCACCATCTTGGACGCCGACAGGGCGAACCCGGTCACCATCTCGGCGCTGATCTTCGGCGGGATGGACAGCGCGTTGGGGTCGGTGACGACGTCCACGAGGGCCGGACCCTTGTGCCGGAAGGCGTCCTTGAGCGCCCCGGCCAGTTCCTTGGGCTTCTCCACCCGCACGCCGTGGGCGCCGCAGGCGCGGGCGACGGCGGCGAAGTCCGGGTTCTTGTTGGCAGTGCCGTAGGAGGGCAGTCCGGCCACCAGCATCTCCAACTCCACCATGCTGAGAGCGGAGTTGTTGAACAGTACGACCTTCACCGGCAGGTCGTACTGGACCAGGGTCAGGAAGTCGCCCATCAGCATGGCGAACCCGCCGTCCCCGGACATCGAGACGACCTGCCGGCGCCGGTCGGTGAACTGCGCGCCGATCGCCATGGGCAGCGCGTTGGCCATCGAGCCGTGCGAGAACGAACCGATGATCCGGCGGCGGCCGTTGGGCGAGATGTAGCGGGCGCCCCAGACGTTGCACATGCCGGTGTCGATGGTGAACACGGCGTCGTCGGCGGCCACTTCGTCCAGCACGGCGGCCACGTACTCGGGGTGGATCGGCACGTGCCGGTCGACCTTCCTGGTGTACGCCTTGACCACGCCCTCCAGCGCGTCCGCGTGCTTCTTGAGCATCCGGTCCAGGAAGCGCCGGTTCTTCTTCTCCCGCACCCGCGGGATCAGACAGCGCAGCGTCTCGCGCACATCGCCCCACACGGCCAGGTCGAGCCGGGAGCGGCGGCCCAGGTGCTCCGGCCGGACGTCGACCTGCGCGATCTTCACGTCGTCGGGCAGGAACGCGTTGTACGGGAAGTCCGTGCCGAGCAGGAGCAGCAGGTCGCACTCGTGGGTGGCCTCGTAGGCGGCGCCGTAACCGAGCAGCCCGCTCATCCCGACGTCGTAAGGATTTCGGTACTGAATGAACTCCTTGCCGCGCAGGGCGTGTCCCACGGGTGACTTGATCTTCCCGGCGAACTCCATCACCTCGGCGTGCGCGCCCGCCGTGCCGCTGCCGCAGAACAGGGTGACCTTGTCGGCCTTGTCGATCATCCGCACCAGTTCGTCGATCTCGGCGTCGCCGGGCCGCACGGTGGGCCGGGAGGTGACGATCGCGGTCTCAGCGGACTTCTCGGGGGCGGGCTCGTCGGCGATGTCGCCGGGCAGGGTCACCACGCTGACGCCGCCGCGGCCGACCGCGTTCTGGATGGCGGTGTCCAGCAGCCGGGGCATCTGCTTCGGGCTGGAGATCAGCTCGCTGTAGTGGCTGCACTCCTGGAACAACCGGTCCGGATGGGTCTCCTGGAAGTAGCCGAGGCCGATCTCGCCGGAGGGGATGTGCGAGGCGAGCGCGAGCACCGGGGCCATGGAGCGGTGGGCGTCGTAGAGGCCGTTGATGAGGTGGAGGTTGCCGGGGCCGCAGGATCCTGCGCAGGCCGCGAGCTTTCCGGTGATCTGCGCCTCGGCGCCGGCCGCGAAGGCTGCGGTCTCCTCGTGCCGGACGTGGACCCAGTCGATGGCGGCATGGCGGCGCACCGCGTCGACGACCGGATTGAGGCTGTCCCCCACGACGCCGTACAGGCGTTTGACGCCGGCGCGGGCGAGGGTGTCGACGAACTGTTCTGCGACGTTCTGCTTGGCCATGGCTGCTGGACGCCCTTCGGTCTCCCGCGCTGCGGTGCGGATTCCTCTGGGTCCATGAATTCACAGCCGCCGCGCTCACGCCTCCCACACGGCGGCCGCCGTACGGTCGTCCGCGTACCCCTTGACCCGCGTCTGGGCGTCCGCGAGGAACGCGGCCAGGCCCGGCGGGGCGGCGTCCGACCACTGTCCGGCCAGCCGCGCGGCCAGCTCCGCCTCGCCGCGCAACGGGTCGGCGAGGCCCTGAGTGCACATCAGCAGCACATCACCCGGCCGGGCTAGGGAGGCCCGGAACCGGAACGGCTCGCGGGGCGGCTCGGGCGGGGACGCGGGGGCGTACGGACCCGGCGGGCCGGGAACCCCGAGGTCCAGGGTGAGGTGGTCGCCCTCGGCCGGGGCGGCCGGTCCGGTCTCCGGGGCGGGGCCGGGCGCCGGGGGCTCGATGTCCTGCCACGCGCCGCCGCGCAGCCGGAACAGTCCGCCCGCGCCGACCCCGAAGAAGACCCGCACCCGGCACTCGGGGTCGGCGGGCAGCAGCAGGCAGCGCAGCCCGGCCGTGTACTCCTCCGGTTCGACGCCGCGTTCGGCGGCGGCGGCGCGGAGCTTGCCGAGGGTGCGGTCGGTGAGGCGGTGCAGCCCGGCCTTCAGCTCCCCGCGCCGGCCGGCGCGGATGTCCTCCACCAGCCGGGAGTGGCTGCGGCCCACGGCCCGCGCGATCCACCGGCACGCCTGGGCGGCCGCGCGGTGCGCCTGCGGGGAGGTGCGGGCGCCGGTCGCCGCCGCGACCAGCACCAGCGCTTGGTCGCCGCTGCCGAACCGGACGGTGAGCAGCGCGTCGCGGCGCGGTTCGCCCCGGTAGCGCGGGGAGTCTCCGCGCAGGGACACGGCGCGCAGCGTGCAGGTCCCGTACCGGGCCCCGTCCAGCACCGTGTCCGGCACCGGCTCGTCCCCCTCGTCCAGCTCCTCCGGATCGCCCCCCGGCAACGCGGTCGGCTCCGCGTCATAGGTGGGCGGCCCCGACCCGACGTACGCGACGGTCAGCGGGGGCGGCGACGACGAGGACGGCGGTTCGGGGACATGCGGGACACCTGAGCCCGCGACCTCGGCAGGGCTGGGCTGCGGGGGCGGTGAGGTCGGCGGGGGCGAGGAGGGCCGCGGGGGCGCGGAAGGGGGCGGGGGCGCGGGGGTTACGGTGCGCGGGGCTGGTGGGGTGGGGGCGGCTGGGGTGGGCGCGGCTGGGGTGGGGGCGACTGGAGTGGATGTCTCCGGGGCGGGGCCAGCCGTGGTGGGGACCTCCGGGGCAGGGGCCGGCAGGGCCGGAGCCGACGGGGGTGGGATCTCTGGGACAGGGGCCGCCGAGGAGGCGGTCGTCGGGGCGGACGCCTGCGGGGCGGAGGTTTGCGGGGCCGGTGCCTCGACGGTCCAGGAGTCCGCCGGGGCCGGGGCCTCCGGAGCAGGAGCCGTTGCGGCGGAAGCCGCTGGGGTCTGCGGGGCCGGGGCCTCGGTGTTCCACGGGCCCGCCGGGGCGGGGGCCTCCGGGGAACGGCCTGCCGGGGAGGAGCCCTGTCGGACGGGGTCCTGCCGGGCGGGGGCCTGCCGGGCGGGGGCCTGCGGGGCGTGCGCACCGGTGGGTGCGCTCCCTGCGGTGTCGTCGAGCGCGGGCGTGCTCGGGGGCGCTGGCGGGCGCGGTGGCGCGGGCGGGCGCGACGGCGTGCTCGGGTGCGCTGGCGGGTGCGGTGGCGCGGGCGGCCGCGACGGCGTGCCGGGGGCGGGCGGGTGCGAGCTGGTGGCGGAGGTCGGCGCGGCAGCCTGCGGCGCCCGGCGCCACCAGTCCGGCCCGGGGGCCGGGGACGGGACGTCGGGAGCGGGGGCGCGACCGGGCTTCGCCGACTCGGCGCCGTCCCCGGCCGCCCAGGGCCGACCGGGGTCGGGACCGAAACCGGGCGCGGAACCCGTGGCCCGCGGCGGCGCGCTCGACGGCTTGGGAGGCACCTCGGCGGGCGACCCGGCGAACGGCCCGGAGGGCCCCTGCGCAGCGCCACCGGCAGGCGGCGCGGCCGTGGACGCGCCGGCGGGCGACTCGGCGGCGAACGCACCGGTGGCGGGCGGCTCGGCGACGGGCGGGCCAGCGGCCAGGTCGGTGACGGGCGGATCGGCCGCGCACCGGTCGGCAGCGCGCGAGTCGGCCGCGCCTGAGTCGACGGCCTGCTCCGTGGCCCGGTCGGCCGCGCGCGGCTCGGGTACGGCCGGCTCCGGCGGAGCCGAGGGCGGGCGTTCGCCGAACGAGTACCACTCCTCGTCCCAGCCCTGCTCGTCCGAGCCCCGCTCAGCACCGGCACGGCCGTCACTGCCGCGATGGCCCCCGACACGGCCGTCGCCGTGCTCATCGCTCCGTCCGTCGCCGGGGCGGGCCGCGGTGTCGGTGCCGGGCGGGGCGTCCGCGCGGGCGTCGGTCCGGTGGCCCGGGGCCGTCGCCTGCGGTGGTGGGGCGCCCTCGGCGTCCTCCAGCGCGTCGGCGGCCGAGGCGAAGCGGTCGTCCAGGGAATCGGCCGCGGCCGTCGGACCCGTGTCCGCCGTCGAGTCGTCGTACAACTGCCGCCACCAGTCGTCCTCGTGACCGGTGGGCCTTCCCCCCTGCTGGCTCATGCCCTCAATTGTCCACCGCGCGGGCCGCGGGGAAACGGGGCAACGCGAAAATCCGGCGCGCACCCGTCCCGCGAACGGACCCGTCGGGTGACGCCCCGCACTTCCGTACGAAATGCAGCCGCCGGGCGGTCCCACCCCCCACGGGAGAACCGCCCGGCGACACCTGGGCGACCCGGAACCGGGTCACGTACGGACGGCCGCCGCACGCAGCCGGCGTCCACGCAGGCCACGGCCTCCGGGGCGGCACATCGATGCTTCGGTGGTGCCACCTTGTCAGGAGGACCACGGGTACGGCGATGATGTTGGGAGGCGGGTTTGCGCCGTGGCCGTTTCCCGCCACCGCGGGCCCGCCGCGAACACCGTGGCACAGCGCCCGATTGGGGAGGGACGGCAGCCGATGCTGGCAGCGATAGGTCTGGACGAGCGGCACGAGACGGCGTACCGGGCACTGGTGTCCGTGGGCGCCGCCGAGGTGCCCGACCTCGCGCGGCGGCTGATGCTCGGCGAGCGGGACACCGAGCACGCGCTGCGCCGCCTGGAGCGGCACGGGCTCGCCGCGCAGTCCTCGGCGCGCCCCGGCCGCTGGGTCGCCGCACCGCCCGGCGTGGCGCTGGGCGCGCTGCTCACCCAGCAGCGGCACGAACTGGAGAAGGCGGAGCTGGCCGCCGCCCTGCTCGCGGAGGAGTACCGGGCGGCGGCGGCCGAACCCGCGGTGCACGATCTGGTGGAGGTGGTCACCGGCGCCCCCGCCGTCGCGCAGCGCTTCCTCCAGCTCCAGCTGGGCGCGAACGAGGAGGTGTGCGCACTGGTCACCGACAATCCGGTCGCCGTCTCCGGCAGCGAGAACGACGCCGAGGAGCAGGCGGCCGGCCGCGGCGTGCGCTACCGGGTGGTGGTCGAGCGCGCGGTGCTCCACCAGCCGCACGGCATCGCGGAGTTGACGGCCGCGCTCGGCCGGGACGAGCAGGTGCGGGTGGTCGAGGAGGTGCCGACCAAGCTGGTGGTGGCCGACCGTGCGCTGGCGATGGTGCCGCTGACCACGCACTCGGCGGAGCCGGCCGCGCTCGTCGTGCACGCCAGCGGTCTGCTGGAGCTGCTGTCGGGGCTGTTCGAGTCGGTGTGGCGCACCGGACTGCCGCTGCGGCTGGGCGCGTCCGGTGTCACCGAGCAGGACCCGGACGGCCCGGACGCCACCGATCTGGAGGTGCTGTCGCTGCTCCTGGCCGGGCTGACCGACGCGAGCGTGGCCAAGCAGCTCGATCTGGGTCTGCGCACCGTGCAGCGCCGGGTGAAGCGGCTGATGGAGCTGGCCGGGGTGACCACCCGGCTGCAACTGGGCTGGCACGCCTACGAACGCGGCTGGGTGGCCAGGGAACGGCGGCGCTGACGGCGGACTCAGCGGCCGAGCACGCCCTCCAGGGCGAGCAGCGCCGTCTTGCGCTCCAGCCCGCCCGCGTACCCGGTGAGCGAGCCGTCCGCGCCGATCACCCGGTGACAAGGGCGCACCACCAGCAGCGGGTTGGCGCCGATCGCGCCGCCGACGGCCCGAACCGCCGCCCGGGAGGCCCCGATCCGCGCGGCGATCTCGCCGTACGTGGTGGTCGCGCCGTACGGCACGGTGTCCAGGGCGGCCCACACCCGTTCCCGGAAGTCGGTGCCGGAGCTGCGCAACGGCAGGCTGAACTCCTTGAGTTCACCGGCGAAGTAGGCGCGCAGCTGCTCCTCGGCCGCGCGGAAGGGCGCCGGATCGCACAGCCAGTCCGGCTCGACCGCGTGGCCGCCCTTCTGGCCGGGCACCGACAGCGAGGTCAGGGCGCCGGACGGGTCGGCGGTCAGGAGCAGCGGCCCGAGGGGGCTGTCGAGCCGGGTCCAGTACGTCGTGGCCGCGTCGGGCGGCGCCATGGGGGCGGCCTCGGCTGCGGCGGCCGCCGTCGCTCCGGGCGTCGACAGGTGTTCGGCGGCGGTCATCATCGGATCTCCCACTCCCCTGCTGCGCGCAGGTGGTTGAGTGCGTACGAGCGCCAGGGGCGCCAGCTGTCGGGGGTGTGCGCCTCGGGCGGGGCGGCGTCGGGGTCGCCGAGGGCGCGGGTGCGGACGGCGGCGGCCACGGCGGCGGTCAGACCGGGCAGGGCGAGCAGCGCCCGGTGCGCCTCGTCGCGGTCGGCGCCCGGGTCCAGCCGTAGGGCGCCGTCGGCGAGGGCGGCGGTCAGGGCGCCCAGCGTGCCGTGCGGCTCGGCCCCGGCGAGGACGGCGGGTTCGGGGAACAGGTGGGTGAGGCTGCCGCAGGGGGCGTCCAGCGCCTTGCCGTAGCGGCGTACCAGCTCGGCGGCGGCCGCCGGGCCCACCAGCGCGCGTACCGCCGCCTCGTCGGGGTCGGCGGCGCCGGGCGAGCGCAGTCCGGGGCGGGCGGCGACCAGCGGGGCCAGCCGCGGGTCCGCGCCGAGCCGCTCGTCGACGGCGTACGGGTCGGCGTCGAGGTCGAACAGCCGGCGCAGCCGCTGCACGGCCGTGGTCAGGTCGCGCGGGTCGGTCAGGTGCAGCCGGCCCTCCAGCCAGCCGCCCGGCCGGGTGCCGGATGAGGTCCTGGGCGCGCGGGTGCGTTCATCGACGGCGACGATCCCGGCGCCGTGGGGCAGGCGCAGGGTGCGCCGGTAGGTCCGCGCGCCCGGCCGTCCGGTTATCTCCTCCACGCCGGGCACGGCCTCGTGCTGGAGCAGGTCGAAGACGGGGCCGGCCTGGTAGGGGCCCCGGTGGGCGAGGCGCAGCGGGATGCCGGCGGTGGGGGCGGCGGCCGGGCGGCGCCGGGTGCGGGGCGCGGCGGCGCGCAGTTCGCTCGGGGTCGCCGCGTAGACGGCCCGTACGGTGTCGTTGAACTGCCGCACGCTGGCGAATCCGGCCGTGAAGGCGATGTGGGTGACCGGCAGGTCGGTGGTCTGGAGCAGGACGCGGGCGGTGTGGGCCCGCTGGGCGCGGGCGAGGGCTACGGGGCCGGCGCCGAGTTCGGCGGTGAGCTGCCGCTGCACCTGCCGGGCGCTGTAGCCGAGCCGGGCGGCGAGCCCGGCGACGCCCTCCCGGTCGATCACGCCGTCGCCGATCAGGCGCATCGCCCGGCCGACGACGTCGGCGCGCACGTTCCAGTCGGCGGAGCCGGGCACCGCGTCCGGGCGGCACCGGCGGCAGGCGCGGAACCCCGCGCCCTGGGCGGCGGCGGCCGTGGCGTAGTACCGCACGTGGGGCCGTTTGGGCGTCACGGCCGGGCAACTGGGACGGCAGTAGATCCCGGTGGTCTCGACGGCGAAGAAGAACTCGCCGTCGAACCTGCCGTCCCGGCTCCGCACCGCCTCGTACCTGCTGTCCTCATCCATCACGCTGTCCAGTGTCCGCCCTCGGGCACGGGACGACTGGCGGGAATCGGACATCGCGCTACGGACCGCCGCCCAGGGGCCACGACCGCCCAGGGGGCACGACCGTCCGGAGCCGCGGCTCTGGACGGTCGTGCCCCCGGCGGCCTCGCCGCTACCCCCAGTGGCCCCGCTTCGCGGCCACCGCCGCGCGCCCCTCCGCGCCCTTGCGCTTCCAGTCGCGGCGGATCTCCGCGCGCAGCCGGGCGTCGGTCTTGGCGGTGATCCACTGGTTCTCGCGCACCAGCTTGCGGTAGCTGTCCAGGCGGCGTTCGGGCAGGGCGCCGGTGTCCACCGCGGCGAGGACGGCGCAGCCGGGCTCGCTGTCGTGGGCGCAGTCGTGGAACCGGCACTCCTCGGCCAGTTCCTCGATCTCGGCGAACACCTGCCCGACCCCGGTCCCGGCGTCCCACAGGCCGACCCCGCGCAGGCCGGGCGTGTCGATCAGCACGCCGCCGTGCGGCAGGACGAGGAGGTTGCGGGTGGTGGTGGTGTGCCGGCCCTTGCCGTCCACGTCCCGGGTGTGCCGGACGTCCATCAGGTCCTCGCCGAGCAGCGCGTTGGCCAGCGAGGACTTGCCGGCCCCGGACTGCCCGAGCAGGACGGAGGTCCCGTCGGCGACGACGGCGGCGAGCACGTCGAGCCCGTCCCCGGTCAGCGCGCTGACCGAGAGCACCGGCACGCCGGGCGCCGCCGTCTCCACGTCCTGGACGAGGTACGACAGGGCGACCGGGTCCGGGACGAGGTCGGCCTTGGTCAGCACGACCAGCGGCTGCGCCCCGGACTCCCAGGCCAGGGCGAGGAACCGTTCGACGCGGCCGAGGTCGACCTCGACGGCGAGGGAGACCGCGACGACGGCGCGGTCGACGTTGGCGGCGAGGATCTGCCCCTCGGACCGCTTGGAGGAGGTGGAGCGGACGAAGGCGGTACGGCGCGGCAGGCACGACCGTACGTAGCGGGGGTTGCCGCCGGGTTCGACGGCGACCCAGTCGCCGGTGCACACGACGCGCAGCGGATCGTGCGGGGTGACGAACGCGGTGTCGGCGCGCAGCACGCCGCCCGCGGTGACGACGTCGCACTGGCCGCGGTCGACGCGGACGACCCGGCCGGGCAGCAGGCCCTGCCCGGCGTACGGCGCGAACTCGGCCGCCCAGCCCTCGTCCCAGCCGTGACCGGCGAGGGGGTGCGACGAGGGGGGAGGCGGGCAGGAGGAAGCCTCGCGGGAGGCGGAGGAAGAGGAAGCCTCGGAGGAACCGAAAGCGGAGGAAGACAAGGGGAAGCCCTTCAAGGGGGCGGCCCCGGCCGCCCGCGCCGGTCGGCGCGGGAGAAGTCGGGTGGTGTCAGCCGGAGGCCGCGGAGGTGGAGTGGACGATCCTCTGGGTTCGGGCGGCAGCGCCCTGCGCAACGACAGCCATCGGTCACACCTCCTGTGGGACAACCTCGGACAACCTCGCCGAAAGCGGCGGCCGGCGGCCACCGCGAGAAGCGACGCCCACTCTAGAAGGGCCCGTATCCCGCCGCCACGGGTTTTCCGCCCGGTTACTGTCCTTGCGGGACGGTGGGGGTTCGACGGCGGCCCGAAACGGGACGTACAGTACCCCCAGGGGTATTTTCACTAGGAGTGATCGTGGATCTGGAGCTGGACGGCGCCGACCTCAAGGCCGTACTGAACCGGCTGCGCCGCGCGCAGGGCCAGATCGCCGGGGTGATCCGGATGATCGAGGAGGGCCGGGACTGCGAGGACGTCGTCACGCAGCTCGCCGCCGCCTCCCGCGCCCTGGACCGGGCCGGTTTCGCCATCATCGCCACCGGGCTGCAGAAGTGCGTGGCCGACATCGAGGCCGGCCGGACCGCCGGCGAGGACGCCGCGGCGATGCGCGCCCGGATGGAGAAGCTGTTCCTGTCCCTGGCGTGACCGGCGGGCGGGCTCGGGCGGCCTCTCGCGCGGTACGTGCGCGGCGCCGAGCCCGACGTGCGCGAGGTCCGCGTGCGGTTCCCCCTCGTGTCCCCCACGTGCGGCCACGCCGTCCGGGCCGAACGGCCCTCGGCCGGGGCCGAGCGGCCCGTGGCGGTCCGCACCGCGCGGCCGCAGGCTGAAGTCGGCAGCGGCCCGCGCCCGGCGCGGGAGTGCCCGCAGCCGACACGGGACCCTGGGACACGAAGGAGCCGCAGCGATGACCTCCACCACCACCCTGACCGGGGCCCTGCCGGCCGAATACCGCGCACGGCTGACGGACCTCGCCCGCGAGGTCTCCTTCGAGGCCGGCGACCGGCTGTTCGAGGAGGGACGGCACGCGGACCGGTTCTGGATCGTCCGCACCGGCACGGTCGCCCTCGACCTGCGCGTCCCCGGCCGCCGCGCCGCCGTGATCGAGTCCCTGGGCCACGGCGAACTCGTCGGCTGTTCCTGGCACTTCGCGCCGTACGCCTGGCAGCTCGGGGCCGAGGCGGTGACCCCGGTGCGGGCGTACGAGTTCGACGCGGAGACCGTGCGGGCGCTGTGCGCGCAGGACCCCGTGTTCGGCCACGCGGTGGCCTGCTGGGTCGGCCGGGTGGTCGCCCGCCGACTGCACGCGGCCCGGGTCCGCCTCCTGGACCTGTACGCCCCCTACGGCAGCGGAACCAGGTGACCTGACCCGCTACTGGTTCCGGCCCTCGGCCGGGGTGATGCGGCGGCCCGTCACGCGCGCGGGCCGGATCCGCACCCACAGGGGCCGACGGCCGCCCGCCCAGGGCGCGGAGTGCGCCCGCTCCTCCAGCCGGCGCGCCTCCTGCGGGTCGGCGACCTCCTCGGCTCGGCCGACCACCAGCACGCTCCAGCCCCGGCTGAGCGCGTCGTCCACGTGATCGACCTCGAAGGCGATCTCGGCGCCCACGGCGGACGCGGGCGCCGCGTCGGGCGCGGTGCGGAAGACGACGTCGCCGTCGATCACGTCGTAGTTGACCGGCAGGACGGCCGGTCCGTCCGGGGTGCTGAGCCCCACCCGCCCCACCCCGTGCGTGGACAGCAGCTCCCGGCTCTCCTCCTCGCCGAGGTCCGTCAGCAGCGGACGCAGCAGCGCGTGGCCCTGGCCGGGCGGCAGCTCCTGGCCGCCGCCGCGCAGCGCGTCCAGCGTGGTGCCCAGCGCGTCGGCCAGGCGCAGCAGCGCGGCGGGGCTCGGGTCTGAGGGGTGCTGCTCCAGATAGGCGAGGTACTGCGGTGACATCCGGGCCCGGGCGGCCGCCTCCGCCACGCTGAGCCCCTGCCGCTCCCGGGCGGCCGTCAGCCGCCGCCCCACGTCCCCGGGCCGCACCGCCCGCGCCCCGGCCCCGGCCCCTGGCCCAGCCCCGGTCGCCGGCGCGGACGCGCGGTCCGGGGCGGCCGGGGCGCCGGGGAGCGGTTCCCGCCCGTGGTCCGCCGGGTGGACGTGGGCGTCCGGGCCGGGGAAGACGAGGGTGGTCTCGCCCGTGTCCGACCAGCGCACGTCGTACGGCGGTGTGCCGTCGTCGTGGTGCAGGCCGACGATCTCGCCGTCGCGCCGGGTGACGCCGGTGACCGGGCTTTCGATCACGAGCCGATCGCCTAGCTGAGCGTGCATGACCGTGCCTCCCTCAGGGACCCGCTTCCCAGGATCGCCCGCCGCCGCCCCGGGCACCAACGGGCGGGTCCCGGGGCGGGTCCCCCCGCGCCGCCTCAGCCCTCCCAGGACCAGTCGGCCACCTCGGGCATGTCCACGCCGTGCTCGCGGATGTAGGCGTGGTGGCGCAGCCGGGCATCCTCCATGCGCTGGCGTACGGCCGCGGCGCGCACCGCGAGGCCGGGGACGCGGTCGATGACGTCCATGACCAGGCGGTAGCGGTCCAGGTCGTTGCTGACGACCATGTCGAACGGCGTGGTGGTGGTGCCGATCTCCTTGTAGCCGCGCACGTGCAGGTGGCGGTGGCCGTTGCGCCGGTAGGCCAGGCGGTGGATCAGCCACGGGTAGCCGTGGTAGGCGAAGATCACCGGCCTGTCGGCCGTGAACAGCCCGTCGTACTCGAAGTCGGACATGCCGTGCGGGTGCTCCCCGCTGGGCAGCAGCCGGGCGATGTCGACCACGTTGACCACACGCACGGCCAGCTCGGGCAGCTCGCGCCGGAGCAGCTGGGCGGCGGCCAGCACCTCCAGGGTCGGTACGTCGCCCGCGCAGGCCAGGACGACGTCGGGTTCGCGGGTGCCGTCCTCGGTGCCGGCCCAGTCCCAGACGCCGGCGCCGCGCGCGCAGTGCACGACGGCCTGGTCCATGGAGAGCCAGTCGAAGCTGGGCTGCTTGCCGGCGACGATCACGTTGACGTAGTCGCGACTGCGCAGCGCGTGGTCGGCGACGGAGAGCAGGGTGTTGGCGTCCGGCGGGAAGTACACGCGGACCGCTTCGGGGCTCTTGTTGAGGATGTGGTCCACGAAGCCGGGGTCCTGGTGGGAGAAGCCGTTGTGGTCCTGGCGCCACACGTGTGAGGTGAGCAGGTAGTTCAGGGAGGCGATGGGGGCGCGCCAGCCCAGCCGGCGGGTGGTGCGCAGCCACTTGATGTGCTGGTTGACCATGGAGTCCACGATGTGCACGAACGCCTCGTAGCAGGAGAACAGTCCGTGCCGGCCGGTGAGGAGGTAGCCCTCCAGCCAGCCCTGGCAGGTGTGTTCGGAGAGGATCTCCATCACC
Source organism: Streptomyces similanensis (assembly GCF_039543625.1). Classification (NCBI taxonomy): domain Bacteria; kingdom Bacillati; phylum Actinomycetota; class Actinomycetes; order Kitasatosporales; family Streptomycetaceae; genus Streptomyces; species Streptomyces similanensis. The sequence continues at coordinate 305,416 of NZ_BAABKC010000011.1, read as the reverse complement.
CGGCCGTGCCGGTCGAGGTGTTCGTCCACGTCGAGGGTCTTCGCCTGCCACGCCTTGCCGCTGGCCCCGTAGACGGCCTGGAGGCGGTTGGAGGCGGTCTCGTCGGGACCGACCAGCCGGAAGTCACGGCGTTCGGCGGTGGCGCGCATGACGTCTTCCAGCAACTCACCGAGCACATGGGTGGGTTCGTGCATGCCCGCGCCGGGCTTGTCGACGGCGACGGCGTGCTTCTCCAGCGGCGGCAGGGGCAGTTCGCGCAGCAGGAGGCCGCCGTTGGCGTGCGGGTTGGCGCCGAGCCGGCGAGCGCCCTCGGGGATGCCGGACAGGACGGCCGGGCGCGGGACGCCGTGCTCGTCGAAGAGTTCCTCGGGCCGGTAGGAGCGCAGCCACGCCTCCAGCTGCCGCAGGTGTTCGGGGTTGTCGCGGACGGCGGCGAGCGGTACCTGGTGGGCGCGCCAGGTGCCCTCCACGGGCAGGCCGTCCACCTCGGCCGGTCCGGTCCAGCCCTTCGGGGTGCGCAGCACGATCATCGGCCAGCGGGGCCGCTCGGTGGCGCCCTCCTCGCGGGCGGCGCGCTGGAGGGCGGCGATGCGGTCGGCGGCGGTGTCCATGGCGGCGGCCAGGGCGCGGTGCACGGCCGCCGGGTCGTCGCCGGTGACGTACAGCGGGTCGTGACCGTAGCCGCGCAGCAGTTCGTCGAGTTCGGCCTCGGGGAGCCGGGCCAGGACGGTCGGGTTGGCGATCTTGTAGCCGTTGAGGTGCAGGATCGGCAGGACCGCGCCGTCGTCGACGGGGTCGAGGAACTTGTTGGAGTGCCAGGACGCGGCCAGCGGTCCGGTCTCCGCCTCGCCGTCGCCGATGACGCAGGCGACCAGCAGGTCCGGGTTGTCGAAGGCGGCGCCGTAGGCGTGCGCGAGGGCGTAGCCGAGTTCGCCGCCCTCGTGGATCGAGCCGGGCGTCTCGGGGGCGACGTGGCTGGGCACCCCGCCGGGGAAGGAGAACTGCTTGAACAGCCGTCCCATGCCGGCCGCGTCCCGGGTGACGTCCGGGTAGGTCTCCGTGTACGAGCCCTCCAGCCAGGAGTTGGCGAGCACGGCCGGCCCGCCGTGCCCGGGCCCCCAGACGCACACCGCGTCCAGGTCGCGGGCCTTGATCAGGCGGTTGAGGTGGGTGTGGACGAGGTTGAGGCCGGGCGAGGTGCCCCAGTGGCCGAGCAGCCGCGGCTTGACGTGCTCCGGGCGCAGCGGCTCGGTCAGCAGGGGGTTGGCCATCAGGTAGATCTGGCCGACGGCGAGGTAGTTCGCGGCGCGCCAGTGGGCGTCCAGTCCTGCGAGCTCCTCGTCCGCGAGTGCGGCGGGCGCCTGCTGCGTCTCGACGGACATCGGGATTCCTTCCTGGTGGAGACCGGCGGTGAGCGTGCTGCGCACACGTGCCACGTGGCACACCCTCCACCCTCGGGGGCCGCCCGGGTACCCGACAGGGCCGTTCGGGTCACACTCCGGGGCCGGGCGGTCCGCGGCCGCGGGGAGCGGGGGCGGTTTCCGGCCGGAGGAGGCGGTCTTCGGCCGGGCGGGAAGGCGGGTCTTCGGCCGGGCGGGGAGACGGCCTCCGGCCGGGCGGCGGTGCGGGCGAAGAACCCGGCCGGGCGGCCGTACGGTGACCACCGTGGTGGGGCGGTCGTAGGTTCGTGACCAGCCGTCAGGCGACCGCGCAGGATCGGCCGTTGAGGCTGAAGGCGGCCGGTGCGGAGTTCGTGCCGCCGCGGGCGGCGACGAAGCCGAAGGCGAAGGTGCCGCCCGCGGCCACCGAGCTGTTGTAGTCGGCGGCGGTGGCGGTGACCCGGGAGCCGTCCTGCGCGACCTCGGCGTCCCACATCTGGCCGACGCGCTGTCCGTCGCGGAAGGACCAGGCGACGCGCCAGGCGTCGAGGGGGCGGCTGGTGGTGACGGTGACGGTGGCCTGGAAGCCGTCGGTCCACTCGTTGACGACCCGGTAGCGGACCCGGCAGGCGGCCGGCGTCTCGCTCGCCGGGGCGGCCGGGTCCTCCGCCCCGGTGGGCGAGGCGGTGCCCTGCGGTTCCGGGTCGGGGTTGCCGTGGACGGGCTCGCTCGCCGAGGCGGCGGCGGTCGGCCGGGCGGAGGAAGGGGCCGGCGAGGACGCCGGGGCGGCCGGGTCCGGGGCGGGCGAGGTACCGACGGGCAGCGGGAGGACGCCGGGGTCGGCCACCGACCGCCGGCCGCCGTCGCCCCGCGCGGCGTTCTGCGCCGAGCCGTCGAACGGCATCAGCGACACGGTCAGCGCCAGCGCCGACAGCGCGACGGCCCCGGCGAGCAGGCTGCCGCGCAGCACCTGGGCCCGGCCGCCGCCGTCCCCGGGCTCGCCGCCCGACGCCCCGGCCGCGGGGCGCCGGGCGCCCAGGCGCACGTCGGCGGCCCGGCGGCGGCGCTCCAGATAGGCGAGGCCGCCCCAGCCGATGACACCGCCGGCCAGCGCCGCGGGCAGCGCGCCGCCGTGCGGGCGCAGACAGGCGGCGGCCTCCGCGCACGCCGCGCAGGTGGCCAGGTGCCGGGAGAGGTCCTCAGGGGCCTCGGCGGCGGCCGCCGCCGGCCGGGTGACGGCGTCCAGCAGCCGGGCGTAGCTGCGGCACTCCGCGTCCATCGGGGTGTCGAGGTGGTCGCGCCGGCAGCGGTCCCGGAACAGGGCCCGCACCTGGTCGAGTTCGCCCGACACGGCCACCGGGTCCAGACCGAGCCGGCGGGCCGCGACGACCAGCGGCAGCGCCTCCACCTCGGTGAGCCACAGCAGCGCGGCGTCCGCCTCCTGGAGGTCCCGCAGGGCGCGCAGGGCGAGCGGGCGGTGCAGCGGCGGGCCGGGATAGCGGGCGGCCTGCGGGGAGTTGAGCCACAGCCGCAGATCGAGGTCGAGCAGGTGGCCGAGGCCCTGGGTCTCCCAGGCCGTGGCGGTGGTGCGCACGGCGGTCAGCATCAGCGGGATCGCGGGCAGCCGGGGCGTACGGCGGCCGCGGGAGGCGCCGGCGTCGGCGGCGCGCACCTCGCGCGCGCCGAGCGCGAACGCCTCGGTGGCCAGATCGTGCGCCGCGGTGGAGCCGGCCGTGCACAGGTCGGCGTAGGAGAGGACGGCGTCCCAGCACTCGGCGAACAGCGCGGCCTCGGTGGCGTCCTTGGGGCTCGGCTGATCGGGCATGGCTCTCCTGCGTCCATGGGTGCGAGGTCAACTGGCCTGCAGAGAAGAGAAGTTGGCGGCGCGCCTCACAGCGGAGCAAAAGCCTTTCACGGCTCCCGCACAACTGACAAGCCGCTCACCCGGTTGCCATGGCGCACACCGCGGCGCGCGCGTGCGCACCGTCACCGCGGGCCGGCGCCGCCCGGGCGGGCGGTGTCCGAAAAGCCGCACCGCCGCCCGCCCGGGCGCCGCCCCTCGCGCCCGTCCCGTTACGCGCCCGGAGCCGCCGTCTCCTGCGCGCCCTCGTCGCCCGTGGAGGCGTCCGCCGGGAGGCTGTCCATGAAGGAGCTGACCGAGAAGACCGCGCGGCCGGGTCCGGGCAGGCCGTAGCCGGGGGGCGAGGAGAGGCCGAAGTCGTCCATGGTCTGCCGGTAGGCCTCCAGCAGCCGGATGTGGTACTCCAGGGGCGCGCCCTGCGGGTTGGCCTTGCCGAGCGGGGTGGTGGGCTCGGGGCACCAGGTGGTGAAGCGGGGCGTGATGCCGTGCGACATGAAGAAGCGCAGGCCCTCGGTGGTGGAGGCGATGGCCTCGTCCACGGTGGTGAAGCCGAACGGCTCGGCCATCTCCACGCCCGCCACGAAGTTGGGGATCACGTTGCGGGCGCCGAAGACGTCGGCGGAGTCCAGGATCCGCTTGTGCCACTCGTCGCGGCCGACGTAGCGCTCCTTGCCGGGGCAGTACATCTTGAACAGGTACTCGTCCCACACCTCGAAGTTGGGGTGGTAGATCTGCACGCCGTAGTCCTTGAACCGCTGCACGTCCGCCTTGGGCAGCGCCTGCGCGACGACCTTGCCGATCCAGCGGCCGGGGAACCGCTCCTCGATGGCCTTGGCGTAGTGGCCGTAGAAGTCGGCCTCGTCGCGGCCGGAGACCGTCTTGGTGATGGCGCCGCCGGTGAGGGTGTAGGCGGTGGACGCCTTCTGGGTGTCGTAGCGGTCGATGATCTCCAGGGCCTCCAGCACCTCCTCGACGTCCTTCACGCCCGTGTAGGGGCGGCCGGCCGCCTTGTGCTGGCGCCAGTTGTGGTTGATGTCGCAGTACTGGCACTCCTCCTTGGCGCCGAAGTACTGGCAGACGCGGAAGACGGTGAGGTAGATCAGGTAACCCCACTGGATGGTGGGGGCGACCTCCATCACCGACTTCCCGCTGGCGAGGGTGTGCCGGTAGTACTCGGGCATCGGCGGCACGCCGACGTCGGCGATCCGCTTGCCGTCCAGGTAGAGGCCGAGCACGCCGTCCTCGTCCGCGGCCACCCGGTAGGGCGAGGCGGGGTTGACCCGTACGGAGACGACGGTGCGCCGCAGGTCGTACGGGCCGCCGGTGAGGATGATCTCCTCCGGCGGGCGGCGCAGCGCGGCCTCGCCCAGCTCGGGCAGGGTGCCGTGGTCGAAGGAGAAGATGAAGTACGACTTCGGCTTGACCTCGCCCCCCTCGTTGTCGCTGAGCGCGGAGGGGTCGAAGGCCACCCCACCCCGCAGCAGGTCCTCCTTGAAGACCGCTTCGCGCGGCACGTGCGGGAAGCGGTCCATCAGATCCTCGACCAGCGCGGTACGGCTGCCCATCCCGTCTCTCCTCCTGGCTCGTGCGTACGACTCCTCACGGTATGCCCCCGCCCGAGGGCGGACCGTGCCGGGTCCCCCCACTGGCGCGTGCCATGGCCCGGCGTAATTAGTATGGTGGCTTGACAAATGGACGCGGGAGGGACGCCGGGATGAGCGGGACCATGACCAACTGGGCGGGCAACGTCGCCTATGCCGCCGGGGAGGCGCACCGGCCGGAGTCGGTCGAGGCGCTGCGGGCGCTGGTCGCCGGCGGCGCGAAGGTGCGCGCCCTGGGCAGCGGGCACTCCTTCAACGAGATCGCCGACCCCGGCCCCGGCGGCGTCCTGCTCTCCCTGGCGGCGCTGCCGGCCGGCGCGGACGTCGACACGGCGGCCCGCACCGTCCGGGTCGGCGGCGGGGTGCGCTACGCGGAGCTGGCCCGGCGGGTGCACGCGCACGGGCTGGCGCTGCCGAACATGGCCTCCCTGCCGCACATCTCGGTGGCCGGCTCGGTCGCCACCGGCACCCACGGCTCGGGCGTGGCCAACGGGCCGCTCGCCTCGGCGGTGCGCGAGGTGGAGCTGGTCACGGCCGACGGGACCGGCGTGACGATCACCCGCGGGGACGCCCGGTTCGACGGCGCCGTCACCTCCCTCGGCGCGCTCGGCGTCGTCACCGCGCTCACCCTGGACCTGGTGCCGGCCTTCGGGGTGGAGCAGCACCTGTTCACCGAACTCCCGCTGGAAGGCCTTGACTTCGAGGCGGTGGCGGGCGCGGCGTACAGCGTGAGCCTGTTCACCGACTGGCGGGATCCGGGCTTTCGGCAGGTGTGGCTCAAGCGGCGCACCGACCAGCCCCTGCCCGCCTTCCCGTGGGCGGCGCCCGCGAAGGTCGCGCTGCACCCGGTGCCCGGGATGCCGGCCGTCAACTGCACCGGGCAACTCGGGGTGCCCGGCCCCTGGCACGAGCGACTGCCGCACTTCCGGCCCGAGTTCACCCCGAGCAGCGGCGCCGAGCTCCAGTCGGAGTACCTGCTGCCGCGCCGCCACGCCCTGGCCGCGCTGCACGCGGTGGACGAGATCCGCGCGGCCGTCGCGCCCGTGCTCCAGATCTGCGAGGTGCGCACCGTCGCCGCCGACGCGCAGTGGCTGAGCCCGAGCCACGGCCGGGACACGGTGGCGCTGCACTTCACCTGGGTCGAGGACACGGCGGCGGTGCTCCCGGCGGTGCGGCGGGTGGAGGAGGCGCTGGAGCCCTTCGACCCGCGCCCCCACTGGGGCAAGGTGTTCACGACACCGGCCGCCCTGCTGCGCGGACGCTATCCGCGACTGGCCGACTTCCGCGCGCTGGCACAGGAGTTGGACCCGGCGGGCAAGTTCGCCAACGCGTTCGTGGCGGCCCTGCTCGACGACTGACCCCCGCCCGCCCGCGCGGCTCCTTGGGCTAGGCTGCTGCCTAGAGGGCCTAGGTTCGGGGGCTCGGGGAGGTGTTCCGTGGCGCGTGTCGGGCTCAGTGGGGAGCGGCTGGTGGCGGCCGCCGCCGAACTCGCCGACGAGGTCGGGTTCGAGAACGTCAGCCTGTCCGCGCTGGCCCGGCGCTTCGGGGTGAAGGACGCGAGCCTGTACTCGCACGTGCGCGGCCTCCAGGAGCTGCGCACCCGGGTCGCGCTGCTGGCCGGCGGGGAGATGATCGACCGGATCGCCGCCGAGGTGGCCGGGCGGGCCGGGAAGGACGCGCTGCGGGCGTTCGCCGACGCCTACCGCGCCTACGCCCTCGCCCACCCGGGGCGGTACGCGGCCACCCAGATCCGCGTCGACCCCGCCCTCGCCGCCGACTCCCCCGCCATGCGCCGCACCGCCGAGATCACCTACGGCATGCTGCGCGGCTACGGCCTGTCCGAACCCGACCTCACCGACGCGGTCCGCCTGCTGCGCGGCACCTTCCACGGCTACTGCGCGCTGGAGGCCGCCGGCGGCTTCAACGCCGCCCGGGACGTGCGCGCTTCGTGGGACAAGGCCGTGGACGCGCTGCACACAGCGCTCACCCACTGGCCGCGCGAGACGCCCGAGGCATCCGGGACGCCCGGGGCCTCCGCGACATCCGAGACTCCCGAGGAGGGGCCGGCCGCATGAGCGACCTGTACTACGACGTGAGCGGCGCCGGGCCGGTGCTGCTGATCCTGCCCGGCGGCGCCGGGCACCCCATGGGACTCGAACCGCTGACCGAGCGGCTCGCCCGGCACTTCACGGTCGTCGTGCACGACCCGCTCGGCCTCGCCCACGGACGGCTCGGACAGCCCGTCGCCGACCAGCGGGTCGAGGAGTGGAGCGAGCGGGCGCACCGGGTGCTCGACGCGGTGCTCCCGGCGGGCGAGTCGGCGTACGTCCTGGGCACCAGCGCGGGCGGCGTCGTGGCCCTCGACCTGGCGGCCCGGCGCCCCGGGCGGCTGCGGCACGTGGTCGCGCACGAGCCCCCGTGCGTGACGGCGCTGCCGGACGGGGAACACCAGCGCGCCCTGTTCGGCCAGGTCTACGACGCCTACCGCACGGCGGGCCCGCAGGCCGCCGGAACCCTGCTGAGCGCCGTGCTGACCGGGTCTCCCACGGGGAAGGTTCCCGGCGGGCGGCCCCTCTCCCCCGCCGAGGAGGCCGCCTCCCCCATGGCCCTGTTCCTCGCCCGCGTGCTGCGGCCCTTCACCTCGTACGCGCCGCCGGCGGGCTCCGTCGAGGTGCCGCTGACCCTGGCCGCCGGGGCGGACTCCGCCGGTCAGCTGCTCCACCGGACCGCCGCCCTGCTCGCCGAGCGGTGCGGCGGGGAGTTCGCCGAGTTCCCCGGCGGACACATCGGGGTGGTGGAACGGCCCGAGGCGTTCGCGGACCGGCTGGCCGAGGTGCTCGGCGCCCCGGCGCGCTGACCGCCGCGCCCGCGCGCCGACGCGGTGCCGTACCGGACGCGCCCGGCGGCCCGCCGTACGCAGGGGCGGGCTACCGTCGTGGCATGACCGGCGACGACACCTTGCCCGACCTGGCCGCCGCGCTCGCCGCCGGGACGGTGGTGCTCGACGGCGGCCTGTCCCACCAGCTGACGCGGGCCGGGCACGACCTGGACGACGCGCTGTGGTCGGCGCGGCTGCTGGCCGAACGGCCCGAGGCCGTCACCGAGGCGCACCTCGCCTACTTCACGGCGGGCGCCGACGTGGCGATCACGGCGAGCTACCAGGCCACCTTCGAGGGGTTCGCGCGGCGCGGCGTCGGCCGGGAGCGGGCCGCCGCGCTCATCGCGTCGAGCGTGGACCTCGCCCGCGACGCGGTACGCCGGGCACGGGCCCGGGGCGTGGCGCGGCCGCTGTGGGTGGCCGCGTCGGCCGGGCCCTACGGCGCGATGCTCGCGGACGGCTCGGAGTACCGGGGCCGCTACGGCCGTACCGTCGGCGAACTGGAGCGCTTCCACCGGCCCCGGCTGGAGGTGCTGGCCGCCGCCCGGCCGGACGTGCTGGCCCTGGAGACGGTGCCGGACGCCGACGAGGCGCGGGCCCTGCTGCGGGCGGTGCGCGGACTGGGCGTGCCGGCCTGGCTGTCGTACACCGTCGAAGGCGCGCGCACCCGGGCCGGGCAGCCGCTGGAGGAGGCGTTCGGCCTGGCCGCGGACGCGCGGGAGGTGATCGCGGTCGGGGTGAACTGCTGCGCGCCCGAGGACGCGGACGCGGCGGTGGCGACGGCCGCGCGGGTGACCGGCAAGCCGGTCGTCGTCTATCCCAACAGCGGTGAGACCTGGGACGCCGGGGCCCGGGCGTGGACCGGCCGCCCGTCCTTCCACCCCGAGCGGGTGACGCGCTGGCGCGCCGCGGGCGCCCGGCTGATCGGGGGCTGCTGCCGGGTGGGCCCGGAGACGGTCACGGAGATCGCCCGGACCCTGGCCGCCCGCTGACCCGCACGCCTCGGCGGTCCGTCCCCGTCCTGGTTCAGACGCCCGGTTTCAGGCACCGGGCCACAGACGCCTGGTTTCAGGCGCCGGGTCAGGCGCCGCGCACTCCGCCGGAGCGGCGCAGGCGGCGTATCACCGCGCGGAGTTCCGCCGCCCGCGCGGGCGAGGCTTCCAGCGGGGTCGACGCGGTCCGCGCGGGCGCCGGACGGGGCGCGGTGTCGGCCGTCCACAGGGCGAGTTCGGCGTCCCGCGGCCCGTACGCGGTGTACGCGGGGCCGTCGCCGAAGATCCGTACCGGGTGGGTCCGGTCCCAGGCCGCCCAGCCGGGGTCGCCGTCGGCGGCGAAGCGCACCCAGGCGGTGTGCATGGCGTCGGCCAGTTCCTGCGGCGCGTCCTCGCCCGCGAGCCGGCGGGAGTCCGGCACGTCGCCGGTGTCGAAGACGAAGCCCAGTTCCAGCGCGTGGCAGGAGCCGAGGCCGGGCAGACCCGAGGGCCAGGCGAACTCGTAGACGTACGAGGAGCCCGGGCGGGCGTCGGCCAGGCGGTGCAGCGGGCGGCGCAGCAGATGGTCGGTGACCAGCTGGCCGACTGTCTCGGCGGTGCCGGCCCGGGGGCGCAGCGACCGGTAGCCGCGGACCACCTCGTGCCCGCAGTGGCAGCGGGCCATGGCGCCGGCCAGGCCGACCGCCCCGAGCCGGTCGACGCGCTCCAGCAGGCCGCCGGGCACCAGCCACAGCCGGTACTCGTCGCGCGTCCACCCCATGAGCAGGTCCGCGCCGCGCGCCGCGTCCCCGGCCGCCAGCGCCTCCAGCGGGTCCCGGGGCACCAGGTCGCCGTCCACGACGATGCCGAAGGCGGGGCCGCCCAGGACCGGGCTGCTGAGCCGGCCGACCTCGGCCTGGGTGCGCAGCAGCAGGTCGCGGTCGACGGCGGCGAAGGCCTCGGCGGTGGCGGGCACCTTCAGCCGGGTCGCCATCCGGCGCACCATCCGCCGCACCTTGGTACGGTCCGACGCCTCCGGCGGCCCGCTCTGGAGGACGGCGCGCCGGAACAGGCCCTGGGCCTGCGGGGCGGCGATCAGCGCGCCGGTGCTGATGGCGCCGGCCGACTGGCCGCCCAGGGTGATCCGGCCGGGGTCGCCGCCGAAGGCCGCGATCGACTCGTGGACCCACCGCAGCGCGGCCAGCTGGTCGCGCAGGCCGGGGTTGGCGGGGGCGTCCGGGAACAGTCCGTAGCCCTCCACGCCCAGTCGGTAGTTGACGGAGACGAGGACGACCCCGTCGCGGGCGAAGGCGTGCCCCGCGTAGACGGGGACGGCCGAGGAGCCCCGGGTGAGGGCGCCGCCGTGCAGCCACACCAGCACGGGCAGCCGGGCGCCGGGGCCGGGTTCGGGCGTCCACACGTTGAGGTTGAGGCAGTCGTCGCCGGGTACGGCCGGGTCGGACAGGTACTGCGCGAAGGCCTCCGAGTACGGCGGCTTCGGCGCGGTCGGGCCGAAGGCGACCGCCTCACGGACCCCGTCCCACGGCTCGGGCGGTACGGGCGGCCGGAACCGGCGGGGGCCGAAGGGGGGCGCCGCGTACGGGATGCCCCGGAAGACGGCCACGCCGTGCTCGTACCTGCCGCGCACCGCCCCGTGGGGCGTTTCGACCACGGGGTCCGTCCGGTCTGCCGCCATACGCCCACCAGCCCTTCGCCGCGCTCGCTCCACGCGCTCGCGCACCGGTGACTCCAGAGCACCACAGCGACGCGCGGTATTCCGCCGCACGGGGTCCCCGGCGGGGCCGTTCGGCGTACCTCACGGCCCCGGCCACCCGCCCGACCGCCCGGCTCGGAGCACGCGGGCCGGGTGTCCGAGGCGCGCGGGCCAGGCGTCGGAAGCGCGCGGGCCAGGCGTCCGGAAGGTGCCGGCCGCGCGCCCGCGAGACGGCGGCGAGACGGCGGCAAGCGCCTCTTTCCGTACGCCACCCGGGGGAACGATGCCCGGAGCGCGGCAGCCGTGGCGGGCGGGAGCGAACGGCCGGGTGGGGCCGGCCGTTCGGGAAGTGTCAGGCGCCGTCCTCCTCCGCGTCGTGGGGCGCGCCCACCAACGCCTCCATCATGTCCACGGCGCTGCCGTCGTGGTCGCTGCCGGCGGTGCCGCTGCCGGTCTGGACGTTGCCCGTGCGGTCGACCTCCAGGATGGAGTCCGCGCGCGAGTTGTCGAGGACGGTGACCACGCTGCGGTTTCCCCCACCGGCGCCGGAGTCGTCGTCCGCTGCCGCCGTGGCCGCCGCGGCGCCCAGCAGGGCCACCGCGAGGGCGACCGCGGTCCTCATCCGCGAGACCGTGCTCACGCGCCCACGCCCGCCCGCTCGGGCCGCCGGTGCGCCAGGTTGCGCTCCAGCAGGCTGGTGGACGCCTGTACGCCGATGCCCTGCGCGGGGTCCACCACGGGCAGCCGGCCGTCCTCCTGCCGGAGTTCGGCGAGCGCGCTGTCCATCGCCTGGTGCGCGGCGAACAGGCACGGGGTGCTGTAGATCGCGACGTCCACGCCGAGCGCGGACAGCTCGCCCAGCGACAGACGCGGGGACTTGCCGCCGGCGATCTGGTTGAACAGCAGCGGCTTGTCGCCGACCACGTCGCGCACCCGGCGGATCCACTCCACGCTGCGGATGCCGTCGACCAGGATCACGTCCGCCGCGGTGGCCGCGAGGGCCTTGGCCCGGTGCAGGATGTCGGCCTCGTCCGTGGCATCGGTGCGGGCCACCACGACCAGGTCCTGACGGGTCGCCAGCACCTGCTCCAGCTTGGCGAGGTACTCCTCCAGCGGGAGCACCTGCTTGCCGTCGGCGTGTCCGCACCGGCGGGGCCGCTTCTGGTCCTCCAGGATCACTCCGGAGGCCCCGATCCGCTCCAGCTGCTCCACCACGTGGCAGGCGACCTCCGGGTCGACGTACCCGTCGTCGATGTCGACCAGCAGGTGGTGGGCGGGGAAGGCGCCGCGCAGCCGCTGGACGAAGGCGACCATGTCCGGCCAGGCGATGAAGCCGATGTCCGGCAGGCCGTAGTAGGAGGCGGCGAAGCCGAAGCCGGAGACGAACATCCCGTCGTAGTGCTTGGCCGCGATCGAGGCCGAGTACATGTCGTAGACGCCGATGAGCGGGGTGGTCTCCGGCCCGGCGATCTGCTCGCGCAGCTTCTTTCCGTACGTCAAGGCGTGACTCCTCCGGTGTGGGGGTGGGGCGCGCGGCGCGGCCGCCGGGCGCCCGTGGGACGTGCGACGCCGGGAGGACCGCCGGGGGCGGCGGTCCGCGGCGACTGCCCCTTTGCCAAGACAAAAGGATCGCTTGATCCGTGCCAGACCTCACCATGGGACGCCCTTTACTCACTCCGATGGAGCAATCCCTTCACCGCAGAAACGTCACTGACCGGCGTGTCGCGACGCCCGGTTGATGCCGCCGCCCGGGCGCGACGGCCCGCCGGCCGAAAAGATCCGGGGCCGCCGCCGGCCCCGAGGACCCCACCGCGCGCCCTGTTGGGTCGTTCCGCCTCCCCCGGCCGCCCGACACCGCCACAATGCGTGTATGACCGACGACTGGCAGCGACAGCTGCACGCGCTCCACGAGGAGTTGATCCGCCGGGACGATCCGGCGGCCTGGGTGAAGGAGGCCGACGCGGTGGACGCGTCCCTGCGCTACCCCCATCTCACGCTGCGCGGGCCGGTCTTCGGCGTGGCCGTGCAGGACCCCGCCGCGGGGCCCGCCTGGCGGCTGCTGAAGCCGGTGGTGGACGGCATGCCGCAGGTGGCCCGCGACAGCATGCACTCGCACTTGTGGTTCACCGCCAAGGACGGCACCGACGACCGCGCCGAGCGGCGCGAACTCCTGGCGGCGGTGGCGGTGCTGGAGCGCGAGCCGGCGAACGAGGTGACGGCGTGCGGGGTGCGCTACCGCGTGGTGCGCGGGGAGGAGTTCGCGCGCTGCGACCAGGACGGCGGCCCGGAGCAGCCCCGGCCGACCGACCCCGAGCCGGCCGACCGGAGCTGGGACCGGCGGCTGCGCGACGAGCCCTCCCCCGACGCGGACTTCGTGCTCGATCCGCACCGCGCGGACGGGCCGATGGCGTACGCCATGAAGCAGGGGCTGCGGGACTTCTCCTACAAGGGCGGCCGCTGTCCCGCCGACATCCGCGCCGACTCCGAGCGCGCCCTCACCAGCCACCCGGACGTGGTGCTGCTGCCGGCGGCGTTCGGCCTGGTCGAGCGCCAGGGCGAGGACTGGTTACCGCTCGGCGCGCTGACGGCCACCCCGCACCAGGCCCGGCGGATGCTCTACGACGGCATGGCCGAGGTCTGGGCGATGCTGTACGGCTACGACGACGCGAAGAAGGCGGCGTACGCGCGGGCCGCCGAGGAGTACAAGGCGGCGCAGCGCGCCGACGAGTTCGGCGTGGACGGCCGGTCGTTCCGGATCTGCCGCGTCGAGCGGATGGTGCGGACCGGGCCGGACGGGCCCGAGCCGGCGCGGCCCTCGGACGTCGACGAGTACGGCCCGATGAAGATGCACCCGACGATGGACGAGGACGGCACCATCACCCACTGAACCACGGCGCCGCCGCACCACGGGTGCCACGGCGCGGGGGCGACGGCGCGCGCCTGTCCGATTCCTTCAAGACCGGCGGGCGGGGCGCGCCTAGCGTGGCGGCATGACTCCACGATGCGCCGTGATCGGTCTGGTCGTCTCCGACCTGGCCGCCGCACTCGCCTTCTACCGCCGTCTCGGCCTCGCCTTCCCCGAGGGCGCCGAGCGGGAGCCGCACGTCGAGGCGGAGCTGCCCGGCGGGCTCGTCCTCGCCCTGGACACCGAGGACACCGTCCGCTCCTTCCACCCCGGTTGGCGTCCGCCGGCCGGCGGCGGCCGGGTCTCGCTCGCCTTCCGCTGCGACTCGCCCGCCGAGGTCGACGCCGGGTACGACGACCTGGTCGGCGCGGGGTACCACGGGGAGCTGAAGCCGTGGGACGCGTTCTGGGGGATGCGGTACGCGGTGGTGCACGACCCGGACGGCAACGGGGTCGACCTGTTCGCGCCGCTACCGGGCGCCGCCCAGTAGCACCCCGAGCGGCCGGCCCGCCAGCTCCTTCACGTCCCGTGCCAGGTGCGCCTGGTCGGCGAAGCCGGCCCGGGCCGCGCACTCGGCGTACGGCACCCCGGCGCGGGCCAGCCGCAGCGCCCGCTGGAGCCGCAGCACCCGGGCCAGCGTCTTGGGGCCGTAGCCGAAGGCGGCCAGCGCGCGCCGGTGCAGCCGGCGGGCGCCCAGGCCGAGGGCGTCGGCGCTGACGCCGACCGGGCGGCCGGCGTCCAGGGCCGCGACGAGCGCTCCCAGCAGCGGGTCGGGCGGGCCGGCCTCGGCCGCCCGGTCCAGGACCGCCTCCTCCAGCGCGGCCGCGGCCGACGGCGCGGCCTCGATCCGCTCGCGCAGGCGCCGTACGGCGGCGGCCGGCCACAGCTCGGACAGGTCCACGCGCCGGTCGCGCAGCTCGTGCGCGGGCACCCCGAGGTAGCCGGGCGCGGTGCCGGGGAAGAACCGGACGCCGGCCCAGTGCGCGGGCGGCCCGGCCGGGTCGAACGCCCGGGTGTCGGGTCCGGCGACGAGCAGCCGCCCCTCGCTCCACAGCAGGTCCATGCAGCCGTCGGGCAGCACCGGGCCCGACGCCCCCGGCCCGGCCGGGGTCTTCGTCCACACCACCGCGCCGGGCAGCCGGGCGGGCCGCTGCGCGTACCCGTCCGCCCGCACGGGCTCCTCGGCGCTCATGTCCGCCGGGCCGGTGCGGCGCGACCGGGCCGGGGCGTCATCCGCCGGGCGCCGAGCCGTTGCCGTTGCTCCGCTCCTTGTACGGGTCGCGGGCCTGGGTGTTCCTGGCGTGGGTCCGCAGGCGGGCGGTGACGTCCTCGGGCGGCAGGAAACGCGACCAGCGCTCGGGGAACTCCGAGGGCATGTCGGCGTCCTCCGGGTCGTACGGGTCGCTCTCGCGGGCGGCGGCCCAGGCGACGTACTCGGCGATCTGCGCCTCGCGCACCCGCTCGTTGGCGGCGCGGGCGGCGGCCGTCGCCGCGGCCGGCCAGACCCGGTCGATGGCGGCGTTGACCGCGGCCCCGACGAGCACGGCGAACGCGGACACGCCGATCCACAGCAGCACCGCGACCGGCGCCGCCAGCGAGCCGTAGATGGTGGGGCCCTCGACGGTGCCGGTCAGGTAGATGCGCAGCAGGAAGCTGCACACCACCCACATGGCGAGCGCGACCAGCGCGCCGGGCACGTCCTCGATCCACGGGGAGCGCACCGGCACGGACACGTGGTACAGGGTGGTCAGGAAGGCGATCGACAGGACGATCACGACGGGCCAGTACAGGATCTGCACGACCGTCGTCGACCAGGGCACGATCCGCACCACCGCGTCCGGCCCCGCCACCATCAGCGGCAGCGCGACCGAGCCGATCAGCAGCGCCACGACGAACAGCGCGAACGCCATCAGCCGGGTCTTGACGATGCCGCGCACGCCGTCGAGGCCGTACATCACGGTGATGGTGTCGATGAAGACGTTCACCGCGCGCGAGCCCGACCACAGGGCGAACACGAACCCGATGGAGATGACGTCCGGTCTGCCGCCCCGCATCACGTCCTTCAGGATCGGCTGGGTGATCTCCTTGACGCCCTGGTCGGACAGGACCGTGCGGGAGGCGTCGAGGATGTTGCGCTCCAGGCTGGCGATGGTGTGCGCGCCGGTCCAGGAGTCGACGTAGAAGAGCAGGGCGATCAGGCTGAGCAGCAGCGGCGGCACCGACAGCAGGGTGAAGAACGCGGCCTCGGCGGCCAGGCCGAGGATGCGGTACTCCATGCACGAGTTGACGGTGTCCTTGAGCAGCAGCCAGGCGGTCCTGCGTTTGGAGACGTTCCGGTAGAGGGCCCGGGCCCGGTGGAAACGGCCGGTCGGCCCGTCGGGGGTTTCACTGGCTTGCTGCACGACCTAAAGGTATCCCTGTCCGGGCTCCTCCCCCTCACCCGCCGGGAACGGGCCGCCGGGCGGGTCACGGCGGGTGCGGGCGGGCCGCGGCGGGCGGGCCGCCGGGCGTGTGGTGAGCGGCGGCGCGACGCGGGTAGGTTCCGTGCCATGGCAGCCAGCACGCACACCGTGACCAACCAGCCGCCGCCGCTGGCCGGCTACGACGTCTTCACCGCCGACCGGGCCCTGGCCGAGGCGGTCGGCCGGCACGTCGGGGCCGAGCTGCGCGACGAGGTGCGCGGGGAGCTGGCGGCCCTGGGGCGGGCCGCGGGCTCCGCGCAGCTCCAGGAGTGGGCCGCGCAGGCCGGGGAGAACCCGCCGCGGCTGCGCACCCACGACCGCTACGGCCACCGCATCGACGAGGTGGACTTCCACCCGGCCTGGCACCGGCTGCTGGGCAAGGGCGTCTCGGCGGGCCTGACGGCCGCCTGGAGCCGTCCGGCCGGGCAGGTGCGGCGCGCGGCGGCGTTCCTGGTGTGGACGCAGGTCGAGGCGGGCACCTGCTGCCCGCTGTCGATGACGCACGCGGCGGTGCCCGCGCTGCGCGCCGATCCAGCACTGGCCGCCGAGTGGGAGCCCCGGCTGACCTCCGTGATCTACGACCGCGAGCTGCGGCCCGCCGGCGAGAAGCCGGGGGCGCTGTTCGGGATGGGCATGACCGAGAAGCAGGGCGGCAGCGACGTCCGGGCCAACACCACCGCGGCGCGGCCGCTCGCCGAGGACGGCGCGTACGAGCTGACCGGGCACAAGTGGTTCTGCTCGGCGCCGATGTCGGACGCGTTCCTGGTGCTCGCCCAGGCTCCGGCCGGACCGACCTGCTTCCTGGTGCCGCGCGTCCTGGCGGACGGCGCCCGCAACGTGTTCCGCCTCCAGCGGCTGAAGGACAAGCTGGGCAACCGGTCGAACGCCTCCGCCGAGGTCGAGTTCGACGGGACCTGGGCGCGCCGGGTCGGCGAGGAGGGGCGCGGGGTGCGCACCATCATCGAGATGGTGGCGGCCACCCGGCTGGACTGCGTGCTGGGCTCGGCCGGGCTGATGCGGCAGGCGGTGGCGCAAGCGGTGCACCACTGCGCCCACCGGGAGGCGTTCGGCGGGCGGCTCGTCGACAAGCCGCTGATGCGCAACGTCCTGGCCGATCTGGCGCTGGAGTCGGAGGCGGCGACGACGCTCGCGCTGCGGCTCGCCGCGGCCTGCGACGACGGCGGCGAGCAGGAGCGGGCCCTGCTGCGGATCGCGGTGCCGGCCGCCAAGTACTGGGTGACCAAGCGGTGCGCGCCGCTCGCCGTGGAGGCGTCCGAGTGCCTGGGCGGCAACGGGTACGTGGAGGAGTCCGGGATGCCGCGCCTGGTGCGCGAGTCGCCGCTCAACTCCGTCTGGGAGGGCGCCGGCAACGTGCAGGCGCTGGACGTGCTGCGGGCGCTGCGACGGGAGCCGCAGGCGTTCGACGCGTATCTGCGGGAGGTGGGCCTGGCGCGCGGCGCCGACCACCGGCTGGACGCCGCGATCAAGGACCTGCTGACCGACCTCGCCGACCTGGCCGGCGTCGAGGCCCGCGCCCGGCGCCTGGTGGAGCGGCTGGCGCTGGTGCTCCAGGGATCGCTGCTGGTGCGGTACGCGCCGCCCGAGGTGGCCGACGCGTTCTGCGCCTCCCGCCTGGGCGGCGACTGGGGCACGTCCTTCGGCACACTGCCCCACACACTGGACCTGGCCTCGGTGGTGGAGCGGGCGCGGCCGGTGGAGTGAGGAGGCCGCCGGCGGCCGGCACGGCCCGACGCGCCGGACCGGTCCCGGCCAACCGCCGCCCCGCTCACCGCGGTTGCGTGCGGGCCGGGCCGCTGCGCCGGGAAGGAACCGGAGCGGGGCGCGTCAAGGGGGCCGGGGCGGGGGTGGTCCGACTGGTCCCGGCGTGGCATCTTCCGCATATTTGCCGGGTCTTCGTCCTGTGCCGCCCCGGACTGCCGTAGCATCCCTTGCGGGTCGTCCCATCCGTTCCTCGGTCAACGCTCGACCGGCGCGACGCAGTTGGCCCGCCGCGGCCGGCGGGCGTCCCGGCGGCGGACCGAGCCCTGAGACAAGGGGGGTTGGATGAGGCAGCGTGGCAGACACCGCAGGCGCGCGCGGGGCCGGGCGCTGCGCGCGGCGCTGGCCGGGGCCGGGCTCGCGCTGACCGGCGCCGCCACCCTGATCAGCACCTCGCAGGCCACGGTCACCGACGACCCCGGCGCGCTCAGGCCGCTGACCTCCGCCGCCCGCCTCGACCCACTGCGGCTGACCGAACAGCTGGTGCCCGAGCGGTCACTTGACCGGCTCGCCGCGGCGATGGGCCGGCCGGTCGACGCGGGCACGGTGCTGACCAGCACCGACCGGACCCTGCGCGCCGCGGACGGCTGCACCGCCGACGAGAAGAGGGCGCTGCCCGTCGAGCCGGCGGCCACCCGCGCCTACTGCTGGAACACCGCCGACTCCGCGTCCCGCCAGTGGCGCCCGCAGTCCGTGACCACCTCCGGGGACGCCGCCGACGACGGACTGTGGGGCACCCACCGGGCGATCCTCTCCGGCTGGAGCCGGCACGGCGACCGCGCCACCGGCGGCGACCTGGCCCGGGTCGCCTTCGTCAACGCCGACGACCCCGACCGCCTCACCTACACCTGGGCGCTGCTCGTGATCCCGGTCGACGGCGGCCGCGACTACCGGGGCCTGGCCTCGCACGTGTCGGGGATGGTCTGGTACCGCGACAAACTGCTGGTCACCGCGTCCGGCGACGGCGGGGACGCGCTGTACGTCTACGACCTGCGGCGCGTCCAGCGGGCCACCGTGGCCGGCGACGAGGTCGGCCGGGTGCCGGGCGGCTGGGCGGCGCACGGCTACCGCTGGGTGCTGCCCGCGGTCGCCTCCTACCGTCCCACGCGGGGAAGCTGCGCCCCGGCGGACGCGTCGGCGTCGGCGACCGGTTCCGAGGACCGCGTCGACAGCGCGGACTTCGCGTCCGGGTCCGGCGCGAACACCGCTCCTTGTCCGAACAGCCTGTCCGTGGAACGCGGTTCCGTCCCCGGCAGCCTGGTCGCCGGTGAGGCCGCGCCCCGGGGCAGCGGACGGCGCACCCTCCTGTGGCGCTACTCCTTCAGCGCGGACCCCGCCCGCGCCGGACTGCTGGCCACCGACTCCGCCGGGACGGCGAGCGCGCGGGAGGCGTACGAGACGAAGGTGGACGGCGTGCGGGGCGTGCTGTCCCGGCGTACCGGCGCCGTCGACGGCGCCTCCTGGTACCTGGCCCGGGCCGCCGGACCGGACAGCGCGCACGGCACGCTGTGGCGGCAGGACCGGCGGGGCGCGGAGACGACGGAGTGCGGTTCCTCCTCCGACACCCACCGCTGCTGGGGCGACGGGACCGGCTCCCTGTCCTACTGGCCGCAGACCGACGAGGTCTGGTCGCTGTCCGGACGGACCCTGTTCGCGGTTCCCGCGCCCTCGGTCGAGCGGGCGCTGCGGTAGGCGGGGCGCGCCGGGGGGCGCGCGGGCGTGCGGCCGGGCACTGCCGTTCGACAGGGGCCGGAGCCGGATGGTTCCCTGGCCGCCATGACGAACATCGCCGTGACCACCTGGTCCCTGGAGCAGACCGCCCCGACCGACCTCCTCCCGGCCACCGCGCCCGAGGGCGACGTCCGGGTCGTGCGCGCCGAGGTGCCCTCGCCCGAGTTCAGCCGGTTCCTGTACGCCTCGGTCGGCGGCGACATCCGCTGGACCGACCGGCTCGGCTGGACGTACGCGCGGTGGCGGGAGCTGCTGGAGCGTCCGGGGGTCGAGACGTGGGTGGCGTACGACCGGGGCACGCCGGCCGGCTACGTGGAGCTGGAGGCGCAGGACGACGGGGTGGTGGAGATCCTCTACTTCGGGCTGGTCCCGGCCTCCCGGGGCCGGCGCATCGGCGGTCACCTGCTGTCGTACGGGGCGGCCCGCGCCTGGGACCTGGCCGACCGCTGGCCGGGGCTGGCCACGACGAAGCGGGTGTGGCTGCACACGTGCAGCAAGGACGGCGAGCACGCCATGGACAACTACCAGCGCCGCGGCTTCAAGCTCTTCGACACCAAGGTCGAGGAGGAACCCGTGACGCCCACCCCGGGCCCCTGGCCGGGCGCGTTCCCGGCCTGACCCGGGCCCGCCGGCGGACCTGAGCCACTCCCCGCGGGCAGACTGAGCCGCCCCGCCCGGCGGACCGGAGCCCGCGCCGTACGAGCTTGTGATCAACGACACCCTTGTCCCACGATGCGGGACAAGGGTGTCCGCATTCTGGATTAAGCTGGACTGTGTCCAGATCGCCGTGCCACGCTGCGGTCATGTCTGGAACTGGAATCGCCTTGGTGAGCCGACGGCACGTCGACCACGGCCGCATGTCCAGCGCCATCTGTCCGGCGAGCTGAACCGCCAGCCCCGCCGCGTTCCCCCGCTTTCCCTCGCCTGCCGCGCACGGACCCGCCTTCCTGCCTCCTGCGCCAGAACACGCAGCTCCGAGCCGCTTTCCGCCTGTCCCGAAGGACGTACCAACCATGGCCGCCACCCCGCAGAACGCCGCTGCCGCGACCCCCCGCCGCAAGGTGAGCCGTCACCGCGGCGAGGGACAGTGGGCCGTGGGGCACCTGACCCCGCTCAACGGCAACGAGCAGTTCAAGAAGGACGACGACGGTCTCAATGTGCGGACACGCATTGAGACGATCTACTCCAAGCGCGGTTTCGACTCCATCGACCCCAACGACCTGCGGGGCCGGATGCGCTGGTGGGGCCTGTACACCCAGCGCAAGCCCGGGATCGACGGCGGCAAGACCGCGATCCTGGAGCCGGAGGAGCTGGACGACAGGTTCTTCATGCTGCGGGTGCGCGTCGACGGCGGCCGGCTCACCACCGAGCAGCTGCGGGTGATCGGCGAGGTCTCCCAGGAGTTCGCGCGCGGCACCGCCGACATCACCGACCGGCAGAACATCCAGTACCACTGGATCCGGATCGAGGACGTGCCCGAGATCTGGAACCGGCTGGAGGGCGTCGGTCTCTCCACCACGGAGGCCTGCGGTGACACGCCCCGCGTGATCCTCGGCTCCCCCGTCGCCGGCATCGCCGCCGACGAGATCATCGACGGCACCCCGGCCGTGGAGGAGATTCACCGCCGGATCGTCGGCAACCCGGCCTTCTCCAACCTCCCCCGCAAGTTCAAGTCGGCGGTCTCCGGCTCGCCGCTGCTGGACGTGGCCCACGAGATCAACGACATCGCGTTCGTCGGCGTACGCCACCCCGAGCACGGGCCGGGCTTCGACCTGTGGGTCGGCGGCGGCCTGTCGACCAACCCGAAGATCGGCGTGCGGCTCGGCGCCTGGGTGCCGCTGGCCGACGTCCCGGACGTCCACGAAGGCGTCATCTCGATCTTCCGCGACTACGGTTACCGCCGGCTGCGCAACCGGGCCCGGCTGAAGTTCCTGGTCGCCGACTGGGGCCCGGAGAAGTTCCGCCAGGTGCTGGAGGACGAGTACCTCGGGCGGAAGCTGACCGACGGCCCCGCGCCCGAGCAGCCCACCCAACGCTGGCGCGACCACGTCGGCGTGCACCGGCAGAACGACGGCCGCTTCTACGTCGGCTTCGCCCCGCGGGTGGGCCGGGTGGACGGCGCCCTGCTGGCCAAGATCGCCGATCTCGCCGAGGCGCACGGCTCCGGCCGGGTGCGCACCACGGTCGAGCAGAAGATGATCGTCCTCGACGTCGAGGAGACGCGGGTCGAATCGCTCGTCGCGGGTCTGGAGGCGCTGGACCTGCGGGTCGGCCCGTCCCCGTTCCGGCGCGGCACCATGGCCTGCACCGGCATCGAGTTCTGCAAGCTCGCCATCGTCGAGACCAAGGCGCGCGGCGCCTCCCTCATCGACGAACTGGAGCGCCGGCTCCCCGAGTTCGACGAGCCGATCACCATCAACCTCAACGGCTGCCCGAACGCCTGCGCCCGCATCCAGACCGCGGACATCGGTCTCAAGGGCCAGCTGATGCTGGACGAGCGGGGCGAGCAGGTCGAGGGCTTCCAGGTCCACCTGGGCGGCGCGCTCGGTCTGGAGCCCTCCTTCGGCCGCAAGGTGCGCGGCCTGAAGGTGTCCTCGGCCGAACTGCCCGACTACATCGAGCGGGTCCTCACGCGCTTCCAGGCGGAGCGCGCGGACGGCGAGCGCTTCGCCGCCTGGGCCGCGCGCGCCTCCGAGGAGGCCCTGTCGTGAGCGAGCGCGCCGCGCCGTTCCACTGCCCCTACTGCGGCGAGGAGGACCTGCGGCCGAATGAGCGGGGTCACGGCGCCTGGGAATGCGCGGCGTGCAACCGCGCATTCCAGTTGAAGTTCCTCGGGCTGCTGGCCCGGGGATTTCAGCGGGCCGACGACGGAGGGGACGAGCAGTCATGACGACCACTCAGCGAGAGCGCACCGCCGAGGAGTTGCGGGCGCTGGCCGAGCGGGCCGGACGCGAACTGGAGGACGCCTCCGCGCTGGAGATCCTGCGGTGGGCGGCCGACACCTTCGGCGAACGGTTCTGCGTGACCTCGTCCATGGAGGACGCGGTCGTCGCCCACCTGGCGGCGCGGGCCAGGCCCGGCGTGGACGTGGTGTTCCTCGACACCGGCTACCACTTCCCGGAGACCATCGGCACCCGGGACGCGGTGGAGGCCGTGATGGACGTCAACGTCATCACGCTCACCCCCGCGCAGACGGTGGCCGAGCAGGACGCCGAGTTCGGGCCGAAGCTGCACGACCGCGACCCCGACCTGTGCTGCGCGCTGCGCAAGGTCCGGCCCCTGGAGCAGGGCCTTGCCGGCTACCAGGCGTGGGCGACCGGGCTGCGCCGCGACGAGTCGCCGACCCGGGCGGACACCCCGGTCGTCGGCTGGGACGAGAACCGGCGCAAGGTGAAGATCTCCCCGATCGCCCGCTGGACCCAGGACGACGTGGACGCCTACGTCGCCGAACACGGCGTCCTGACCAACCCGTTGCTCATGGACGGCTACGGCTCCGTCGGCTGCGCGCCCTGCACCCGACGGCTGCTGGAGGGCGAGGACACCCGGGCCGGCCGCTGGGCGGACCGGGCCAAGACCGAGTGCGGGCTGCACGGCTGAGACGATGACACACATACAGGAGACACACGTGACGACCGGAGCCACCGTCTGGCTCACGGGTCTGCCGAGCGCCGGCAAGACCACCATCGCGCACGAGCTGGCGGGCCGGCTGCGCGAGGAGGGCCACCGCGTCGAGGTGCTCGACGGCGACGAGATCCGCGAGTTCATCTCCGCGGGCCTCGGCTTCAGCCGCGAGGACCGGCACACCAACGTCCAGCGCATCGGCTTCGTCGCCGAACTGCTCGCCCGCAACGGCGTCCTGGCGCTGGTGCCGGTGATCGCGCCGTACGCGGACAGCCGCGACGCGGTGCGCAAGCGGCACGAGGAGCACGGCACCGCCTACGTCGAGGTGCACGTGGCCACGCCGGTCGAGGTGTGCTCCGTACGCGATGTGAAGGGTCTGTACGCCAAGCAGGCCGCCGGCGAGCTGACCGGGCTGACCGGG
The DNA here is from genome assembly GCF_039543625.1 of Streptomyces similanensis. NCBI lineage: Bacteria > Bacillati > Actinomycetota > Actinomycetes > Kitasatosporales > Streptomycetaceae > Streptomyces > Streptomyces similanensis. The sequence goes on along the minus strand of NZ_BAABKC010000011.1, from coordinate 282,093 downwards.
GTCGACGACCCCTACGAGGAGCCCGAGTCGCCGGACCTGCGGATCGAGTCGCAGCACCAGAGCGTGCCGGAGTCCGCGGCGTCGGTGTACGCCCTGCTCAGCGAAAGGGGACTGGCATGACGACGACCGTCGCCGAGGCCGGGGAGGGTACGGGCAGCCCGTACGCCCTCTCCCACCTGGACGCGCTGGAGTCCGAGGCGGTGCACATCTTCCGCGAGGTCGCGGGCGAGTTCGAGAACCCGGTGATCCTGTTCTCCGGCGGCAAGGACTCGATCCTGATGCTGCACCTGGCGCTCAAGGCGTTCGCGCCGGCGCCGGTGCCGTTCGCGCTGCTGCACGTGGACACCGGGCACAACTTCCCGGAGGTCCTGGAGTACCGCGACCGGACGGTGGCCGAGCACGGGCTGCGGCTGCACGTCGCCTCCGTGCAGGACTACATCGACCGCGGTGTGCTCAAGGAGCGTCCGGACGGCACCCGCAACCCGCTCCAGACGCTGCCGCTGACCGAGAGGATCCAGTCGGCGAGGTTCGACGCGGTCTTCGGCGGCGGCCGCCGCGACGAGGAGAAGGCCCGCGCCAAGGAGCGGGTGTTCTCGCTGCGCGACGAGTTCTCCCAGTGGGACCCGCGCCGCCAGCGCCCCGAGCTGTGGAACCTGTACAACGGCCGGCACGCGCCCGGCGAGCACGTCCGGGTCTTCCCGCTGTCCAACTGGACCGAGCTGGACGTGTGGCAGTACATCGCCCGCGAGGGCATCGAACTGCCGGAGATCTACTTCGCGCACGAGCGGGAGGTGTTCCGGCGGGCCGGGATGTGGCTGACCGCCGGCGAGTGGGGCGGCCCCAAGGAGGGCGAGGACGTCGAGAAGCGGCTGGTGCGCTACCGCACGGTCGGCGACATGTCCTGCACCGGCGCCGTCGACTCCGACGCGGTGACGCTGGAGCAGGTGATCGCCGAGATCGCCGCCTCCCGGCTCACCGAGCGCGGCGCCACCCGCGCCGACGACAAGCTCTCCGAGGCCGCCATGGAAGACCGCAAGCGCGAGGGGTACTTCTAACCATGTCGAGCACCACCGAACCCGCCGAGCCGCTGTCGGTCGAGCAGCTGTCGGAGACCACCCTGCTGCGCTTCGCCACCGCCGGGTCCGTCGACGACGGCAAGTCCACCCTGGTGGGCCGGCTGCTGCACGACTCCAAGTCGGTCCTCGCCGACCAGCTGGAGGCCGTCGAGCGGGCCTCGGCCGGCCGCGGCCAGGACGGCCCGGACCTCGCGCTGCTCACCGACGGCCTGCGCGCCGAGCGCGAGCAGGGCATCACCATCGACGTGGCCTACCGCTACTTCGCCACGCCGCGCCGCCGGTTCATCCTGGCCGACACGCCGGGCCATGTGCAGTACACCCGCAACATGGTCACCGGCGCCTCCACCGCCGAGCTGACGGTGATCCTGGTCGACGCCCGCAACGGCGTGGTCGAGCAGACCCGCCGGCACGCCGCGATCGCCGCGCTGCTGCGGGTCCCGCACGTGGTCCTCGCGGTCAACAAGATGGACCTCGTCGACTACCGCGAGGCCGTCTTCGCCCGGATCGCCGAGGACTTCACGGCGTACGCCACCGAGCTGGGCGTCCCCGAGGTCACCGCCATCCCGATCTCCGCGCTGGCCGGCGACAACGTGGTGGAGCCGTCCTCGGTCATGGACTGGTACGGCGGCCCGACCGTGCTGGAGCACTTGGAGACGGTGCCGGTCAGCCACGACCTCAGCCACTGCCACGCCCGGCTGCCGGTGCAGTACGTGATCCGCCCGCAGACCGCCGAGCACCCCGACTACCGGGGCTACGCCGGTCAGATCGCCGCCGGCACGTTCCGGGTCGGCGACGAGGTCACCGTGCTGCCGTCGGGCCGCACCTCGAAGATCTCCGGCATCGACCTGCTCGGCGAGCCGGTGCGGGTGGCCTGGACGACGCAGTCGGTGACCGTGCTGCTCCAGGACGACATCGACGTCTCGCGCGGCGACCTGATCGTGCCGAGCAAGGACGCGCCGGCGACCATCCAGGACGTCGAGGCGACCGTCTGCCACGTCGCCGACGCGCCGCTGACCGTGGGCCACCGGGTGCTGCTCAAGCACGGCACCCGCACCGTCAAGGCGATCGTCAAGGACATCCCGTCCCGGCTCACCCTGGACGACCTCTCCCTGCACCCGCACCCGGGCCGGCTCGTCGCCAACGACATCGGCCGGGTGAAGATCCGCACCGCCGAGCCGCTGCCGGTCGACTCCTACGCCGACTCGCGCCGGACCGGCTCGTTCATCCTGATCGACCCCAGCGACGGCACTACGCTGACCGCGGGCATGGTCGGCGAGTCGTTCGCCGCGCCGGACCCGGTCAAGGACGCCGCTGACGAGGACGGCTGGGACTTCTGACGATGACCTCCCGCGACTTCTACTCCACGTTCGCCAAGGAAGGCGGCCGCGTCGGCAGCGGCGCCCTCGGCAGCGGGCAGGGCGGAGTGGCCCGATGTGTGCGCTGACGTACGCGCACCGCTCGCGCGCCCTCACCCCCCACCGCCGAAGTAGACGAAGACCTGCCGACCTCCCGGCCACGACCTGAGAGACCGTGACCGCCGGGCCTCCGAGAGGACAGCCTCCCGTGCCTGTCAACACCTCCGCCATACTCCGCCGCACCCTCGCCGCGGCCGTCGCCCTGCCGCTCCTCACGCTCACCGCGTGCAGCTACGGCTCCAAGGCCAAGGACGACGACCCCGGTCAGAAGGTCGCCGCCGGGGCGAAGAAGATCGACGGACTCGACTCCGTCAAGATCGGTTACTTCGGCAACCTGACGCACGCCACCGCTCTGGTCGGCCAGCAGAAGGGCTTCTTCCAGAAGGAGCTGGGCGCCACCAAGGTCAAGCCGTCGGTCTTCAACGCCGGCCCCTCCGAGATCGAGGCGCTGAACGCGAAGTCCATCGACATCGGCTGGATCGGCCCGTCCCCGGCGATCAACGGCTACACCAAGTCCGACGGCAAGGGCCTCAGGATCATCGGCGGTTCGGCGTCCGGCGGCGTCAAGCTGGTGGTGAACCCGAAGAAGATCACGTCCCTGAAGGACGTCAAGGGCAAGAAGATCGCCACCCCGCAGCTCGGCAACACGCAGGACGTGGCGTTCCTCAACTGGATCGCCGAGCAGGGCTGGAAGGTCGACGCGCAGAGCGGCAAGGGCGACGTGTCGGTGGTGCGCACCGACAACAAGGTCACCCCGGACGCCTTCAAGTCCGGTTCCATCGACGGCGCCTGGGTGCCGGAGCCGACCGCGTCCAAGCTGGTCGCCGAGGGCGGCAAGACGCTCCTGGACGAGTCCACGCTGTGGCCGGACAAGAAGTTCGTGATCACCAACATCATCGTCCGGCAGGACTTCCTCAGGGACCACCCCGAGGCCGTCGAGGCGGTGCTGAAGGCCTCGGTCGAGACCAACAAGTGGATCAACGCCAACCCCGAGGAGGCGAAGGCCGCCGCCAACAAGCAGCTGGCCGCCGACTCCGGCAAGGCGCTGCCCGCCGCCGTCCTGGACCCGGCGTGGAAGTCCATCCAGTTCATCGACGACCCGCTGGCCGCCACCCTCAACACCGAGGCGGAGCACGCGGTGAAGGCCGGTCTGCTCAAGCAGCCCAAGCTGGACGGCATCTACGACCTCACCCCGCTGAACAAGGTCCTCAAGGCCGCGGGCGAGCCCACCGTCAGCGACGCCGGTCTCGGCGTCAAGTAGAGCCCGTAGCCCAGTAGTTCCCAGGAGGTGACGACCATGGCCACGACCTTCGCCAAGGCCGCCGAGTCCGTAGAGCACGCGGCGCGCCTTGAGAACGTCTCGAAGTCCTTCGCGGCTCCGGGCGGGCAGCAGCTGGTCCTGGACGACATCACGCTCGATGTCGCCCCGGGCGAGTTCGTCACCCTCCTGGGAGCCTCGGGCTGCGGCAAGTCCACGCTGCTCAACCTGGTGGCGGGCCTGGACCGGCCCACCGCCGGCTCCATCACCACGGACGGCCGCCCCGCCCTGATGTTCCAGGAGCACGCCCTGTTCCCGTGGCTGACCGCGGGCAAGAACATCGAACTCGCCCTGAGACTGCGCGGCGTCGCCAAGCCGGAGCGCCGCGGCCGGGCCGAGGAACTGCTCGAACTGGTCCGGCTCAAGGGCGCGTACGGCAAGCGGGTGCACGAGCTGTCGGGCGGTATGCGCCAGCGGGTGGCGATGGCCCGGGCGCTCGCCCAGGAGAGCAACCTGCTTTTGATGGACGAGCCGTTCGCGGCCCTGGACGCCATCACCCGGGACGTGCTGCACGACGAGCTGACCCGGATCTGGCAGGAGACCGGCGTCTCCGTCCTGTTCGTCACGCACAACGTGCGCGAGGCGGTGCGGCTCGCCCAGCGGGTGGTGCTGCTGTCCTCCCGTCCGGGCCGGGTCGCCCGCCAGTGGACGGTGGACATACCGCAGCCGCGCCGCATCGAGGACGCGCCGGTCGCGGAGCTGTCCCTGGAGATCACCGAAGTCCTGCGTGGGGAGATCCGCCGCCATGGCCAGCACTGAGACGAAGACGGCGCAGGGCGCCGAACTGGCCGGCGTGGAGGCCGGACTCGACGCGCTGGAGGCCGCCGACAGCGGCCGCACCCCGTTCCGGCAGACCTTCGTCAGCAAGATCCTGCCGCCCGCCGTGGCGGTCGTGCTGGTCCTGCTGGCCTGGCAGGCGCTGATCACCTTCAAGGTGGTCGACGACCCGACCAAGCTGCCCTCGCCGTCCGACGTGGGCGCCGCGTTCAAGGACGCCTGGCTCCAGGGCGACCTGCTCGGCTACATCTGGACCTCCGTCTCGCGCGGTCTGCTCGGCTTCCTGTTCGCGCTGGCGATCGGCACCCCGCTGGGGCTGCTGGTGGCGCGGGTGAAGTCCGTGCGCGCCGCGATCGGCCCGGTGCTGTCCGGGCTCCAGTCGCTGCCGTCGGTGGCGTGGGTGCCGCCCGCCGTGGTGTGGCTCGGGCTGAACAACTCGATGATGTACGCGGTGATCCTGCTCGGCGCGGTGCCGTCCATCGCCAACGGACTGGTCTCCGGCATCGACCAGGTGCCGCCGCTGTACCTGCGGGCGGGCCGCACGATGGGCGCGAGCGGCCTCAAGGGCGCCTGGCACATCGTGCTGCCGGCCGCGCTGCCGGGCTACCTCGCCGGCCTCAAGCAGGGCTGGGCGTTCTCCTGGCGCTCGCTGATGGCGGCGGAGATCATCGCCTCCTCCCCCGACCTCGGCATCGGCCTGGGCGCGCTGCTGGAGAACGGCCGCAACGCCCTGGACATGGCCATGGTGTTCGAGGCCATCTTCCTCATCCTCTTCGTGGGCATCGCCATCGACCTGCTCATCTTCAGCCCCGTGGAGCGCTGGGTCCTGCGCAGCCGCGGTCTGCTGGTGAGGAACTGACGTCCCGTGCACAGCGAACCGGTCCTGCTCATCGTCGCCCACGGCAGCCGCGACCCACGGCACGCCGCGACCGTGCACGCCCTCGTCCGGCGGGTGTCGGCGCTGCGTCCGGGACTGCGGGTGGAGACCGGTTTCCTGGACTTCAACGTGCCGTCCGTGCCGGGCGTGCTCCAGTCGCTGGCGGCCGAGGGCGTACGGGACGTGGTGGCGCTGCCGCTGCTGCTGACCCGGGCCTTCCACGCCAAGGCGGACATCCCCGCGGTGCTGCGCGCGGCGCCGCCGGGGCTGCGGGTGCGGCAGGCCGACGTGCTCGGCCCGTCGCCGCTGCTGACCGGCGCCCTGGAGCGCCGGCTGCGGGAGGCCGGGCTGTCCCCGGCCGACAAGTCCTCGACCGGGGTCGTGCTGGCCTCGGCGGGGTCCTCCGACCCGGAGGCGATCGCGGTGATCGCAGCAATCGCGCGGGAGTGGCGGCACACCGGTTGGTGCGCCGTGCGGCCCGCGTTCGCCTCCGCGTCCCTTCCGCGCACCGAGGACGCGGTGCACGAGCTGCGCGCCCTCGGGTGCGCGCGGATCGCGGTCGCGCCCTACGTCATCGCGCCGGGCCGGCTGCCGGACCGGATCGCCGAGGGCGCCCTGGCGGCCGGCGCCGACCTGCTGGCCGACGTCCTCGGTCCCGCCCCGGAGCTGGCCTCGCTGGTCCTGCACCGGTACGCCGCCGCCTCGTCCGGCCGGCGCTTCGCGGCGGCCTGAGCCCTCGGCCGGCCCGCCCGCACCGCCCTCCTCCCATAACGCCACAGACCCTCAGCTTTCGCTCAACTCCCTTGAAAGCAGAAGCAGTTGGCGCAGATGATCAGAGTGCACGATCAAACGGGAGGAAGTTCACAGTGCACCTGAAGACCACAGCAGCGACCGGCCTCGCGGCCGCGGCCCTGTTCGTCACGGCCGCGCCCGCGCTGGCCGCACCGGCCGGCGCCGCGACCACCAGGGCGTCCGTCGCCCCGGCCGCCGCGGCCAAGGCCCTCAAGACGCAGAAGTGCGACGAGCGGCACGACGTGAAGGTGTGCATCACCTACCGCACCAAGGGCAACGCCGGCGCGAAGACCAACCAGTTCGTCGCCTCGGTCAAGAGCTACAACAAGAAGTCCTTCAAGGCCCGGCTGACGGTCACCAACCAGAAGACCTGGCACAACGACAAGACCCCCGTCGTGAAGCGGGACGACTACGTCGAGGTCGTCAAGTCGACCTCGAAGAACGGCCACGCCTGCGCGGCCCTCTACGTGGGACCCAGCTCCCACTACCCGGCCTGGATGGCCTGCATCAACTGACCGCGCGCCGACCCGGCTCGTGAACACCGCGGGGGCGAACCGAACACGGTTCGCCCCCGCGGTGCGTGCCGCCCCGGCACGGTGCGCTCAGTGCCCGGCCGCCCGCTCGGCCTCCTCGGCCTCCTCGGCCAGCCGTGCCAGCTCGGCCATCGGCATCGAGCCCGCCGGCCTGCGGTCACGGGCGAAGGCGTTGGCCAGGTGCTGCAACAGCTCGTTCAGCGGTGCGGGGACGCCGTGCAGCCGGCCCAGCAGGACGATCTCGCCGTTGAGGTGGTCGGCCTCGATGGTGCCGGTGCCCCGGGTGAGGGACTGCCACGAGGAGCCGCCGCCGCGTTCGACGCCGCCCAGCGGCACCAGGGTGATCTTGTCGCCGCGCGCCGCGCGCTGTTCGGCCTCGCTCGCGTACAGGATGCCCGCGGCGTTCAGCACCCGCTCGCCCTCGGCGCGCACCCTGCCGTACAGGGCCCGCGCCGCCTCGCTGGTCAGGGGGCCGGTCAGGGCCTCCATCGCGTTGGCCAGGTTGCCGAGGAGCTTGGCGTACTGCCAGCGGGCCACGTCCGGTACGACGGGCGCCTCGAAGTGCGCCGCGGTCAGGTCGGCGGCGATGTCCCGCAGGACGTCGTCGGCGCCGTGCGGGTGACGACCCAGGTGCAGCATGCCGGTGAGCGGGGCGCCGGCCGCCGAGACGACGCCGGGTTCGACATGGGCGGCGGGCAGCCACACGCAGACGCCGTACACGTGCCGGAACCGGCGCAGGGCGATCCGCTGCCCCTCCACGCCGTTCTGCGCGCACAGCAGCGGCAGCCGCCGCGCCGCGGTGCCGCCGCCCTCGACCGGCGCCGGGCCCCAGGCCGCGAGGGCCGCCTCGGCGTCCTGGGTCTTGACCGCCAGGACCAGGACGTCGTCGGCGCGCAGTGCGCCCAGCTCGTCCGGCCCGGCCACGGCGGGCAGCCGGTACGTCAGCCTCCCCTCGGGCACCTCCAGCCGCAGCCCTTCGGCGCGCAGTGCGGCGAGGTGCGCGCCGCGCGCGACGAGCACCACCTCGCGTCCGCTCTGCGCCAGCCGTCCCCCGACCGCCCCGCCGACCGCTCCTGCTCCGATGATGATGTAGCGCATGCCGGAAGCCTGCCACGGCGCGTCACCGCCGGCGGCCCCGGCCCGGCTCAGGTCCGCGCGGGCGCCGTCAGTTCGACGAGCTTGCGGACGGTGTTCCAGTTGCGGCTGGTCGCGATCAGGTCCTCGGCGAGGCGGGGCCGGGAGAGCTGTGCGGCGAGCGGGGAGCGGCCGAGGCCGTCCGGGGCGTAGAGGTAGAGGGCGCGGTCGCCGAGCCGGAACTCCTCGGGCAGGAAGGCCGGCCGGTCGATCCCGGCGAAGCGGGCCGCCTCGACGGGGCCGGAGAAGTAGGTGACGTGGAGCTGCCCGGGCTGGAGGTCCGCGGCCGGGAACGGGCAGTTCTCGGCGACCGCCCGCAGGTAGGCGTGGCCGCGCACGATGACGCCGGCCCGGAAGCCGAACCGCTCCTCGACCGCGGCCGTCAGCTCCGCCGCCAGCGCCTCCTCGTCACCGCGGTCGCTGGTGAAGACGGCCTGGCCGCTCTGGAGGTGGGTGCGGACCGCGCCGTGGCCCAGCTCCGCGATCAGCGCGCGCAGTCCGGCCATCGGCACCTTCCTGTTACCGCCCACGTTGATCCCGCGCAGCAGCGCCGCGTACGTCGTCATCCGCCCACCCTAGTGCTGCGACCGGAAAGGTTCACCGGCTCGCGACGCCCGGCACGGCACCTCGCCGCGTTGTCGCACGACCCGAGTACATCCAGTACGCGGGTCATGCTCCGCCTTGCGATGCACCGCACCGGACGCCGCGAGCTTCCCGGCAAACCTTTCCGGCCGCAGCACTAGACGCCCGCGCCGCGGCCGGGTCGAACACCGCCGGCCGCGCCCGTCCCCTGATCACCTCCCCTGAGGAGCGGGGGTAGTTGTAAGGGGCCGCCGTCCTCCCCAGAGCGGAGGGTCCGGGATACGAGGGGAGGACGGGCGGCGGGCGCGGCTCACCGGGCAGCACGACGAGAAGGTCTTGTCCGCCTCATACGTTCATTACGGAAGGCGGCGGCAGGGGGCCGGCGCCGTGCGCAGGGGCCTGACGAACGGGCCTGGAGGGGGCAAGCCCGTCATGGGGAACCGAGGAACACGGGCGCGGGGCATCGCCGCGCGGGCCGGCGGCTGGAGCGCCCGGCACCGATGGGCGGCGGTCGGCATCTGGGTGCTGTTCGTCGTGGTGGCGATGGGGCTCGGCTCGGCCGCGGGCCGGGTGGACGTCAAGGAGAGCGACCAGCTCAGCGGCGAGACGCACACCGCCGCGAAGATCATCGAGGACGCGGGGATCAAGGAGCCGGCGAGCGAGTCCGTCCTCGTCCAGAGCCGGGACGGCTCCGCGCGGGCGAAGGACGCCGCCTTCCGCTCCGCCGTCGCCGACGTGGTCGAGGCGGTCGGCGCCACCGGCCGGGTGACCGACGTGAAGTCGCCGTACGACACCGGGACCGTCTCCAAGGACGGCCGCAGCGTGCTGGTGCAGTTCGACGTGCGCGGCGAGGCGGAGAGTGCGGGCGACCGGATCGAGCCGGTGCTGCGGGCCGTCGAGGGCGTCCAGAAGGACCACGCGGCGCTGCGGATCGAGGAGATCGGCGGCGCGAGCATGCAGAAGCAGTACGCCGACGCCTTCGGGAACGACTTCCAGCAGGCCGAGCTGTCCGCCGTGCCGGTGGCGCTGGGCATCCTGCTGATCGCCTTCGGCGCGCTGGTGGCCGCGCTGCTGCCGGTGGCGCTGGCCATCACGGCGATCGTGGCGACGATGGGCCTGATGGGCCTCGTCAGTCATCTCCAGCCGATGAGCGACACCGCCAACTCCGTGATGCTGCTGGTCGGCATGGCCGTCGGCGTCGACTACTGCCTCTTCTACCTGCGCCGCGAGCGTGAGGAGCGGGCCGCCGGACGGGACGCGGCGACCGCGCTGCGCATCGCCGCCGCGACCAGCGGGCGGGCGATCGTCGTCTCCGGCGTCACGGTGTGCGTGGCGATGGCGGGCATGCTGTTCACCGGGATCGCCGAGTTCGAGGCGATGGGCCTGGCCTCGCTGATCGTGGTGGCGGTCGCGATGGTCGGTTCGGTGACCGTGCTGCCGGCGCTGCTGTCGCTGCTGGGCGAGCGGGTCGAGAAGGGGCGGCTGCCCTTCCTGCGGCGGCGACGCGCCTCGGGCAGCCAGGGCAGCCGGTTCTGGACGGCGGTGCTGCGGCGGGTGCTGGCCAGGCCGGTGGTCAGCGTGGTCGTCGCGACCGGCGCGCTGCTGGCCGTCGCCGCGCCGGCGCTCGGCATGAAGACCTCGCAGCTCACCCTGGACCAGGAGTTCGGCGACTCGCTGCCCATCGTGCAGACCTACAACCGGGTCAACGACGCCTTCCCGGGCGGCTCCGAGCCGGCCCAGGTGATCGTCGAGGCCAAGGACATCAAGGCTCCCGAGGTGCGGTCCGCGCTGGCCGCGTTCAAGGAGCGGGCCGTCTCCTCGGGCGCCTCGCAGGGCCCGGTGGACGTCAAGCTGTACGAGGACCGGAACATCGCCTTCGTCTCCGTGCCGCTGGTCGGCGGCTCCGACTTCGACCGGGCCGGCGACAGCCTGAAGAAGCTGCGCGACGAGGTGCGGCCGGCCACGCTCGGCAAGGTCGAGGGCGTCCGGGCGCCGATCACCGGCCAGGTCGCCGGTTCGGTCGACTTCAACGACCAACTCATCGGCTCGGTCGTCCCGGTCTTCGCGTTCGTGGTGGTCTTCGCCTTCCTGCTGATGCTGCTGTCCTTCCGCTCGCTGACGGTCGCGATCACCTCGATCCTGCTGAACCTGCTGTCGGTGGGCGCGGCCTACGGCATCCTCGTCGCCGTCTTCCAGCACGGCTGGGGCGCCTCGCTGGTGGGCGCGGAGGGCGTCGGCGCGATCGTGACCTGGCTGCCGCTGTTCCTCTTCGTGATCCTGTTCGGGCTGTCGATGGACTACCACGTGTTCGTGGTGTCCCGCATCCGCGAGGCGCGGCTGCGCGGCCGGAGCACCAAGGACGCCATCCAGCACGGGGTGGTGACCACGGCGGGCGTCGTCACCAGCGCCGCGGTCATCATGGTCGCCGTGTTCGCGATCTTCGGGACGCTGTCCATGCAGTCGATGAAGCAGATGGGCGTGGGCCTGGCGGCCGCGGTGCTCATCGACGCCACGGTCATCCGCGGTGTGCTGCTGCCCGCGGTGATGTCGCTGCTGGGCGAGCGCAACTGGTACCTGCCCAGGTGGCTGCACCGGCTGCCCGACCTCACCCACGACGAGGCCCCGCCGGCGGCGGTCGCGCCGCCCGCGCCGAGGGAGGGCGAGCGGCTGGGGGTGTGAGCGCCGCCGGGGACTCGGGGTCGAGTCCCCGGTACGGGAAGGGCGGGACCCGCCGGCCGCGCGACGGCCGGCGGGTCCCGCCTTCGCGCACCGCCGCCCCGTCCGCCGGGCCGCCGGGTCTGCGCGACCTCGCGCCGTGCCCGACCCGCCGCGGTCCGCCGTGCCGGGTCAGCGGCGGTCGGAGGGCAGTTCGGCCTCGATCAGGTCGGCCGCCCGCCGGGTGCCGCCCTCCTCGGCCATGCCGGCCTGGATCTCCTTGAGCCGCCGGGCCACTTCGGGGTCGCCGGCCAGTGCGAGGCCGACGGCGCGCAGGGTCTCGGCGGTCGCCTCCTCGGTGTCCAGACGCCGGGCGACGCCGAGGCCCTGGAGCATGTCCGCGTTGCCGAACTGGTCGACGGCCTGCGGTACGGCGATCATCGGCGTCCCGGTGGCCAGTCCCTCCTGGCTGCCGCCGGCCCCGGCGTGCGTGACGAACAGGTCGGCCTGCCGCAGGATCGCCAACTGCGGTACCCAGGAACGCACTTCGACGTTGCCGGGGATCTCGCCCAGCTCGGCGGGGTCGACCTGGCTGCCGATCTGGAGCACCGTGTGCCAGCCCGGCAGCTCGCCGAAGGCCCGCAGGCACTCCCGGTAGAAGGCGGGCTGCCGGGTGAAGGTCGAGCCGAGCGAGACGAGGACCACCTTCTCCGCGCCGGCCGGCAGCTCCCAGGCGCCCTGCGCCGTACGGTCGCCCTGGCAGGCGCCGACGAAGGAGTACACGCGCTCGTCGACCCGGTCGGCGTGCGGCTGGAGGGCCCGCGGGATCAGGACCAGCGAGCGGCCGGGGCGGCCGGCGAAGTCGTCCGGGTGCAGGGTGATGCCGTTCTCCCGCAGCCAGCCCTCGAAGCGGGCGTAGTAGGCGCGGCCCCGTTCGGTCTTCCTGGGCCCGGCCCACATCGGTTCGGCGATCTCCTCCTCGTAGCCCTCCCAGGCGACGAGGTTGGGCGAGAGGGAGACGGCGGGCACGCCCCAGCGGTGGGCGAGGACGCGGGCCGGGTAGGAGGTGATGTCGTGCAGGACGAGATCCGGCTCGTCGCCCTCGTAGAGGTCGATCAGCTGGGGCAGGGCCTGGATCGCGTCGTTCAGGAACGGTTCGACGTTGTCCAGGAGCGTGGTCCCCCAGGCGGACGGGTCGTCGTCGGGTGTGGGCAGCGTGGAGTTCCACGGTTTCACCTCCGCGCCGGTCTCGGCGACCTTCTCCGCGAACAGCGGCGGGATCGCGTAGGTGACCCGGTGCCCCCGGGCGACGAGTTCGCGGATGACCTCCAGGCTGGGGTTGACGTGGCCGTGGGCGGCGACGGAGAACATGGCGATGTGAGCGCGACGGGTCATGTCCGGGAGCCTAGGCGAGACGAGACGTCTCGTACAACGCATTTACCGCGCACCTCTCCCACCAGTGCGGATGCGACACTGACCGTCGGATCACGGACCGGGAGGCGGACGATGGACGAGGCTCTGGCGCGGGGCGTGCTGGCGGCGGCGAAGGTGACGGCCGGGGCGGCGGACGAGGCGCGGCTGCTCGCGCTGGGCGAGAACGCGGTCTTCGCCGCCGGGGACCTCGTCGTCAAGGTGGGCCGGGACGCCGAGCTGCTGGAGCGCGCGCGGCGCGAGCTGCGGATCGCGGGGTGGCTGGCCGGGGCGGGCGTCCCCGCGGTGCGCGCCGCCGAGTCCGAGGCGCTGCTCGTGCAGGGGCACCCGGTGACCGTGTGGCACCGACTGCCCGAACCGGTGCGGCCCGCCGAACCCCGCGACCTCGCCGCACTGCTGCGCGTCGTGCACGCGCTGGACGCTCCCGGCTTCGCGCTGCCGCCCCGTGAACTGCTCGGCGGGGTGGAGCGCTGGCTGCGGCTGGCGGGGGACGCGATCGACCCGGCGGACGCGGCCTATCTGCGCGAGCGCCGCGACGGCTTCGCGGCGGCCGCCGCCGCGCTCACCCCGCAACTGCCGCCCGGCCCGATCCACGGCGACGCGCTCCCGCGCAACGTGCACATCGGGCCGGACGGGCCGGTCCTGGTGGACCTGGAGACCTTCTCCGCCGACCTGCGCGAGCACGACCTCGTGGTGATGGCCCTGTCCCGGGACCGCTACGGCCTGCCCGCCGAGGCGTACGACGCCTTCACGGCGGCGTACGGCTGGGACGTGCGGGAGTGGGCGGGCTGCTCGGTGCTGCGCGGCGCCCGGGAGACGGCGAGCTGCGCCTGGGTCGCCCAGCACGCCCCGGCCAACGCCAAGGCGCGGGCCGAGTTCGAACGCCGGGTGGCGTCCCTGCGCGACGGCGACGAGTCGGTGCGCTGGTATCCCTTCTGAGATACTCGCGCCCCGAAGCCCGCGCTCGACACGCGGTCCGACGTCAGTCAGGCAGCGCCACGGTGAGATCCACCTCGACGAGCTGTCCGGTGAAGCCCAGCTGGGCGACGCCCAGGAGCGTGCTGGCGGTGGTGAACGCCGGCCCCAGGGCGGACTCGGTGAGCCGACTCCACGCGGCTCCGAGATCGTCCCTGTCGTCGCTCCGCACGTAGATCACCGACCGCACCACGTGGTGCGGCCGGGCGCTCACCGCGGCCAGGGCGGTGAGCGCGTTCGCGACCACCTGGTCGATCTGCGTCTTAAGGGAGCCGGCGCCGACGAGGTCGCCGTTCCGGTCGAGCGGGCACTGTCCCGCCAGGTGGGCCGTGCGCCCCGCCTCCACCACCGTGATGTGGTGATAGCCGGGCGTCTCGTGCAGCTGCTCGGGGTTGAGGCGGGCGATCTTGTCGGTCATGTCCGCGAGTCTGCCCGGCGGGGCGCCGGCACGCACCGCGTTTTCCCGCCGGCCCCGGCGAGCGCTCCGCGGCGGCCCGAGGCCGGGGAGCAGGCTCAGACCCGCTCGCCCGTCAGCTCCCGCAGGGGCCAGTGCCCGTCGACCACCGCGGTCGGGTCGCCCTTGCGGCGCAGGAAGCCCTGGAAGTCGGCCGCCCAGGCGGCGTACCACTCGATCTGGGAGCGGTGCAGCTCCGCCAGGCCGAGGGAGGCCACCTTGGGGTGGCGGCCGGCTATCGCGCGGGCCAGCCGGGCCGCGGCGAGGGCGTCGGCCGAGGCGTCGTGGGCGGAGCCGAGCACGACGCCGTACTCCGTGCAGACCGCCTCCAGGGTGCGCTTGCCGCGCCGGTAGCGGTCGGCCCAGCGGTCGATGGTGTACGGGTCGAGGACCGGCCCCACGTCCGCGCCGCCGAGGCGGTCGGCGAGCGACGGCAGCCCGTACCGCAGCAGTTCGGCGGAGAGCAGGGTCAGGTCGAAGGCGGCGTTGTACGCCACGACCGGCGCCCCCGCCCGCCAGTAACCGGTCAGCGCCTCGGCGACGGCGTCGGCGACCTGATCGGCGGGCCGGCCCTCGGCGGCGGCCCGTTCGTTGCTGATGCCGTGCACGGCGACCGCGTCCGGCGGTATGGGAACGCCCGGGTCGGCCAGCCATTCCCGGCGCCCGGCCGGCTCTCCGTCGCGGACCTCGATCACGGCCGCCGTGACGATGCGCGCCGTCCGCGGGTCCGTCCCCGTCGTCTCCAGGTCGAAGCCGATCATCAGCTCCTGGTGCCAGCCCATGGCGGCCCCCCTTCTCGTGGTGCTCTCCCCCAGTGGTCCTCACCTTCGCACGGGCCACTGACAATCAGCCGCCCGCCGTCCGCTCGCCGTCCGCCCCGCGACCTCGCGCGGCCGGACATCGCGGGCACTTCAGGACACGGGTCTTGAATCGACCCACATGGTCTCGAACTCCTCGCGGTAGGCGGCGAAGAGGCCGCCCTCGTCGACCTCGCCCGGCTTGACCACCCTGCTGCCGTTGCGCAGGACGAACACCGGCGCCTCCATGCCCCGGCTGCGCCGCAGATAGGACTGGGTCACCGCGACGCCGTCCGCGCCGTCGCCGTCCACCAGGTAGGCCGAGACGCGCGGCGTCTCGTCGTAGACCTGGATCTCGAAGGCGCCCGGGTCGCGCAGCCGGGCCCGCACCCGGCGCATGTGCAGGATGTTCATCTCCACCGAGCGGCTCAGCTCGCCGCGCTTGAGCCCGAGTTCGCGCTCGCGCCGCTTGACCGCGCTGGAGGCCGGGTTGAGGAAGAGCAGCCGCACCCGGCAGCCGGACTCGGCCAGCCGCACCAGGCGGCGGCCGGAGAAGTTCTGCACGAGCAGGTTGAGGCCGATGCCGATGGCGTCCAGTCGGCGGGCGCTGCCGAAGATGTCCTCGGCCGGGAACCGGCGCAGCAGCCGCACCCGGTCGGAGTGGACGGCGACCACGTCGGCGTACCGGTCGCCGATCAGGTCCTCCACCGCGTCGACCGGCAGCCGCCGGGCGGAGGGCACGTCGCCGCCGGCGCCGAGGATCTCCAGCAGGCGCGCGGAGGCGCGTTCGGCCTGGGCGAGCACCGCCTCGGACAGGGCCCGGTTGCGGGAGACGACGTTGCGCGTCACCTCCAGTTCGTCCAGGGCGAGTTCGACGTCCCGGCGGTCGTCGAGGTACGGCTCGAAGCACGGCCAGTGCTGCACCATCAGCTCGCGCAGCTGGGGCAGGGTGAGGAAGCTGATGACATGGTCGTCGGCCGGGTCGAGCAGATAGCCCTTGCGGCGGCTGACCTCGCGGACGGCGACCGCGCGCTGGGCCCACTCCTGGCCGGCCGGGCCGGCCGCGGCGACCACCCAGTCCTCGCCGTGGACGGGTTCGTAGACGGGCCGCAGCACGGCGGCGACGACGGCGCGCAGCCGTTGTTCGACCAGATTCAGCCAGATGTAGGCCCGGCCGGCCCGCTGGGCGCGGGTGCGCACCTCGCGCCAGGCGTCGGCGTCCCAGTCCAGCTCCGGGCCGATGGCGCCGGCGTCCATCGGCCGGGCCAGGGACACCGCTCCGGGCGGGACGTCTGTGGAGTTCCCCTCGTGACCCTCGTCACCAGGGGGCAGCTCCAGGCCTCCCGAGCCCACCCGCGCACCGCCTTCCGCTCCCCCGAGCATCCCCGTCCCAACGATCAAGGAAGGGTACTCCGGGAGCGGTCCGGGACGCAGCCGGATGGGCCGCTCCTTTCTCAACTTCCCCACGGTTTACCTCCGTTCTGGTAGGCGTGCCCGGGCGGAGTGAGGATATTCATAGCGTTGACGGCACGGCCCCGGCGACGGTGCACGGCCGCCGCCCGGCGACGCACCCGGGCGAAGTCATAGGTGGCGCTCTCACTTTCGGGGACACTCGGGGCCAAGGCGCCACCCCCGGCGCCGCTCACCTGAAAGAGTCGTGTCCATGCAGGTCTGGCCTGGAGAGGCGTATCCACTCGGCGCCACGTACGACGGCGCCGGCACCAACTTCGCGGTCTTCACCGAGGCCGCGGACCGAGTAGAGCTGTGTCTGCTGCACGACGACGGCTCGGAGACGGCGGTGGAACTGCGGGAGAGCGACGCGTTCGTCCGGCACGCGTACGTCCCGGGGATCATGCCGGGACAGCGCTACGGGTTCCGGGTGCACGGCCCGTACGCCCCGGAGCGCGGACTGCGCTGCAACTCCGCGAAGCTGCTGCTCGATCCGTACGCGCGTGCGATCAGCGGTGCGATCGACTGGGGAGAGGAGGTGTACGGCTACCACTTCGACGATCCCGGGCGGCGCAACGACCTGGACTCGGGCCCGCACACGATGACGTCGGTCGTGGTGAACCCGTACTTCGACTGGGGCGACGACCGGCGGCCGCGGCGCGGCTACCACGAGACGGTGCTCTACGAGGCGCACGTCAAGGGCCTCACCATGCGCCACCCGGGACTGCCCGAGGAGCTGCGCGGCACCTACGCGGCCCTCGCCCACCCGGCAGTCATCGAGCACCTGACCGAACTGGGCGTCACGGCGCTGGAGCTGATGCCCGTACACCAGTTCGTGAACGACCACCGGCTGGCCGACATGGGCCTGTCCAACTACTGGGGCTACAACACCATCGGCTTCTTCGCCCCGCACAACGCGTACGCCTCCTGGGGCGACCGCGGCCAGCAGGTGCTGGAGTTCAAGTCGGCGGTCAGGGCGCTGCACGAGGCCGGGATCGAGGTCATCCTCGACGTGGTCTACAACCACACCGCCGAGGGCAACCACCTGGGCCCGACGCTGTCCTTCAAGGGCATCGACAACCCGCAGTACTACCGGCTCACCGACGACCCGCGCTACTACATGGACACCACGGGCACCGGCAACTCGCTGCTCATGCGGTCCCCGCACGTGCTCCAGCTGATCATGGACTCGCTGCGCTACTGGGTCACCGAGATGCACGTGGACGGCTTCCGCTTCGACCTCGCGGCCACGCTCGCCCGGCAGTTCCACGAGGTGGACCGGCTGTCGTCGTTCTTCGACCTGGTCCAGCAGGATCCGGTGGTCTCCCAGGTGAAGCTGATCGCCGAGCCGTGGGACGTGGGCGAGGGCGGCTACCAGGTGGGCAACTTCCCGCCGCTGTGGACCGAGTGGAACGGCAAGTACCGCGACACGGTGCGGGACCTGTGGCGGGGCGAGCCGCGGGCGCTGGCGGAGTTCGCCTCCCGGCTGACCGGCTCCTCCGACCTCTACCAGGACGACGGCCGCCGCCCGCTGGCCTCGATCAACTTCGTCACCTGCCACGACGGCTTCACCCTGCACGACCTGGTGGCGTACAACGACAAGCACAACGAGGCCAACGGCGAGGACAACCGGGACGGCGAGAGCCACAACCGGTCCTGGAACTGCGGCACGGAGGGCGACACCGACGATCCGGACGTGCTGCGGCTGCGGGAGCGGCAGATGCGCAACTTCGCCGCGACGCTGATGCTCTCCCAGGGCGTGCCCATGATCAGCCACGGCGACGAGTTCGCCCGCACCCAGCGCGGCAACAACAACGCCTACTGCCAGGACAACGAGCTGTCCTGGGTGCGCTGGCCGGAGGAGGGGGCCGAGGGCGAGGGCCTGCTGGAGTTCGTCCGGGCGATGGCCGCCCTGCGCCGGGACCACCCGGTCTTCCGCCGGCGCCGCTTCTTCCACGGCCGGCCCGTGGAGGGGACCCACGACGAACTGTCCGACGTCGCGTGGTTCACCCCGGAGGGCGAGGAGATGACCCAGCGGGACTGGGACTCGGCGCGCGCCTCGGCGCTGACGGTGTTCCTCAACGGCAACGCGATCTCCGAGCCGGGCCAGCGCGGGGAGCGGATCGCCGACGACTCGTTCCTGCTGATGTTCAACGCCGCGCCCAAGTCGCTGGACTTCGTGGTGCCGGTGGACCACGGCCGCCAGTGGCAGGTGGTCGTCGACACCGCGCGCGACCGGCCGCTGGCCGCCGACAGCGGGCGCAAGGTGCGCGCCGGCGACCGGCTGACCCTCCAGGACCGCAGCATGACCGTCCTCCAGCGGCCGGCCTGACTCTCCCCGAATTCACCCGTTCAGGTGAATTCGGTTCGTCGCCCGCCCGGGTGGGCCACCAGGTCCACCCGAGCGGTGCCGCGGGCGGCACGAAAGGCGGCCGGGCGGGTACGTAGCTCTCCATGACACCCGAGCGCACCGCACCCGTCGTGCCCACGGCCACCTACCGGCTCCAGCTCCAGCCCGAGTTCCCGTTCGCGGCCGCCGCCGCCGCGGTGCCGTACCTGGCCTCGCTCGGCGTCTCACACCTGCACCTGTCCCCCGTCCTTCAGGCCGTGCCCGGCTCCCCGCACGGCTACGACGTCGTCGACCACGCGCGCGTGCGCGACGAGCTCGGCGGCGAGGAGGGACTGCGGGCGCTGTCGCGCACCGCGCGCGAGCACGGGCTCGGCCTGGTCGTGGACATCGTCCCCAACCACATGGCGGTGGCGCCGCGGCACAACCGTGCCCTGTGGGAGGTGCTGCGCGAGGGCCCCGAGTCGCCGTACGCGCGCTGGTTCGACATCGACTGGGAGGCGCAGGGCGGCAAGGTGCTGCTGCCGGTGCTCGGCCGGCCGGTCGGCAAGGAGATCGGCGAGCTGCGGGTGGACGGCGACGTCCTGCGCTACTACGACCACGTCTTCCCGCTGCGCGCCGGGACGCGGAAGCTGCCGCTGCCCGAGCTGCTGGAGGCCCAGTGGTACCGCCTGGGGTGGTGGCGGCTGGCCCGCACCGAGCTGAACTACCGGCGCTTCTTCAGCATCTCCGAGCTGATCGGGGTGCGGGTGGAGGACCCGGAGGTGTTCGAGGCGACCCACGCCAAGATCCTCCAGCTGCTCGCCGAGGGCGTGGTGGACGGCCTGCGCGTCGACCACCCCGACGGCCTCGCCGACCCGGACGGCTACCTGGACCGGCTGCACACGGCGAGCGGCGGCCGGTGGACCGTGCTGGAGAAGATCCTCTCCGACGGCGAGCACCTCCCCGGCGCCTGGCCGGTGGCCGGCACCACCGGCTACGACGCGCTGCGCCACGTCGACGGCCTGTTCACCGACCCGGAGGGCGCCGCCGGACTCCTCGCCGAGTACCGTCGGTTCGCCGCCCCGCAGACCGACCGGGGCGGCGACTGGGCGGCGACGGCGCGGCAGGCGGCGTACGAGGTGATCACGCACGAGCTGGCCGCCGAGACGGACCGGCTGACCCGCGCGGCGCACCGGGTGTGCGCCGCCTCGCCGGACCCCGCGCTGCGCGACCGCGCGCCCTGGGCGCTGCGCACCGCGCTGCGCGAACTGCTGGTCCGCCTGGAGGTGTACCGGCCCTACGCCTCCGTGGACGCCTCCGGCGTGGTCACCGAGGAGGCGGCGGCCGAGGCCCGGCTCGCCTTCGCGGTGCCCGAGGAGGGCGAGGCGGTGGACGTCGTGCGCGATCTGGTGCTGGGCCGGGCCGGCACCGGACCGGACGCCGTCGAG
This sequence comes from Streptomyces similanensis, assembly GCF_039543625.1. Taxonomy (NCBI): domain Bacteria; kingdom Bacillati; phylum Actinomycetota; class Actinomycetes; order Kitasatosporales; family Streptomycetaceae; genus Streptomyces; species Streptomyces similanensis. The sequence goes on along the minus strand of NZ_BAABKC010000011.1, from coordinate 262,051 downwards.
TTCCGCACCCGCTTCGCGCAGACCGCCTCGGCGCTGCGCGCCAAGTCCGTCGAGGACACCGCCTACTACCGCTACGTGCCGCTGATGGCGGCCAACGAGGTCGGCGGCGAACCCGGGCGTCCGGCGCTCGACCCGCAGGACTTCCACGCGTACTGCGCCCGCGTGCAGCGCGACTGGCCCGCCACCGGCACCGTGGTCTCCACGCACGACACCAAGCGCAGCGCCGACGTGCGGGCGGCCCTCGCGGTGCTGACCGAGTGCCCGCGGCAGTGGGCCGAGGTGCTGGCCGGGGCGTCCGGCGCCGCCGCGCCGGCGCCCGACGGACAGCTGGCGTGGGCGGCCTGGCAGACGGTCTTCGGGCTCGGCCCGGCGACGGCGGGGCGGGTGCGCGAGGCGCTGCTCAAGCATGTGCGCGAGGCGGGCCTGCACACGAGCTGGACGGAGCAGGAGCCGTCGTACGAGGAGGCGGTCGAGCGGTTCGTCACCGAGGGGCCGTGCGGGGCGCCGGGCGAACCGGTGGCCGCCTTCCGGCAGGCGCTGGAGCCGCACATCCGGGCCAACGTCCTCGGCACCGCCCTGACGCACCTGACGATGCCGGGCGTGCCCGACGTCTACCAGGGCACGGAGGCCGAGTACCGGGCGCTGGTGGACCCGGACAACCGCCGCCCCGCGCACTTCCCGCCGCTCGATCCGGGCGACAAGGGCGCGGTGACGGCGGCGGCGCTGCGGCTGCGCGCCCGCCGGCCGGAGGTCTTCGGCACGGAGGCGACGTACGCGCCGCTGGCGGCGGAGGGGCCGGCGGCGGGGCACTGCGTGGCGTTCACCCGCTCCGGGCAGGCGCTGACGGCCGTGACCCGGCTGTCGCTGCGGCTGGCGGAGGCGGGCGGCTGGCGGGAGACGCGGCTGCCGCTGCCGCCCGGCCGGTGGGCCGACGCGCTGACGCCGGGACGCGTGTTCGAGGGGCGGGTGCGCGCGGACGAGCTGTTCGCGCGGCTGCCGGTGGCGCTGCTGGAGCGGGTGGCGGAACCGTCCGGGGCGCGGTGAGCGGTTCCGGGCGGGATCGGGCGGCCGCGGGCGGCCGGGTGTTCAGTCGGCCGGGCGTTCGGGCGGCCGGGTGTTCGGGCGGCTGGGTGTTCTTGACAGCCGTCCGTGTCCGTGGGGTACTGCGAAGGCGAAGCCTGGCGGACGAGTACGGGGGTGAGTCTGCTGCCGGAGCCGCGCTACCCCAGCGTTCCCGAACTGGTCTCCTCGGTTCGGGAACTGGCCGCGCGCCGCCCGCGGCTGTGCGGCCTTGCGGAGGTCGGCGCCTCCCGCGCGGGCCGGCCGCTGCACCTGCTGTCCGTCGGGCGCGCCCGGCGGGCCGTGCTGGTCGTCGCCGGCGCCCACGCCAACGAGCCGACCGGCGGCGCCACCCTGCTCGCCCTGGTGCGCCGGGTGGTGGCCGACCACCGGCTGCGGGCCGGCGTCTCCTGGCACTTCCTGCTGTGCGCCGACCCGGACGGCGCGCGCCTGCACGTGACGCCGGCCCCGCGCACCCTCTTCGACTACCACCTCGGCTTCTTCCGGCCCGCCGGCCCCGAGCAGCCGGAGTGGTCGCCCTCCGTGCTGCCGCCCGAGCTGCAACCGCCCGAGACGCGCGCGCTGATCGGCGTCGTGGACGCGGTGCGGCCCTACCTCCAGGTGTCGCTGCACGGCACCGAGCTGGGCGGCAGCTGGGTGCAGCTGACCCGGGACGTGCCCGGCCTCGCCGAGCCGTTCCGCAAGTCGGCGGCCGAGCTGCACATCCCGGTGGAGACGGGCGCCTGCGACGCCGCGGGCTGGCCGGTCTCCGGCCCCGGGGTGCGGGTGATGCCGGCGCCGGGCACGGACCCGGCGTATCCGAGCCTGCCGGACGACGCGCGGCACAGCACCTGGTACGCGGCGCACCGGCACGGCGGGATGACCGCGGTGGTGGAGGTGCCGATGTGGGCGAGCGACCTGGTCGACGATCCGGTCGAGCATCCGGACCCGGCCGGTGCGCAACGCCGTCTCGCGGACCGGCTGCTGCGGGACGCGGCACGGGTGGAGGCGGTGCTCGCCGGTGCGCTGCCCCGGCTGGACGGCCCCGAGGGGCCGCTGCTGCGGGCGGCGCGGTGGGGGCTCGGACTGGTGCCGGGGCTGGCCGCGGACTGGGTGCGCGTCCCGCCGGCCGAGACGACGATGTCGTACGTCGGCAGCGTGGACGCGTTCGGCCGCCGGCTGCCGCTGCGGGCGGCGGCGATGGCGCTGCGGGTGCTGCGGGAGGCCGGCGACCCCGCCGTGCCCGAGCTGGAGCGCCTGGTGGCGGCCTGGAGCGCGGCCTTCGCGGCCCGGTTCCGGGCCCGCTGGGTGCCCGTGGCCCACCAGGTCGAGCACCAGAGCCGTACGGTCCTGGCGGCGGCCCATCACGCTCGCGAACTGATGATCTGATGAAACGATCCTCCGCTTGACCGGAGGCGTCCTCCTCGGGCCCTCTCCGACCGGCGTCCGGGCACGCTCACCTGCCCGGACACCGGTGCGAGAGGTCACTGGTCGAGCGCGAACACGTCTCCCGTGCGGGCCCTCATCACGCACGCGTTGGGGAAGGTCTCCGTGTAGTCGATGGCGCGCCCCTGCCACTGGCCGCGGGCCTGGACGGTCACCGGGGAGTAGATCATCGAGCAGAACACCTCCTTGTGCGGGATGACGCGGATGTCGCCGTGGGCCGAGCGGATCTGGGCACAGGCCGCGGCGGCGTGCGGGTGGCCCTGGGGCGGATCGCAGCGCAGCAGGGCGCCGCGGCTGTCGCCGGTGCGGGCGTCGTCGCCGTGGCTGACCGTGAGGTAGAGCCAGTCGCTCTGGTCGACGGTGTGCCGGGGGTGCGGCCGCGTCTCCTGGTCGGTCCGGACGGCCGGGACGGTCCGGACGGCCGGGGTGAAGTGGCTGGAGTGGGCGGAGTGGGCGGGCTGAGTGGCCGGAGTGGGCTGGGCGGCGGCCTGGGCGGCCTGGGCCGGGAGCGTCGCCGTGAGCAGGGCGGCGGCCGCCGCGAGCGCGCCGCGCCCCAGCAGGGCCGTGGTCCTGGTGAAGTGATTCATGCCCGAGGTATCGGCACGACGGCCCGCGCTCCCCAGCCCCGGTCACTCGAACGGGAGCACCCGCGCGTGACGGGGGATCAGTTCCGGCCGGGTGGGCGGCCGGACGGCGTGCCCGGAATGAACGGAAAGGGACCGGCGTCGGGCGGAACCGGCGACACCCGCCGTAAAAGGGCGGATTCAGAAGCGGATTGATCTCGTTTGGCGCACCATGGACGGGCTACGTCACGGTGAGCAGACGAAGGGGAACCGTCCGTGCAGTTCGAGGTGTGGGCACCGCAGGCCGGCCAAGTGACGCTCCAGTGCGACGGCGCCACGCGCGCGTTGGCGCGCGATCCGGACCGCGCGGGCTGGTGGTCCGGCGAGGCGGAGGGGCGGGACGGCTCGCGGTACGGGTTCGCGCTGGACGGCGGCGCGCCGCTGCCCGACCCGCGCTCGCGGCGGCAGCCGGACGGCCCGGACGGGCTCAGCGCCGTCGTCGACCAGGCGCGCTACGCGTGGCGCACCGACGAGTGGGCCGGGCGCGCGCTGCCGGGCGCGGTGCTCTACGAGCTGCACGTGGGCACGTACACGCCCGAGGGCACCTTCGACGCGGCGGCCGCACGCCTCGAACACCTGGTGGAACTGGGCGTCACCCACGTGGAGTTGATGCCCGTGTGCCCCTTCCCCGGCACGAACGGCTGGGGGTACGACGGGGTCTCGCTGTGGGCGGTGCACGAGCCGTACGGCGGCCCGGAGGGCCTGAAGCGGTTCGTGGACCGGGCGCACGAGCTGGGCCTGGGCGTGGTGCTGGACGTGGTGCACAACCACCTGGGCCCCTCGGGCAACCACCTGCCGTCGTTCGGGCCGTACTTCACCGACACGCACCACACGCCGTGGGGCTCGGCCGTCAACCTGGACGCGCCCGGCTCGGACGAGGTGCGCGACTTCCTGGTCGGCAGCGCGCTGGCCTGGCTGCGCGACTACCGGATCGACGGGCTGCGCCTGGACGCGGTGCACGCGCTGGTGGACACCCGCGCCTGCCACTTCCTGGAGGAGCTGTCCGGGGCGGTGGACGCGCTCGCCGCGAGCCTGGGCCGGCCGCTGTTCCTGATCGCCGAGTCCGACCTGAACGACCCCCGGCTGGTCACCGCGCGCGCCGAGGGCGGCCTCGGTCTGCACGCCCAGTGGAACGACGACTTCCACCACGCCCTGCACACCGCCCTGACCGGCGAGGCCCAGGGCTACTACGCCGACTTCGCGCGGGCCCCGCTCGCCGCCCTCGCCAAGACGCTGACCGGCGGCTACTTCCACGACGGCACCTACTCCAGCTTCCGGGGGCGGCGGCACGGCCGGCCGCTGGACCGCGGCCGGGTGGCCGGGCACCGGCTGCTCGGCTACAGCCAGACCCACGACCAGATCGGCAACCGGGCCCAGGGCGACCGGCTGTCCATGCTGCTCGCGGACTCTCCCGGCCTGCTGGCCTGCGCGGCGGCGCTGACGCTGACGGCGCCGTTCACGCCGATGCTGTTCATGGGCGAGGAGTGGGCGGCCGGCACGCCGTGGCAGTACTTCACCGACCACACCGATCCGGAGCTGGCCGAGGCGGTGCGCCGGGGCCGGCGGCGGGAGTTCGCCGCGCACGGCTGGGCCGAGGAGGACGTGCCCGATCCGCAGGACCCGGCCACCCGCGACCGCTCCTGCCTGGACTGGGGCGAGCCGGGGCGCGAGCCGCACGCGCGGGTGCTGGACTGGTACCGGCGGCTGACCGCGCTGCGGCGCGAGCAGCCCGACCTCACCGACCCCGACCTCGCGGACACGAAGGCCGCCCACGACGAGGAGGGCCGCTGGCTGGCGTTCCGGCGCGGTGACGTGCGGGTGGCGGTGAACCTCGGCGAGGAACCGGCCGCGATCCCGCTGGGCTCCCACCCGGTCCGGGTGCTGGCCGCGTGGGAGCCGGTGGCGCCGCCCGGCCCGGACGGGGTGCTGCACGTCCCCGGCCACTCGTGCGTGGTGCTGCTCCAGGGCTGAGGCGGCGGCTCGTGCCCGGCGCCCCGCGGTCCGGTGGCCGCGGGGCGGCTACGGCTCCTCGTCCGCGCCGTCGGCGGCCTCGTCGCGCAGCTCCGTCACCCGTTCCAGCAGGATCGCCTCCCAGGCGTGCCGCAGCTCGGCGCGCAGCACCGGGAGCGGGGCGTCGCCGCGGCCTTCGAGGCGTTGGGCGAGGCGGATCACGGCGTCGCAGCGGGCCAGCCACAGGCCGCGCAGACAGGGGCGGGCGCCGTAGCCGGCCAGGGTGGCGGCGCGCACCGCGGCGGGGGAACGGACGGCGCGGGCGAGGGAGGCGATGTCCTCGGCCGGGTCGCCGATCACCGCGTCGCCCCAGCCGAGCACGGCGCGCACCCGGCCGTCGGCGCCGACCACCAGGTGATCGGCGCTGAGCGCGCGGTGGACGAGGACCGCCGTGTTCGGCTGGGCGGCGAGCTGGGCCGCGGCGGGGCCGGTGAGCTGGGCCATCCGCGCGGGATCGAACTCGTCGGCCGCGCCGAGCTGTTCGGCTCCGTGCGCGGCCATCCGGCGCAGCGCCTCCAGGGAGCGGGGCGCGGTGCGCGGCACGCCGAGCGTCCCGGCCTGCCGCGGCGGCACCTCGCGCAGCCCGGCGAGCAGTCCGGCCAGGTCGTCCTCGCCCAGCGCGGAGACCTGCCGGCCGGCCGTGCCGCCGGCGATCCTCGTGTCCAGCGTGTACGTCAGTCCGGGCGCCCACTCGCCGTGCGCGACGCTGACGGGCGCCGCCACCGGCAGGTGCGGGCGGGCCAGGTCGCGCAGCCGCAGCTCGCGCAGCCGGCGTACGGATGCCTCGCGGTCGGGGGCCAGGCGCAGCACATGGCGGTCGCCGACCCACCAGGTCCAGGGTCCGCCGTCCTCGGCGGCGGGCCGGACGTCGGGGCCCGCCGCGGTGTCCGCGCCGTCGCGGAGGAGGGTGCGGACCAGTCGGCGGACGCTGTCCGCGGTGGGTGTCGGTGCCTGGGTCATCGTCGCGCCGTGTCGTCCGGGGGCGGGTGGCGGGTCGGGGCGGGCCTGGCCGGTCAGTCCACCGTGACCAGCTCGCGGGTGGTGTCGTTGAGGCGGCGCCCGCCGTCCTCGGTGACGGTCACGATGTCCTCGATGCGCACCCCGAAGCGGCCGGGCAGGTAGACGCCGGGTTCGACGGAGAAGCACATGCCGGGCACGAGGGCCTGCTCCTCGCCCTCGATCATGTACGGCGGCTCGTGCGTGGTGACGCCGATGCCGTGACCGGTGCGATGGATGAAGTACTCGCCGTACCCGGCGTCCCTGATGACCGCGCGGGCGGCCCGGTCGACCTCCTGGCAGGCGACGCCGGGGCGTACGGCGCGGAAGCCGGCCTCCTGGGCCTCGCGCACGACGTCGTGCACGCGCCGCTCCTCGTCGGTGGGTTCGCCGACGTGGACGGTGCGGGTGGTGTCGGAGCCGTAGCCGTCCTTGAGGCCGCCGAAGTCGAGGACGACCATGTCGCCGCGCTCGATGACGCGGTCGCCCATCTCGTGGTGCGGGTTGGCGCCGTTGGGGCCGGAGCCGACGATGGTGAAGTCGACCTGGGAGTGTCCGAACCGGCGCAGCAGCCGGGCCAGTTCGGCGCCGATCTCGGACTCGCGGCGGCCGCTGAAGGTGACGTCGCGGATCTCCTCGAACGTCGCGTCGGCGGCAGCGGCGGCGGCCGCCATCAGTTCCAGTTCGGCCGCGTCCTTGACGGCGCGCAGCATCGGCAGGGCCGTGGTGAGGGAGGCGTAGGCGGCGTCGGGCAGGGTCTGCTGGAGACCGAGCAGGTGCAGGGCCCAGGCGTTGTCGCTGACGCCGAACCGGCCCCGGTGCTCCAGGAGCGCGGCGGTGAGGGCGTAGGGGTCCTTGCCGTCGGTCCAGTCGCGCAGGGCCAGCGCGGGGGCGCCGGGGGCCTGGGCGGCGTCCGGGGCCTCCAGGGCGGGGACGACGAGGACGGGGTCCTGGCCGGGGACGAGGACGAGCAGGGTGAGCCGTTCGGTGACGGCGGTGGGCGCGTAGCCGGTGAGCCAGACCATGTCCGGTCCGGGGGCCACCAGCAGGCCGGCGAGTCCGGCGTCGGCGGCGGCCCGGGTGGCGCGGGCCATCCGGGCCCGGTAGTCGTCGGCGGCGAAGGGCGCGGGCGCGGTGCCGGTCATCCAGGTCTCCCTGTGCGGTCGGGCGTGCGGTGCGGGGCTACGGGCAGCATCCTGCCCGCCCGCACCGGGCCGCGCGAGCCGATCGGCCGCACTCGTCGGCGGCGCACGCCGGTCCCGGTCGGCCGGGCGCGCACGCGGCCAGTGGTTCTCACGACCATGGTAGGAGGCGGGGCCTCACCGAGGGACACGACCGACGCCCGACGGAGACCGTCCGGTGGCCGACGGAGACCGTCCGGTGGCCGACGGGGCGGGTGGGGACGGTTTGGGGCTCGCCCGGCCGGGTCCGGTGGGCACGGTGCCGGGGGCGGGCGTCTGCCGGGGCGGCGGGTGCCCGGCCGTCCGGGTCAGGGCGATCACCGTGCCGCCCACCGTGCCGAGGCCGATCCCCGCCAGGAGGAGGACCAGGGCGGCCAGCAGGACGTAGGCGACGGCCACCGGACGGCGGCCGCGCCGGGGCGCGGGGGCGGCCGGACGGCGGTCCGGGCCGCCCGGGCCGCCACCGCCGCCCGGCTCCTGGCCGGGCATGGGCTTGGGACGCAACGCGGTGTGTTCCATCGGGTCTCCTCCGGCCGGTGCCGCTCCCCAGGTCGCGTGCGGGTCAGCCGACCGGCAAGGCGGGGGCCGGCGGGTGGACGGGCAGCCGGAAGGCCGGCGGGCCGGCCGGACCGGCCGGGGCCGGGGAACGGTCGGGCGGCGCAGGGGACAAGGGGTGGCGGGGTGAGACGGCCGGGGCCGGGGGGTGGTCGGGCAGGAAGGCGTGGGCGCGGCGGGACAGCCACTCGTCCTTGTAGCGGTCCACCGTCCGGTGCCAGTTGAGGATGCCGGCCATCCAGTTCTGGAGGTCGCGGACATAGCCGTCCACGGCCGCGCGCGACTCCCTCGACAGCCGGAAGTCGTCCTGGACGAGGGGCAGTTCGTGGGCGAGGACGTGCTCGAACTGGCGCATGCGCTGGGTCAGCAGGTCGTGGACGACGGCGAGCGCGGCCGGGTAGTCGATGCCGAAGAAGTGCTGCACGACGAGGATCGCGTTGTGCATCTCGCCCTCGTACTCGATCTCCTTCTGGTACGAGAAGACGTCGTTGAGCAGGCAGGCGTAGTCGATGGCCGCGTTCTCCAGCGAGCGGACCGGGCCGGAGCGGTAGACCTCGGGCGGGATCGCCGGGCCGTAGCCCGTCCGGCACAGGCTCAGGGTGAGGTCGGAGCCGAAGGTGGCGCGCCGCATCTCCAGGTAGTCGACGGGGTCGGGGATCCGGTTCTGCACCTGGTTGGCCAGCTCCCACACCCAGCTCTCGGTCATCGAGTCGACGGCCTGCTTCAGGGCGCGGCGCTCGTCGGCGGTCATCCGGGCGGTGGTGCGCGCCCACAGGTCGCTCAGCGCGCGCTCCATCGCGTCGCGGGGCGCGATCGCCGTCTCCCCGTCGACGGGCATGCACGCGGACAGGCGGGCCGTGGTCAGCCGCGCGGCGGCCAGGTCGCGGCGGTGGCCGTGGACCAGCGGGTAGTAGTCGTCGCCGTAGGTGCCGAAGGCGAGCCACTGGGCGCTCAGGTCGAGGGCTTCGGGGGTGGCGTCCGGGTCGAGTCCGGCGGAGCACAGGGCGAGGTCGTAGGCGGCGAGCTTGTCCTCGTCCCAGACGCCCTCCGCGAGGATGCCCGTGCGCCGGCACCAGTCGAGCAGGGTGCCGCGGGTGCGGTCCAGGTGGGGGCTGAGGGCCAGCGGGTAGGGCATGGGGAAGTCGGGCAGGAGCGAGGGGCCGACCTTCCGGTACGGCACGTGGGTGTGGGCGCGCAGCCGCTCGGCGCCGGCCGCCGCGAGCAGCGCGCCGACGTCGGCGGCGGAGGCGCCCGGTCCGGTGGGGCGCTGCCAGGGGCTGTCCGAGCGGGCGTTCCGGTTCATGTACCGGCTGGAGCGCAGGTGCCATTCGTGCCCACCGGACTGCCAGTCCTGGAGGCCCTTGGTGTACGCCGCGACGGCCGCGAGCTGGTCCGGTGCGAGGCCGTGCTCCACGGCGAGGGCGGGCACCTCGGTGAGCGCGGTGTGCTCGAACTGGTGCAGCCGGGAGGTCAGGACGTCGTTGACGGTGTCGGCGGCCTCCTGCGTGGTGCAGCCGAAGAAGGTCTCCAGGACGAGCACGCCGTTGCTCAGCTCGCCCTCGTCCTCCACCTCGCGCTGGTAGGAGAACAGGTCGTTGCGCAGGTGCACGGCGTCGGAGAACGTCTCCATCAGCACCCTCAGCGGCCTCGACCCGGCGACGACGGCGGGCACCTCGGCGGTCGCGTACTCCACCAGCCCCGCCGACCAGGGGGCGCCGCCGACCTTGCGGCGCATCTCGATGTACTCGACGGGGTTGGCGATCCGCCCCTCGTTGATGTTGGACAGCTCCCACAGGGACTCGTTCAGCAGGTGCTCGGTGGCCAGCGCGAACCGGCGCCGCCAGTCCTCGGTCATGGACGGCACGGTGCGCGCCCACAGGTCCGCGAGGCCCGCCTCGACCGGGTTGTGCGGCTCGGGGACGGGGGTGGCGAGGTCGAGCGGCATGAACAGGGGCAGGCGGTCCAGGTACGCCTTGCCGCCGGCGCGGTCCTGGCCGCGTTTGAAGGTCTCCAGGAAGTGGTCGTCGAAGAAAAAGACCCACACGTACCAGTCGGTGATGAGGGAGAGCGCGGGGCCGTCGCAGTCGGGGTGGGTGTAGGCACACAGCAGTCCGTAGTCGTGCGCGTCGAGGTCGGCCCGCTCCCAGATGCCGGAGCCCTCCAGCATGCCCATCTCGCGGGCCCACGCGGCGCAGTGCGTACGCGCCTCGTCGAGGTGCGGGTTCAGCCGCGCGGGATACGGCATGTAGAAGTGCGGGAGTTCGAAGGGCTGCTGCGTCATGGCCCGGCCCTACCCGGGGCACTCCGGCCCCATCCGCTCGGCCCCGCGTGATCACACCATCGCGTGAATCACGGCGAAACGGGTGGTCGGCGGAAGCGGTGACGGCGGATACGGCGGGCGGCGGACGCGGCGAACGGCGGATACGGCGGGCGGCGGACGCGGCGAACGGCGGACGCGGCGGCTCGTCGGGTCACCCGGCCCGGGCCTCGCGGGCCAGTTGGGCCGCCAGGCTCAGATAGCGGGGCCGCCGGGGCACCGGGACCAGGCCGCGGATCATGAGGTGCCACATCTCGGTGAGGCGGCGCGGCAGTCGGGCCACCGGTTCCAGGGGCCGGCAGGCGAGCCGGACGCCGACGAAGAAGGAGACCAGGGAGTGCGCGGTGGCGTGCACGTCGATGTCCGGGTGCACGTCGGCCTCCCGGACCGCGCCCACGAGCTTGCGGGTGACGAGGTCCAGCCACTCGGTGAACGGGTGCCGCAGCGGCGGCCGCACGCCCACTCCCCCGGTGACGAGCCGGAGTTCGGCGCGGGCGATCGGGTTCTCCACGGAGAGCCGGGTGAGCGCGAAGGTGATGCGCATCAGGGCCTCCAGCGACGGGCAGCCGCGCCCGTCCACCTCGCGCACCGTCTGGCGCGCGGCCCGCGACTGCGCCTCCATGATCGCGTGGGCCAGGTCTTCCTTGGCCGCGAAGTGGAAGTACAGGGCGCCCTTGGTCACCCGCGCGTGCTCGGCGATGTCGCCGAGGCTGGTGCGTTCGTAGCCGTGCCGGTCGAACAGGTCGGCCGCCGCGGTGATGATGGTCCTGCGCGTCTGCTCGGCGCGTAACTGCCTCGGCATGGACAGAGCACTCCAGGGTGGTGACGCACGGGCGTGCAGTTCGTTTGCTGCATACACACGATAGCCCACCGCGCGCGACTCCCGACAAGTGCGCCGATATGGCTAGTTGATCCTTCGATGACCTCGTCCGTCGCGTCCCGTCGGCCACGCCGGCCGATCACCGCGCAGTGCCACGCGCGGTCGTGGCGTTTGCACTGCGAACACTCGGAAGCGGACGGGAGCGGCGGCGCGCCGCCCGGCGGGGCGGGGGCGGCGGCGGTCCGGTGCGCGGCCCAGGAACTTTTCCGCGACGCCGCCAGTTTCTACGTTGCTGTAGAAGCAAACCGGAATACGCACCGCCCCCGTACGGCCCGTGCCGTGCGGACTGACACGACATTTGGAGAGCACATGGCCCTGTGGGACCGCATCAAGGACTCCGCGACGCAGATGCAGACCCAGCTGGCGGCGAAGAAGAACGACCTCAAGAGCGGCGCGTTCCGCGACGCGAGCATGGCCATGTGCGCGCTCGTGGCCGCCGCCGACGGCACCGTGGACCCGTCGGAGCGCCAGCGCGTCGCCCAGCTCATCGCCACCAACGAGGTGCTGCAGAACTTCCCCGCGGACGATCTGCGCCGCCGCTTCGAGGACAACCTGAACAAGCTGACCGCCGACTTCGCCTTCGGCAAGGTGAGCGTGCTCCAGGAGATCGCCAAGGCCAAGAAGAAGCCGGCCGAGGCCCGGGCCGTCGTCCAGATCGGCATCGTCATCGGCGGCGCGGACGGCGACTTCGACAAGACCGAGCAGGCCGTGGTCCGCGAGGCCTGCTACGCGCTGGACCTGCCGCCGCACGAGTTCGACCTCTGAGGCGCGGCCGCCGCGCAGGATCCCCGTCCGGCCGCCTCTCGTGGCCGGCCGGACGGGGACCGACGGCCGGACGGCTCAGGTCTCGGCCAGGGTGCGCAGCAGTTCGGTCGCGGCCGTCACGTCCGCCGTCAGCGGGCGGTCCTCCGCGCCGCTGGGCAGCGCCGCGTCCGCGACGGTGAACGCCGAGACCGCCGGCGGGTCCGGACGCAGCCGCAACGCCCGTACGGCGGTGACCAGTTCGCAGGCCAGTACGGTGCCGTAGGCGGCCACCGCGCGCAGCGTCTGCCGGGCCGCCTGGGAGGCGAAGCTGGCCGCCTCCTCCAGACCCTGGGAGAGCACCGCGTGTCCGGCCGAGGCGGGGGCGGCGCAGTGGCGCAGTTCGGCCAGGGCCGAGTGCGCGGTGTACTCCAGGATCATCGTGCCGGAGCTGCCGGCCGGTCCGGTGGCCAGGAAGGCGGGCAGGCCGGTGAGGTCGGGACGGCCGAGCGCGGTGAGCCGGGCGGCTGAGAGCTGGGCGGTCTGGAGCACGGCGAGGTTCAGGGCGTCCAGGGCGAGGCCGACCGGCGCCGCGTAGAAGCCGCCGTGGTGGTGGGCGGCGGTGCCGTCGGGAGCGATCAGCGGGTTCTCCGAGGGGCAGTTGACCTCCACCTCGACGACGCGGCGCAGTGCGGCGACGGCGTCGAGGGCGGGGCCGTGCGCCTGCGGGAAGGCCCGGAAGCCGAACGGGTCCTGGATCCGGCGGCCGGTGCCGGGCGGCCGGTCGGGCGCGCCGAGCAGCCGCCGCACCTCGGCCGCCGCGCGGGCCGCGCCGGGGTAAGGGCGCAGGGCGTGCACCTCGGCGGCGTACGCCTCCAGGGAGCCGGAGACGGCCGCGAGCGAGAGCGCCGCCACCGCGTGCGTGGCCCGCAGCAGTACGTCGAGGTCGTGGCAGCCGAGCGCGGCCTGGGCGAGGGTGAGCGCGTTGCTGCTGAGCAGTGCGAGCGCGTCGCCGGGCCGCGGTTCGACCGGGGCGGGCAGATCGGCGGAGGCGGGCAGGTCGGCGGGGACGGCACCGTGCTGGTCACGGTGCCAGGGGCGTTCGCCGATCAGGGTCAGGCCCGTCTGGGCGAGGGCGGTCAGGTCGCCGGTGCCGAGGCCGCCGTACTCGTTGACGGCGGGGTGGACGCCGAGGCGGAGCGCTTCGGTGAGGGCGGTGACGAAGGCGGGCTGGATGCCGGAGCCGCCGGCCAGCAGCTGGTTGGCGCGGACGGCGAGCATCGCGCGGATCTGCCGGACCGGGAGCACCGCGCCCGCGCCGCCCGCGTGGCTGCGCAGCAGCCGCAGCCCGTGTCCGGTCTCGTCCCGGGCGTCGACCGGCACCGAGCGGTGGGCGCCCACGCCGGTGCTCCGGCCGTACAGGCGGCCCGCCGCGGCGAGCCGGCCGGCCGCCCGCCAGGAGCGGTGCGCCCGCCGCCACGCCTCGGGCGGGACGGCGGGCGCGGCCATGGCGTCGGCGATGCGGACCAGGCCGGACAGCTCCAGTCCGCGGCCGTCCAGGTCGACCTGATCCGGGCCGCCGTCCGGCGCGACGCGGGCCGTCCCGGCATCCGGAGCGACGCCGGCGTCGCTGACGACCTGGGCGACGCGGACGCCACCGGGGGCCGGAGCGACGCGGGCGTCGCCCGCGGTCAGGGCGGTCTCGGCGGGGCCGGGGGCGCGGTCGCGGTCGGCGCCAGGGTCGCGGCGGGGTCCGGGGTCGCGCAGGACGTGGACGGTCCCGTCGCCCGGGACCACGTAGACGTCGCCGTGGTGCGGGACGGCCCGGGTGTCGCCGGGGGCGCGGACCGCCCCGCCGGGGGCGGCCGCGGGCCCCCGGTCCGCGCCCTCGGGTGCCCGGTCCGCGCCGTCGGCGGTCGTGTCCACGGGCCCGTCTCCGCTGTGCCGGTGGCGGGTCAGACGAGTCCGGCGGACTTCAGCCAGTCCTGGGCCACGTCCATCGGGTCCTTGTTCTGCTGCTGCACCTGGGTGTCCAGGTCCAGCAGGGTGGCCGTGTCCAGCTTGGCGGAGACCGCGTTGAGCGCCTCCACGCCCTTCTGGTCGAGCCCGCTCTTGTAGACGAGCGGCTGGACGTTCTCGAACCCGAAGAGGTTCTTCGGGTCCTGGAGGACGACGAACTTCTCCTTGGCGATGGTCGTGTCCGTGGTGAACAGGTCGGCGGCCTGCACGGTGTTCTTCTTCAGCGCCGCCTGGGTCAGCGGGCCGCCCGCGTCCAGCGCCTTGAAGGACTTGAACTCCACCCCGTACACCGACTTCAGGCCCGACAGACCCTGGTGCCGGGTCTGGAACTCCGGCGAGCCGCCGATGACCAGGTCCTTGGCGGCGTCCTTGAGATCGGCGATGGAGGACTTGTCGGTCAGGTGGTACTTCTTGGCCGTGTCGGCGTTGACCGTGACCGAGTCCTTGTCCTGCGCGGGCGCCGGATCCAGCAGCGTCAGCTTGGCGTCGAGCTTGGCGTTGATCGCGGCCGTGGTGGCGGCCACCGACTTCGGGGCGGCGTTCTTGTCCAGGTAGGCCAGCAGCGCGCCGTTGTACTCGGGCAGCACGGTGATCGAGCCGTTCTTCAGCAGCCCGTACGTGGTCTCGCGGCTGCCGATGTTGGGCTTGTAGGTGACCTTGACGCCCTTGGCCTTGAGGGCCTCGCCGTAGATGTCGGCGAGCAGGATGCTCTCGGCGAAGTTGTTGGAACCGACGACGACGCTGTCACCGCTCGCCTTGCCGCCGCCCTTGAGCGGGTCGCTGCCGGAATCGCCGTCGGAGGACGACGAACACCCGGCGACCAGTGCCGCGGTGGCGGCGAGTGCGACGGCGATCGCGCCGGTGTGCCTCATGCTGGACCTGGTGTTCTTCGCGTAAGAAGTCACAATTCCCGTTCCGGGCTCGTAAGTTGGTGAGGGCATGGCGATGGCGGGGCCGCGCGGCATGCGGGATGCCGCACCCTACTGATCCAATCCAGCCGGTTCTCGGTCAGTCAAGGGCCGCCGGGTCACCGATTGGCTTCGATCCCCGGCGAGTTGTGAAGCGCGGGAGGAGGCTTCGTAACCCATTCTTGACATGGGACGAGTCGGGGGCGGTCGCCGGAACGGTTAGATTTCACGGGAGTCGACGTCGGTCACAGCGGTGCGCACGGGCCGCTTCGGTGTCCACGGGCGTCATTCCGTCACGACCGTCCCGGGTGGAGACACCCTTCGAAGGAGGCCCGGTGTCCACGAGCCAGGTGGACGCGCCCGACCGGCCGGCCTCACCGCCCGCGCCGTCCGGCGGCCGCGGCATCCGGCGCTTCGCCGACCGGTGGCCCTTCCGGCACAAGCTCAACGTCCTGGTCGGGGTGCCGCTCGCTGTGGTGGCCCTGCTGCTCGCCTACCTCATCACCGACCAGGTGGGCCAGGCCAGGGACGCCGCCGCCGCGGCGCAGCTGGTGCGCGACAGCGCTCAGGTGGCGGCCCTGGTGGACCGGGTGGAGGCCGAGCACCAGCAGGCCGTGCTGCTCTCCGTGCGCTACGAGGCCGCGGGCGCCGGCGGCCGCCCCTCGCCCGCCGCCTACCGCAAGGCGCAGGCCGCCGTGAACGCCCAGGTCGCCGTCGTACGGCGGACGTTCGGCGGCCGGCTGCCGGACACCGAGGCGCAGGCCCTGAAGGAGATCGAGGGCCTGAGCAGCCTGCGCGACACGATCGAGCAGAACTACCTGCCCGCCGACAACATCGACCCGGCCTACACCGGCGCCGCCCGGACCCTCATCGACGGCCTCGGCCTCGACCGCAACGCGGCCTTCGCGGCCACCTTCACCGGCAACCTGCTGGACTCCCTGCTGCGCGCCGACGCCGCCCACAGCTCCTTCGAGACCAGCGTCTTCTCGGCGACGACCGGTGACACCAACGCGCTCATCGAGTTCACCGCGGCGGTCGGCGCCTACGACCTGTACCTCTACCAGGCCGACCGCTTCGCCCGGTTCGCCACCGCGCCGCAGGCCGACCGGCTCGCGGAGATGGAGCACAGCCCCGCGCAGCGCGAGATCGCCGAGGCGTACGCCGGACTCCAGATCGACCCCAGCGCCTTGCAGGCCAACAGCCCGCAGGAGGTGCGGCGCACCTTCCAGGACGCGCTGGCCGACTACCCCGCCTACCCCGAACAGGCCGCCAACCGGCTGGAGATCGCCTCCTCGCTGATCGACGAGATCGCCGACTCGGCCGCCGACGCCTCCTCCGACGCCTGGTGGCGGGCGGCCGCGCTGCTGGCCTCGGCCCTGCTCGGCTTCCTGCTGTGGCTCGCCTTCTCGGTCGCCGTACGCCGCTCGGTCATCCGGCCCGTGCAGGCGCTCACCGGGGCGGCGCAGGAGGTCTCCGCCGCCACCGGCCGGGAGCTGTCCCGGGTGGCCGACGACGACGCCGACGACGCGGGGCCGCCCCGGCTGCGGGACGTGCCGGTCACCGCGCGCGACGAGATCGGCGACCTCGCCGAGGCGTTCAACCAGGTGCAGACCACGGCCGCCGCGCTGCTGGAACGGCAGGTGCTCAGCCGCCGCAACATCGGGGAGATGTTCGGCAACGTCGGCCGCCGCGTCAGCAACCTGACGACACGTCAGCTCGCGTTGATCGACGCGGTGGAGCGCGGCGAGACCGATCCCGCGCTGCTCGAACGCCTCTACTCCATCGACCACATCGCCGTCCGGCTGCGCCGCAACGCCGACAGCCTGATGCTGCTGGCCGGCATCCGCGAGACGGTCCTGGACGCCGGACCCACCGCGCTCACCAACGTGGTGCGCGCCGCGCTCGGCCAGATCGAGGGCTACCAGCGGGTGCGGCTGTACGCCGAGACCGAGGTCATGGTGGCGCCGGACATCATCGGCGACCTCACCCTGATGGTGGCCGAACTCCTGGAGAACGCCGTGTCGTTCTCGCCGGAGGGGAGCACCGTCGAGGTCAGTGTGCGGTACGGCGGCGAGGGCGCGTCGATCGCGATCGCCGATCACGGTCTGGGGATGAGCGCCGAGCGGCTGGCCGAGGAGAACGCCCGGCTGATCCGGCGCGAGCGGCTCGACGTGGTGCCGACGAAGGTGCTCGGCCTGTTCGTGGTCGGCGCGCTCGCCCGGCGCTGGGAGGTCGGCGTCACCCTGTCCCGTACGCCGGGCGGCGGCGTGACGGCCGAGGCGCTGATCCCCTCCTCGCTGCTGCTGACCATGAGCGCGGTGGACGCCGCCGGGCCGGCCGTACGGCAGCGGGCCGGCGGGCAGGACACCGCGACACGGCCCGCCGCCGACCCCGCCGACCGGCGCGCGCCCGGCTCCGCCGAGAGCACCACCGCGCAGCGGCTCACGCCGGATCCGGCGAGCTCCGGCACGCCCACGCCGAGCCGCGCCACCGCCGAGGCGGCCGCCCCGAACCCGGCCGGGCCGCACGCGCCCGCGCCGCGCCCGGGCACGCCCACCACTGCCACCTCCACCCCTGCCGTACCCGGCTCGGCCGGCCGCGCACCGGCCGCGCCGCACCCGACCGCAGCGACCCCAGACGCACCCGCCACGGCCGCGGCCGCACCCGGCTCGGCCGACCGGACCCCGGTCGGGCCGCGCCCGACCGCAGCGCGCCCGGGCACACCCACCACTGCCGCCACGAACCCGACCGTGCCCGGCCCAGCCGACCGCACCCCAGCCGTACCCGGCTCGGCCGACCGAACTCCCGCCGCGCCGCTCGTCGCCGGGGCGTCCGAGCACGCCCGGGCCGGTGACGGGGACGAGCCGGCCCGGCCGCTCCCCCGCCGGGTGCCCCGGCGCGAGACCGCGTCGGAGGAGGACGGCTCGGCCGGGCCGCTCCCGTTCATCCCCCGCGCCCGTACGGAGTCGGCCCCCGCCGGAAGCACCCCACCGGCCACCCCCGGCACCCCTCCCCCGGCCACCACCGGCACCGCGCCTTCGGCCACCCCCGGCACCCCTCCCCCAGCCGCTCCCGGCACCGCCCCCTCGGCCACGGTCGGCGACACCCCCGGCGCCGGGGACGGCGGCTCACGGCCGCTCCGTCGGCGCGTGCGCGGCGCCACCCTGCGGACGGCCGCCGACGGCGCGGCCGCGCCGTCGCGCGAACCCGCCCCGCAGGCCGACGCCGACGCCGTACGGTCCGCGCTGGAGGAGTTCGAGGCCGCCGTGGAGCGCGCCCACCGCGACACCGGCATGCACCCCCGCCCCGCGCTCCGCGACGACCCCGGCGCCGCCCCGGCGACGCCCCCCGCACGCAGTACCGCAACGACCTCCCGGAAGGAGCCGAGCAGTGAGCACGTCGACAGGTGACACGCCGCCGGAAGGCGCCACGCCGACCGAACTGCAGGCCGCCGCAGCAGACTTCACCTGGCTGCTCAACCGCTTCGCGACCGAGACCGCGGGCGTCGTCGACGCCATAGCGGTCTCCTCCGACGGACTGCTGATCGCCGTCTCGCAACTGCGCGAGCACGCCGACTCCGAGCGGCTGGCCGCCATCGTCTCCGGCATCACCAGCCTGGCCGCCGGGGCCTCCGGCAACTACCGCCTCGGCGCCCTCAACAAGGTCATCATCGACCTGGAGGGCGGCCACGTCCTGGTCTCCGCGATCGGCAGCGGCGCGGTCCTCGGCGTGGTCACCGACAAGGAGGCCAAGCTCGGCAACATCGCCTACGAGATGACGCTGTTCGCCAACCGCGCCGGCGCGGCGCTCAACCCGCAGCTGGTGCTCGAACTGAAGAACAGCGTCGGCGCGGCGGCCACGCGCTGACCGGCCGGAGCCGGTCGAGGAAGGAAGAGCGCCCCATGGCGGACGGCCCCGTGCCCCCGGGCCCCGACCCGGTGGGCCCCGCTCCCGCCGTGCGCCCGTTCCTGGTCACCGCCGGCCGGGTGGCGCCCACCGCGGCCGGCCGGCCGGTGCCGGTGGAGACCCAGGTGGTGGCGACCGCCGACGGTCTGGCGGCGCTGGACGGACTCTCCTTCGAACAGCACGACATCGTCTCCGCCTGCCGCCGCCCGCAGTCCATCGCGGAACTGGCGGCCCGGCTGCGGCTGCACCTGAACGTGGTGCGGATCCTCGCCGAGGACCTGCGCGCCACCGGGCATCTGACGGTGCACGTGCCCGACACCGGCGCCACCCACGACGCCTCCGTCCTGCGCAGGGTTATCGATGGCCTGCGGGCCATCCCCGACTCCCGGGGAGTTACTCCGTGACACCGACCGAACAACTCGTCCGCGGCGCCTCGGCGGCCGAGCAGTCCGCCGTACGCCCGCCGCTGCCGGTCAAGCTGGTGATCGCGGGCGGCTTCGGCGTCGGCAAGACCACCGCCGTCGGCGCCATCTCCGAGATCGAGCCGCTCACCACCGAGGCGGCCATCACCGAGGTCGCGGCGGGCGTGGACGACCTCAGCCACACCCCGCGCAAGACCACCACCACGGTGGCGATGGACTTCGGGTGCATCACCATCGACCCGACGCTGAAGCTGTACCTGTTCGGCACGCCCGGACAGGAGCGGTTCGGCTTCATGTGGGACGACATCGTGGAGGGCGCGGTCGGCGGGCTCGTCATCGTCGACACCCGGCGGCTGGACGACTGCTACGCGGCCGTCGACTACTTCGAGCACCGGGGCATCCCGTTCGCGGTGGCGCTCAACGCCTTCGACGGCCGTCTGGAGCACTCCCTGGAGGAGGTCCGCTGGGCGCTGGACGTGTCCGAGCACGTCCCGCTGCTCGTCTTCGACGCCCGCGAACGCGGCTCCGTACGCGACGCGCTGCTGGTCGTCCTGGAATCGGCGCTGGCCGCGAACGGCGGCTGACCGACCGCGG
>NZ_BAABKC010000011.1:0-242362 GCF_039543625.1 Streptomyces similanensis | reverse complement strand
CGCCCCGCGCGCGTCCCGCCTCACGCCCCGCGCCGCACTCCCCGGGAGACCGTGCACCGGGCGGCGGCCCAGAACAGCACCAGCGTGATCAGCGCCAGTCCGGCGACCAGACTCGCGCCGCCCACCACCTTCTCGTAGTCGCGCTGGTAGAGCCCGTCGATGATGTAGCGGCCGAGGCCGCCGATGCCGACGTAGGCCGCGATGGTCGCCGTGGAGACGATCTGGATGGCGCCCGAGCGCAGTCCGCTGAGGATCAGCGGGAGCGCCACGGGCAGTTCGACCTGGAGCAGGATGCGTGACTCCTGCATGCCCATCCCCCGGGCGGCGTCCACCGGCGAGGGGTCCACGGAGCGCATCGACTCGTAGGTGGTCACCAGGATCGGCGGGACGGCGAGGACGACCAGCGGGACCATGACGGGCAGCAGGCCGAAGCCGACGGTGATGGTCATCAGCACCAGCAGGCCGAAGCTGGGCAGCGCCCGCGCGGCGGTGGCCAGCAGGGCCAGGGCGTTGCCGCCGCGGCCGTAGTGCCCGGTGACCAGGCCGACGGGCAGGCCGATGGCGGCCGCTATGGCGAGCGCGATCAGGCAGTAGCGGACGTGCTCGGCCAGCCGGGTGGGGATGCCGTCGTAGCCGTGCCAGTGGGCGCCGTCGCCGAAGAAGGCGTTGACGAAGTGGAGCACGTTCACCGGGCGGCCTCCTCGGCTGCGGGCGCGGCCGGCTCCGGCCGGACCTCGGCGGCGGTCTTCGACCCGCGCCGGCGGGTGCCGCGCGGCATCCAGGGGGTCAGCAGCAGCCGCAGCAGGACCAGGGCGGCGTCGACGAGGATGGCCAGGCCCGCCGTGGTGAGCACGGAGTTCCAGGCGAGTTCGGGCCGGTGGTAGATGTTGGCGTCGTTGAGCAGGTTGCCCAGCGCGCCCTGGTTGCCGATCAGCATGCCGACGCTCACCAGGGAGATGCTGGAGACGGCGGCCACCCGCAGTCCGGCGATGATGGCGGGCAGGGCGATCGGCAACTGCACCTGGAGGTAGCGGCGCACCGGCCCCAGGCCCATCGCGGTGGCGGCGGCGAGCGTCTCCTGCGGCACCGAGCGGACGCCGTCGACGATGGCCGGGACGAGCACCACCAGGCTGTAGACGGCGAGCGGGATCATCACGGTCAGCTCGGTCTGGCCGGTGTAGTCGATGAGGACCACGAAGACGGCCAGCGACGGGATGGCGTACAGGATCGTCGTCACGCCCAGTACCGGCGCGTACAACCAGCGGAAGCGCACGCACAGCTGGGCGATCGGCAGGGAGAGCAGGAGGCCGGCCAGGACCGGCAGCAGGGCCTCGCGCAGATGCAGCCCGATCAGGCCGAGCCAGTCGTGCTGGAGGTCGCTCGGGAGGTCGAAGAAGCGGTTCATCGACCGGCCTTCGCCTGGGCGCGCCCCTCGGCGTGGGCGCCGCGGATGGCCTCGCCGATGGTCTGCTGGGAGACGACGCCGACCGCCCGGCCGGCGCCGTCCACGGCGACCGCCCAGCCGGTGGGCGAGAGCACGGCGCAGTCGAGGGCGGCGCGCAGGGAGTCCTCGCCGTGCACGAACGGCCGTCCGCAGGAGATGAGTCGTTCGGTGTGCACCGCGCCGGCGGTGAGGTCCTCGGGCGCGCTCCAGCCCAGCGGCCTGCCGTCGAGGCCGGTGACCAGGAGGCAGGGGGCGTCCGTGACGGCGCGCGCGGCGATCTGCTCGGCGGTGGAGTCGACGGCGACGATCGGTTCCGTCCGCAGCTCCAGTGCGTCGCTGCCGAAGAACGACAGCCGGCGGATGCCGCGGTCGGCGCCGAGGAAGTCCTCCACGAAGGCGTCGGCGGGCGCGCTCAGCAGCTCGGCGGGCGGCGCGTACTGGGCGAGCCGGCCGCCGGTGCGCAGCACCGCCACCATCGTGCCGAGTTTGACGGCCTCGTCGATGTCGTGGGTGACGAAGACGATCGTCTTGCCCAACTCGTCCTGAATGCGCAGCAGTTCGTCCTGGAGACCCTTGCGCACCACCGGGTCGACGGCCGAGAAGGGCTCGTCCATCAGGAGTACGGGCGGGTCGGCGGCGAGCGCCCGGGCCACGCCGACGCGCTGCTGCTGGCCGCCGGAGAGCTGGTAGGGGTAGCGCTTGGCGAGTGCCGCGTCGAGGCCGACGCGCTCCATCAACTCGGCCGCGCGGGCACGGGACTTCTGCCTGCTCCAGCCGAGCAGCCGGGGCACGGTGGCGATGTTGTCGACGATGGTGCGGTGCTGGAAGAGTCCCGCGTTCTGGATGACGTAACCCATCGACCGGCGCAGGGTGTTGACGGGCTGTTTCCTGATGTCGGCGCCGTCGAGGAGGATGGCGCCCTCGCTCGGCTCCACCATCCGGTTGATCATGCGCAGGGTGGTGGTCTTGCCGCAGCCGGAGGGTCCGACGAGAACGGTGATCGAGCGGTCCGGTATGTCGAGCGACAGCCGGTCGACCGCCACCGTGCCGTCCGGGTACCGCTTGGTGACTGTATCTATGCGTATCAAGACGCCGAATACCCTTCGGGTGTCTGGCAGTAGCTGCCCGCTCTCGGCCACGGTCACGCGGGCCGTTGCGCCAAGAGTCTAGACGCCCGGGGTCGCGGGGGTCGCGAACACCCGTACGGGGCGGTCCCGTGTCGGGGACCGCCCCGTACGGGGGCGAGGCGGGGCGTCAGTGGGCGCCGGAGCCGCCGCTGCCGAAGGAGCCGCTGGTGCCGGGCGCCCAGCGGTGCCGGTGCTGGTCGTCGCTGCGCCGGGTGCCGGCGGCGTGCAGTTCGTGCGGCAGGATGCGCCTGCCGTCCTCGCACTCCACCTCGTCCGGCTCGCGCATCTCGCTGATCTCCTCGATGGCGCCGGTGACCGGAAGCCGCGGCTGCTCTTCCGCCTCGGGCCGGTCCGGTTCCCGGCGCATCACGCCGATGCCCATCCCGACGGCCCACAGCAACGCGCAGACGATGACGAGGCCGCCGACGAAGGCGCCGACGACCGCCCACACCTGCGGTCCTGCGGCCAGTACGACATAGGAGGCTGTGACCATGTTTTCCACCCGCCTCTGCGGAGGTCCGATGTGAGGGTATCCAGATACAGAGCTATGGGGATACGGAGCTATGGCGATATGGAGAGCGGTGGTGCCGGTGACACCACCTCTGCCCCATATTGTCCCACTTCGGAAAGACCTCGCAAAGCGGTGCGGCCTCCAGGAGGCCCCGCTCAGCCCTCGGTCGGCGCCAGCCGCAGGGAGATGCTGTTGATGCAGTACCGCTGGTCGGTCGGGGTGGGGTACCCCTCACCCTCGAACACGTGTCCGAGGTGCGAACCGCAGCGGGCGCAGCGCACCTCGGTGCGCACCATCCCGTGCGAGCGGTCCTCGATCAGCTCCACGGCGTCGGTGTTCTTCGGGTCGAAGAAGGACGGCCAGCCGCAGTGCGACTCGAACTTGGCGGTGGAGGTGAACAGGTCCGCGCCGCAGGCCCGGCACGCGTACACGCCCTCTGTCTTGGTGTCGGTGTACTCGCCCTGGAAGGCGGGTTCCGTGCCGGCCTGGCGGAGCACCGCGTACTCGGCCGGGGTCAGCTCCGCGCGCCACTGCTCGTCCGGCTTGTCGACGTCGTACGCCATGAGCCCTCAGCCCCTCAGTTCTCGGTGAGTCGGTCCAGGATGCGCGGACCGAGGTCGGTGACATCGCCCGCGCCCATGGTGAGAACGAGATCACCGGCCTTCGCCATTCCCGCGACCACGTCCGGGACCTCGGCCTTGTCGTGGACGGCCGTGACGTCGGCGCCGGCGGCCCGGGCGGCCTCGATGATCAGCTCGCTGGTGACGCCCGGGATCGGGTCCTCGCGGGCCGGGTAGACGGCCAGCACGGCGGAGGCGTCGGCGAGGGTCAGCGCCTGGCCCATCTCCTTGCCCAGCTCCTGGGTGCGGGAGAACAGGTGCGGCTGGAAGACGACCAGGATCCGGGCGTCGCCGGCCGCGGCCCGCATCGCCTCCAGGTCGGCGGTCATCTCGGTGGGGTGGTGGGCGTAGGAGTCGATCACCTGGACGCCGGCGGCCTCGCCCTTGAGCTGGAGCCGCCGCTTGACGCCGGTGTAGGCGGCCAGGGCGGGGGCCAGCTCGGCGGCCGGGATGCCGAGGGACACGCCGGCGGCCAGGGCGGCGACGGCGTTGTGCGCGTAGTGGCGGCCGGGCACGGAGACCGCGAAGGTCAGCTCGGCGCCGTCGAGCAGCACGGTGACCTCGCTCTTCAGGCCCTGCGGCACGACGGACAGGATCCGCACGTCGGCGTCGGCGGACTCGCCGTACGTCACCGTGCGCACCGAGCCGGCCAGGCGCCGGGTCAGCTCACGGGCGCCCTCGTGGTCGGCGGCGATCACCAGCGTGCCGCCGGGGACGATCTTCCCGGCGAAGGTCTCGAAGGACTCGTAGATCTCGTCCATCGAGGCGTAGTTGGCGTGGTGGTCCAGCTCGACGTTGAGGACGATGGCGACCTCGGGGGCGTACTTGTGGAAGCTGCGGTCGGACTCGTCCGCCTCGGCGACGAAGATGTCGCCGGTGCCGTGCAGCGCGTTGGAGCCGGGGGCGTCCAGGTCGCCGCCGATGGCGTACGACGGGCTCAGGCCCAGCGCGGTGAGGGAGACGGCCAGCATGGAGGTGGTGGTCGTCTTGCCGTGGGTGCCGGCCACCGCGATCGGGCGCAGGCCCGCCATCAGGGCGGCCAGGGCGTCGGAGCGGTGCACGGCCGGGATGCCCAGCTCGGCGGCGCGGACCAGCTCAGGGTTGTCCTGGCGGATCGCCGAGGAGACGACGACGCAGCTCGCGTCGTCGGCGAGGTGCTCGGCCGCGTGCCCGACGTGCACGGTGGCGCCCTGGGCGCGCAGCGCCTCGGCGGTCGCGGAGTCCTTGGCGTCGCTGCCCGCGACCCTTGCGCCGCGCTGGGCGAGGATCTTGGCGATCCCCGACATCCCGGCGCCGCCGATGCCGATGAAGTGCGGTCGGTCCATGGCGGTAGGAAGGCCGGGTGCCATGCGCTTTTCTCCCCAGGTGGTGCGGCTGCGGTACGACGGTGCGCGCGCCGCCTGCGCGGGGGCGCCGCCCAAGCCTAAGCCTTGCTGTGCGAGAACAGCTTCAGGACCGGTACGCCGACCTGGTGGCGGGCGCGGGAGGCCCAGTCGCGGTGGAAGAACTCCTCCACGTAGTGCGGGTCGGTCAGGACGATCACCTCGTCGGCGCCGACCTCGGCGACCAGGGCCTTCAGGGCGTCCAGCGGCTGGTCCTCGACGAGCCGGCCCGCGGCCTCGCCGCCGGCCGCGCGCAGCGCCCGCAGGGACACGTCCAGGGCCTGCTCGCCCTGGCCCTTGGCCTCCTCGCCCTCCGGGGTGTCGCCCTCGCGGGCCGCCTCGTCGATCTCGCCGAGCGCGATGTCGTCGATGGCCCGAAGGAGCCGGTCGGCCTGGTCGCCGCGGGGCTGGAGCAGCACGTGGAAGAAGACCTCCTCGTCCCCGTGCAGGGTGGTGACGAACTCCACGTCGGCGGATGTCAGGGCCTTCTCGATCATCAGTACGCTTGTGAACACCAGGCGCCCTCTCTCCTCCGAGGGCTCCTCGCCCTCTCGCTGCCTCCGCGGGCCGGAACCAGCCCCCGCAGAAACCATCCTGCCCCGTGATCGCACGCGTATCGCCGGGACTTGGTGTACCCGTCGCCAAGTAGGCGGAATGGCGGACTCCGCGCGCTTCGCGCCGGGGCGCGCGCTCGGGCGCGACGGCGGCGTCGGGTGCGCCCGCGAGCCCGGCGGCGCCGGACGCGCCCTCGGCCGGCCTCAGGGGCGCCCATCGCTCGGTCTCAGGGGCGCCGGTCGCTCGGCCTGAGGGGCGCAGCTCGCTCGGTCTCAGAGCCGCCGGTAGCTGCTGAACAGGAAGCCCTCCTCCTCCAGCAGGGAGGCGAGGGCGAAGCGGTGCGGGACGGCGACCGCGGGGCCGCCGGCGATCCGCTGGGCGCTGCCCGCGGTGAGCATCGGGGAGACGGTCAGACACAGCTCGTCGAGGACCTCCGAGGCCACCAGCTGGCCGAGCAGCCGCGGCCCGCCCTCGGTGAGCAGACGGGTGTGGCCCAGCTCGGCCAGGGCCCGCACCGCGCGCACCGGGTCGACGCCGACGCCGTCCCCGGCGATCAGCACCCGCGCGCCCGCCCGCTCGGCCTCGGCGATCCGGTCCGGATGCGCGGCCGCGCCGGTCAGGATCAGCGTGGGCACCAGCGGCGAGGTGAACAGCGGGAGCGAGAAGTCCAGCTCCAGACCGGCGGTGACGACCGCGATGGCCGGGGCCGGCCCCTGCCCGGCCGCCGCGCGCGGCGCCGCGAACTCCTCGCGCGCACGGGCCGGCCGGTACCCCTCCTGCCGTACGGTCTCGGCGCCGACCACCACCACGTCGGCCAGCGCCCGCAGGGTGCCGAAGATCCGCATGTCGGCGGCGCTGGAGATGGGCTGCGAGCGGCCCTCGTGCTGGGCGGCGCCGTCCAGCGTGGAGACCATGTTGGCCCGCAGCCACGGCACGTCGCCGTCGGGTCCGGGCGCGGGGTAGGCGTAGGCGGCGGCCAGCTCGGCGAGGGACCACTCCCGGTCCGCGAGGGCGTCGGCAGCGGGGGCCGGGCCCGGGTCCTCGGCTGGTGTTCGGTCGGTCACAGGGAACAGGCGTCGCATGCCGTGCAGTGTTCCACGCCGCTTACCATGGGGAACCGTGTCCTCTTCCACAGCCGCCGCCGGGACCAGTCCCGTGACCGAAGCCGCCCCGCTCTCCCTGTGCGCCCGCGAGCCGCACGTACCGGCGGACCGGCTGGTCGCCGAGATGGTGCCGCCGCCGCGCTTCGACGCGGTGCGCTTCGCGACGTACCTCCCGGACCCGAACCAGCCCAGCCAGACCGAGGCGGTGCGGGTCCTGGAAGGGTTCGCCGCCGGGCTCGACGGGGCGCAGGCGGGCGGGGCCAGACGCGGTCTGTTCGGTTTCGGGCGCGGCAGGGCCGCCAAGGCGCCGGCCGGTCCGCGCGGGGTCTACCTCGACGGCGGCTACGGCGTCGGCAAGACCCACCTGCTGGCCTCCCTGTGGCACGCCACCCCGGCCGAGCCCGCCCGCAAGGCGTTCGGCACGTTCGTGGAGCTGACCAACCTCGTCGGCGCCCTGGGCTTCCAGAAGACGGTCGAGACCCTGTCCGGCCACCGGCTGCTGTGCATCGACGAGTTCGAGCTGGACGACCCGGGCGACACAGTGCTCGTCTCGACGCTGCTGGGCCGTCTGGTCGACGCGGGCGTGGCACTGGCCGCCACCTCCAACACGCTGCCGGGCAAGCTCGGCGAGGGCCGGTTCGCGGCGGCCGACTTCCTGCGCGAGATCCAGGGCCTGTCCGCGCACTTCCGGGCGCTGCGCATCGACGGCGAGGACTACCGCCACCGGGGGCTGCCCGAGGCGCCGGCGCCGTTCACCGACGAGCAGGTGACGCAGGCGGCCCACGCCACCGAGAACGCCTCGCTGGACGCCTTCCCGCAGCTCCTGGACCACCTGGCCAAGGTGCACCCGAGCCGCTACGGCGCGCTGACCGACGGTCTCGGGGCGGTCTGCCTGACCGGGGTGCGGCCGGTGCCGGACCAGTCGACCGCGCTGCGGCTGGTCGTGCTCGCCGACCGCCTCTACGACCGCGAGGTTCCCGTCCTCGCCTCCGGGGCGCCCTTCGACCGGCTGTTCAGCGAGGAGATGCTGAACGGCGGCTACCGCAAGAAGTACTTCCGTGCGATATCCCGGCTGACCGCGCTCGCCCGGGACGCCAAGGGACTCGTCCAGGAGTCCTGAGCCCCGGCCGTCCCGGCCGTCCCGGCCGGGGGTCCGGGACCCGGAAGGGAGCCCGAGGCCCGGCCCGGAGATCGGTTCTCGCCAAACAACCCTCACTTTTCGGGCGCAGTCGACCACGTAACGTGGTGTTAACCCAGCAAACGACTCCGCACCGCTACCGTGTCTCTTGACCATTCGTTGACCAATTCTTGGTCGTTACGAGAGACATCGGGCGGGCGGAGGGGGGCGCATGGGACGAGGCACCACGGCCAGGACCGCGCTCGCGCTCCTCGCCGCCGCACTGCTGGCGCTCGCCTTCCTCGCGCCCGCTCCGTCCTTCGCATCCGCACAGGCATTCGGTCCCGTCCGGGCCGAGGACCGGCCGCCGACGGCGCCCACCGGCGCCGCGCCACGTGAGGAACGCGCCGCCTCCCGCGCGTGCGACCCCACCGGCGTCGGCCCCGCCGGGCCACTGCGCACCCGCGACCGCCACCGGGCCCACGACCCGGGCCCCCGGCCCGCTGAGCGCCCCGCGCCCGCGCCCGGCCGTGCCGCCGCCCACGAGGCGGCGACGGCCGGCGCCGCGTGTTCCCGCGCACCGAGACCGGTCCCCGGCCGCACCCCGGCCGCGCTCCAGGTCTTCCGCCACTGAACGGCCGGGCGGTCCGTTTCCACCCCGGCGGCAATCCACCGCCGCACCTCAGCAGCCCGCCACGACACCTCAGGCAGTCCCTGCCGCACCCCGGCGGCCGGCTGCCGCACCTCAGCGATCCTCTCCCCCACTTCAGTCGTGCACGCCCGACGCGCGCCCCGCCGCGCGCCAGGAGGAGCCTCATGCAACCCCTCATCGACAACGCCCGTACGTTCGGACAGCGCCCCGAGGAGTTCGCCGCACTCGCCGCCGGCCAGTCCCCCGAGGTCCTGTTCATCACCTGTTCCGACTCCCGGGTCGTCCCGGCCCTGATCACCGGCGCCCGGCCCGGCGAGCTGTTCGAGCTGCGCACCGCGGGCAACATCGTGCCCCCGTACGCCGACCGCCCCAGCGGCGAGACGGCCACCATCGAGTACGCCGTGCAGGTGCTCGGCGTGCGCGACATCGTCGTCTGCGGCCACTCGCACTGCGGCGCCGTGGGCGCGCTGGTGCGCGGCGACGACCTCGACGCCGTACCGGCCGTGCGCGACTGGCTGACCGGCGCGACGCCGCTGCCGACCGGGCCGGCCGAGGACCCGTGCGTGGCCGAGGCCGTGCAGAGCCACGTCCTGGCCCAGGTGCTGCGGCTGCGCTCGTACCCGTGCGTGGAGCGCAAGCTCGCGGACGGCGTGCTGAACCTGCACGCCTGGTACTACGAAGTGCACACGGGCGCCGTCCTCGCGCACCGGCCGCAGTCCGACCTGTTCACGGCGCTGTGAGCGCCGCCGTGCCGACGCCGCGGGGCAGGTTCCCCTTCCTGCGGCAGGACTTCGCCGCCTCCCTCGTCGTCTTCCTGGTCGCGCTGCCGCTGTGCGTCGGCGTGGCCGTCGCCTCCGGGGTGCCGGCCGAACTCGGGCTGGTCACCGGCATCGTGGGCGGCATCGTCACCGGCCTGCTCCCGGGCAGCAGCCTCCAGGTGTCCGGTCCGGCCGCCGGGCTGACGGTGCTGGTGTTCGAGGCCGTCCGCGCGTTCGGCCTGCCCGCGCTCGGCGTGCTCGTGCTGGCCGCCGGGCTGCTCCAGCTCACCATGGGCGCGCTGCGGCTGGGCCGCTGGTTCCGGGCCATCTCGGTGTCGGTGGTCGAGGGCATGCTGGCCGGCATCGGCCTCGTGATCATCGCGGGCCAGCTGTACGCGGCGGCCGGACTGCGCGCCCCGGCCTCCGGCATCGACAAGATCACCGGGCTTCCGGGGGCGCTGCTCGACGCGCTCGCCGGGACCCGGGCGCCCGCCTCGCTCGCGATCGGCGCGGGCACCGTCGCCGTGCTGGTGCTGTGGCCGCGGCTGCCCCGGCGGGCGCGGGCGGTGCCGGGGGCGCTCGTCGCGGTGCTGCTGGCCGCGCTCGTCTCCCGGCTGCTCGACCTGCCGGTGGCCACGGTCCAGGTGCGGGGGCTGCTCGACGCGGTCCAGCCGCCCGGCGCCGCGGCCTTCGGCGCGCTGGCCGACCCCGCGATCTACGGCACCATCGCCGCCTTCACCCTCATCGCCTCCGCGGAGAGCCTGTTCAGCGCGGCGGCCGTGGACCGGCTGCACGACGGGCCGCGCACCCGGTACGACAAGGAACTGCTGGCCCAGGGCGCGGGCAACACCGTGTGCGGGCTGCTCGGCGCGCTGCCGATGACCGCGGTGATCGTGCGCAGCTCCGCCAACGTCCAGGCCGGCGCCCGCACCAAGACCTCGCGGGTGCTGCACGGGGTGTGGCTGCTGGTGTTCGCGGCCCTGCTGCCCTCCGCGCTGGCGCTCATACCCCTGCCCGCGCTCGCGGGCATCCTGGTGCACGCGGGCTGGAAGCTCATCCCGTTCCGCCGGCTGGCGTCGCTGTGGCGGGGGCACCGGGGCGAGGCGGTGATCCTGGTGGCCACGGCCGTGTCGATCGTCCTGGTGAACATGTTCGAGGGGGTGCTGATCGGTCTGGCCCTGTCGGTGGCCAAGACCGCCTGGGACGCCTCGCACGTGCGGCTGGAGGTCGTCGACAAGGGCGCGGGGCCGGTGCAGGCGTATCTGTCGGGCAACGCGACCTTCCTGCGGCTGCCCCGGATCCTCGACAGCCTGGAGGCGCTGCCCCAGGACCGGCCCGTCGAGCTGCATCTGGCCGGGCTGCACCACTTGGACCACGCCTGCCGCCTGGCGCTGGAGACCTGGGCCGAGCGGCACAGCGCGGCGGGCACCGAGCCGGTGAAGCTGAGCACCAAACCGGCGCGGCTGCCGGCTCCGCCGGGCTGAGGGCGCCGCGCCGGGCTCCGCCGCCCCGTACCGCCCCGTACGCCGCCGCCCCGGACGCCGTCCACCGGGGCGGCGGCGTACGGCCGCGGGCCGGGCGGCTCGCCGCGGGCGCCCGGTCCGGCCGTCCCGCCCGCCGTGCTCCGACGGGTCGACCGGGCCGTCGGGGCGGGCCTATCGTGGAGGCAGGCGCCGGATCGGGCGCGTGGGCGACTGGTCGAGGAGTCGTCATCATGGTCGAGGACGTACTGACCGCCGTGATTGCCGCCGGCTGTGCCGGGCTCGTGTACGTGGCCGGGGCGGCGCGGGTGGTCAAACAGTACGAGCGCGGGGTGGTGCTGCGGCTCGGCCGGTTCGCCGGGACGGTGCGCTCGCCGGGCTTCACGATGATCGTGCCGTTCGTGGACCGGCTCTACAAGGTCAACATGCAGATCGTCACGCTGCCGATCCCCGCCCAGGAGGGCATCACCCGGGACAACGTGACCGTGCGGGTGGACGCGGTCGTCTACTTCAAGGTGGTCGACGCGGGCAACGCCGTCATCCAGGTGGAGGACTACCGGTTCGCGGTGTCCCAGATGGCGCAGACCTCGCTGCGTTCGATCATCGGCAAGAGCGACCTGGACGACCTGCTGTCCAACCGGGAGAAGCTCAATCAGGGCCTTGAGCTGATGATCGACAGCCCGGCCATCGGCTGGGGCGTGCAGATCGACCGCGTCGAGATCAAGGACGTGTCCCTGCCGGACACGATGAAGCGCTCCATGGCCCGGCAGGCCGAGGCCGACCGGGAGCGGCGGGCCCGGATCATCAACGCGGACGCCGAGCTCCAGGCGTCCAGGAAGCTCGCCGAGGCCGCGCAGCAGATGGCGGACACGCCCGCCGCGCTGCAACTGCGCCTGCTCCAGACGGTGACCGCCGTGGCCACCGAGAAGAACTCCACCCTGGTGCTGCCCTTCCCGGTGGAGCTGCTGCGCTTCCTGGAGAAGGCCCAGCAGCCGGCGCCGGGAGCACCGGCGCCCGCACCGGCACCGGCCCCCGTGCCCGAGCCCCCGAGGCCGCTCGCCAACGGCTCCAAGCCCTTCACCCCGGCGCGCCCGGCCGCCGACCCCGCCTCCGTCACCCCCGTACGGGCCGCCGCCGACGCCGCCGCACGCGAGACCGAGCCGGGCCCGGGAACCGGACCCGGACCGGAACCCGGCCCCGCGGGTGAGCCCGAGCCGGTTCCCGGCGCGACGGCGGAGCCGGGCTCCGAGCCACCGAGCGGGTGACCGCGCCCGGCCCGGACGGCCGTGCCGCCGTTCATATGACCGGAGAGCGTCCTAGATTCGTCCGGTGATCTCACTGGTACGACGAATCACCGCGGCCTGCGCCCTGAGCGCCGCCCTCACCGCCCTCGCCGCCTGCGGCTCCACCACCACGCAGGCCCCGCACGCCGGCCACCCGGCCCCCACCAAGTCCGAGCACGCTCCCGCCAAGCCCTCCGCCACCGCCCCCACCAAACCGCCGACCCTCACTCCCGGGCCCGGCGGGCTGACCCCCGTCTTCACCAACGGTCCACGGACCGGGGGCAAGACGGTCGCGCTCACCTTCGACGCCGACATGACCGCCGACGAGGGGCCGCGCGCCAAGGCGGGCGAGCACTTCGACAACCCGGGGCTCATCGCCGCGCTGCGCTCCCTCAAGGTGCCGGCCACCGTCTTCATGACCGGCAAGTGGGCCGAGACCTACCCGGACGAGGCCCGCGCCATCGGCTCCGATCCCCAGTTCGAACTCGCCAACCACACCTACAGCCACTACGCCTTCACCGACGACTGCTACGGCCTGCCGACGATCTCCGAGGACGGGATCCGCGCGGACGTGGAGCGCGCGTACACCGCCTTCCAGAAGGCGGGCGTCCGGCACGTCATGCCGTACCTGCGCTTCCCCGGCGGCTGCTACGACAGCGACGTGCTGCGCACCCTCGGCCCGCTCGGCGTCACCGCGGTGCAGTGGGACGTGGTGAGCGGCGACGCATTCGCGACGGACGCGGACGCGGTGGCCCGGCAGGTGCTCGACGGGGTCAAGCCCGGCTCGGTCGTGGTCATGCACTGCACGCGCAGCGCCGCCCCGACCACCGAGCACGTCGTGCGCACGGTCGTGCCGCAGCTGCGCGCGAAGGGCTACCGCTTCGTGAAGGTGTCCGAGCTGATCGGTGCGACGAGCGGCCACGCCTGAGCCGGCCCCGGGGCGGGCCGTCCCGCCGTCCTACGCTGGTGTCATGAGCGAGGACGACGATGACGACGGGGTCGGCGAGGACCGCGCCGGGACGGCCGAGGACGGCGGCGGCGGTGTCGGTGATGGCGGCAGCGACGGCAGCGGTGGCGGTGACGGCTACTGCCTGATCGACGCCGCCCGGCCGCCCGCCGCCGAGGGGCCGCCGTACGCGGAGTGCGTGCTGTGCCGCGAGCCGACGGAGTACCCCGAGTCGTACAAGGGGATCACGCTGTGCCCCGTCTGCGAGTGGCAGGAGGCGCAGCGCACCGCCTGCTCCGGGTGAGCCGCCCACAGGTCCGGGGCGCCGATCACCCGGCTGGCAGACTGGAGGGCGTGAGCACCGACGAGACCACCGCCACCACCACCGCCGCCGTCCCCGGGGACAGCCCCTTCCGGTCCGAGCCGAGCACCCGCGACGAGGCGCCCCAGTACGTACTGCCGCTGGTCGTACGCATCGAGCGCGCCGCTCCCCCGGCCCGTACCGACGCGCTGGAGACGGCGGCCCGCGCGGTGCTGGTGCTGCTCGGCGACGAGCGCTCGCTCGGCGAGGGCGAGTGGGCGCGGGCCGTGCGGGACTGGCAGGACGCCCGGATCCGCAAGGTGGTGCGCCGGGCGCGCGGCGCGGAGTGGCGGCGCGCCGAGGCGCTGGACGGCGTCACGGTCACCGGGCAGGCGGCGGAGGTACGGGTCTTCCCGCCCGTCCCGCTGGACGGCTGGCCCAAGGACCTGGCCAAGCTCCAGGTCTCCGGCACCGACCTGGACGACCCCGAGCCGCCCGCCGACCCCGAGCCGGGCGTGCCGGTGCTCTGGCTCAACCCCGGTCTGGAGATGTCCGCGGGCAAGGCGATGGCCCAGGCGGGCCACGGCGCCCAGCTCGCCTGGTGGGAGCTGACGTCCGAGCAGCGGGCCGCCTGGCGCGCGGCCGGCTACCCGCTCGCCGTGCGCACCGCCGCGCCCGGTCAGTGGCGCGACCTCACCGCCTGCGGCCTCCCGCTGGTGCGCGACGCGGGGTTCACGGAGATCGCCCCCGGCTCGGCCACGGTGGTCGCCGACCATCCGGCGCTGCGCTAGGGCCGCGACCCGGCGGCGAACCTCAAATGTTGCTCTGAAGGCGCGGGGCGCGGGGTTCGCGGCGTCGCGCCGGGGCCATACCCCCTGCACGCGCGTCCTGCGCGGATCACGAAGCCGGGCGCCCGACGCCCGGCGGCCGGGGGGGGAAGAGGGTGGCGGGGACGATGCAGCGGCTGGGGACGGGGATCGGCTGGCGGCCGGAGATCGCGGACGCGGTGGAGCGGATGCCGGACGTCGACTGGGTCGAGGTCGTGTCCGAGAACCTGTGCCCCGGCCACCTGCCCGAGTCGCTGCTGCGGCTGCGGGCGCGCGGGGTGACCGTCGTGCCGCACGGGGTCTCGCTCGGCCTCGGCGGGGCCGAGCGGCCCGACGAGGGCCGGCTGACCGCGCTGGCCGAGCGGGCCCGAGTGCTGGGCGCGCCGCTGGTGACGGAGCACATCGCGTTCGTGCGGGCGGGCGGCGCGCTGACCGCGTCGCCGCGGCTGGAGGCCGGGCACCTGCTGCCGGTGCCGCGCACCCGGGACGCGCTGGACGTGCTGTGCGAGAACGTCCGCGTCGCGCAGGACGCGCTGCCCGTGCCGCTGGCCGTGGAGAACATCGCCGCGCTGCTGTCGTGGCCGGGCGAGGATCTGACCGAGGGGCAGTTCCTGTACGAACTGGCCGACCGTACCGGGGTGCGGCTGCTGATCGACGTGGCCAACCTGCACACCAACCACGTCAACCAGGGCGAGGACCCGGCCCGCGCGCTGGCCGAACTCCCGCTCGAAGCCCTCGCGTACGTGCATGTGGCGGGCGGTTTCGAGCGGGACGGCGTCTGGCACGACAGCCATGCCCACCCGGTCCCGGAACCGGTCCTCGACATCCTGACCGACCTCGCCTCCCGCGTGACCCCGCCCGGCGTCCTGCTGGAACGCGACGAGAACTTCCCCGAACTCGGCGAGCTGGAGCGGGAGTTGGCGGCGATCGGCAAGGCGGTGGAGCTGGGCCGTACGGTGGCGGCGGCCCACCCGCGGCGGGCGGCGGCCGACCCCGGGACGCCGCCCGCACCCGCCACTCCGGCGGCGCAGACCCCTGCGGCCGAGCCCGCCGGGTACGGGGCTGTCGGTGCGGAGTCCGCCGAGGACGGAACGGCCGGCGCCGAGCCCGCCGGGGGCGGGACGGTCCGTGCCGGTACGGCCGGTACGGCCGGTACGGAGGCGATCGGTGCCGAGTCCGCCGGTACGGAGGCGATCGGTGCCGAGTCCGTCGGTGCCGAGCTCCCCGGTACCGAGGCGGCGCGGCAGCGGCTCGGGCTCGCGCAGACCGCGCTGCTGTCGGCGCTGGTGGCGGGGACGCCCGCGCCGGAGGGGTTCGACCGGGGGCGCCTGGCGGTACAGGCGCGGGCGCTGGCCTCGAAGCGGGCGGACGTGGTGGCGAGGATCGCGCCGGAGCTGCCGGTGATCCTGGGCGCCGGCTACCGCCCCGCGTTCCTGGCCCATGCGCAGGGGCACCCGATGGGCGGCGGTTACCGGCAGGACGCGATGGAGTTCGCGGCCTCGCTGCTGCTCGCCGGGCGGCCCGAGGACGCCGAGGCCCGGCGGGCGCTGCGCGCCTGGTGGCTGGAGCGGTCCGGGCCCGCGCCCAGGTCCAGCAGACCGGCGGTCCGCGCGGCCAGGGCGGCCCGCCGCGTACTGCTGCGCCGCTGAGGGCCGGTCCGGCGGGTGCCCAGTCCGACGGGCGGCCGGTCCCACTGACGGCCGGTCCGGCGGGCGGCCGGCCCCCCTGATCGGCGGACCCCCTGACCGGCGATCCGGCTGGGGCCGGTCCGGCAAAAGACCGCCGCCTGCGAAGGCCGCCCGCAACAGCCGACGCCGGACCGCCGGACGCGGCACCTGGCGAGCGACCAGCCCGGCGGGCGGCCAATCCCGCTGACCGGCGGTCCCCCTGACCGGCAGTCCGGCTGAGGGCCGGGCCGGCAAAAGACCGCCGCCCGCGACGGCCGCCCGCGACAGCCGGCGCCGGGCGTGGCACCCGGCGGTTCGGGGCGGGCGCCGGGCCGCAGTACTATGCGAACCCTTCACTCACGCCCGTGGCGCGCTGACGTGCGGTGCCGCGACAGGAGGCGCCTCATGCGACCCCGACGCCCCGTGCCGGGCCGAGGCATCCTCAGCGGCACCGGGATCATCGTCTCGGTGCTGGCCGGCACCGTCGTGGCCCTGCTCGTCCCGCTCTGGTCGTACGCCGACCGGCCCGCCGCGCCGGCGGAGCCGCTGAGCGCGCGGACCGTGGCGACGCCGTACGGGCCGCTGTCCGGGCAGGACCGCGACTTCCTCACCCAGGTCCGGCTCGCCGGGCTGTGGGGGGCGCCCGCCGGGGAGCGGGCCGAGGAACGGGGCACCACCGACGCCGTGCGCACGGCGGGCCGCCGCCTCGTGGACGGGTACGTCTTCCTCGACCGGCGGACGCGCGACGTGGCGGCCCGGCTCGGGCTGCCGCTGCCCAACGAGCCCACCGCCCGGCAGAAGCAGTCGCTGACCACCCTGGACGGGGCCGAGGGCGAGGAGTACGACCGCCTGTTCGCCAACCTCCCGCGCCTGGCCTACGGACAACTCCTCGAACGCGTCGCCCAGGTGCGCGCGAGCACCCAGAACTCCCTGGTGCGCGACCTCGCCGACGACGCGGCGACGACGGTCCTGGGCTGCGTCAGGGCGTTGGAGGCCACCGGAGACGTCGACTTCGCCTCGATCGCCCGCGACCTGACCGCCGGCGCCGACCCGGCGGACACCGCCGCCGCCTCGACCGCCGTGCCGAGCATGGCGGCCCCCGGCGACATCGTGCCGCTCACGCCGTCCGGTGGGTCGGCGGCACCGACGTACGTCCTGCCGCCTGCCGCATCGAGGCCGCCCCCGCAGTCACCGACGGCAACTCCCTGACCTCGGGAAACAAACGGAAAGTCACATACCGGCCACAGCTGGTCCGGAATGTGAACAGGGCATGGAGTTTCCCGGGCCGCTGGCATAGAAACTTGTCATGTTCTGGGTACTCCTCCTGCTGCCCGCCTGGGCCGTCGCCGGCGTCGCGTGCACCCGGCTGTGTCTGGCCGCCGTCCGCGCCGCCGCCTGGGACACCGGCGCCGCGCCCGCGGACCGGGACCACGACCTGACCCTGTACGAGGCCGCGTTCCTGTCCGGAGGCCCGGCCCGCGTCGCCGAGGTCACCCTCGTCTCCATGGCCCGCCAACGGCGGCTGCTGCTCGCGCACACCGGCTGGGCGACCGTCGTGGACCCGCGCGGCCGGGACGAGATGGAGCGCTCCGCGATAGGGGCGATCGGCCCGGAGGGGCAGTCCCGGATCGCGCCGGTGCGCGCCGCGCTGGCCGCCGCCGACTCGGTGCGCGGCCTCGCCGACCGCCTGGTCAGCGCCGGGCTCGCCGTGCCGGAGGGGTCGGCGGCCGACGTCTCCTCCGG
Source organism: Streptomyces similanensis (assembly GCF_039543625.1). Lineage (NCBI taxonomy): Bacteria > Bacillati > Actinomycetota > Actinomycetes > Kitasatosporales > Streptomycetaceae > Streptomyces > Streptomyces similanensis. The sequence continues at coordinate 224,845 of NZ_BAABKC010000011.1, read as the reverse complement.
GGTCCGCCAGGTGCGGGCCGCCGCGCTGGCCGTCCTGGCGCTGGGCGCGGCCGCGCTGCTCCTGCCCGGCCCGACCGGGATGCCGCGCGGGCTGATCGCCCTGTGGTTCGCGCTGCCCCTCGCGCTCACCCTGAGCTGCCTGGCCATAGCCCGCGTCGAGATCCACCCCCACGCGCGCTGGGCCTCCCCGGCCGGGCAGCGGCTGCTCGGGACAGTGGCCCGGCGCGCGGACCGTGCCGGGGGCGGCGCCGGGGACGAGCGGTCGTACCTCGCCTCCGTGGCCGTCCGGGGCATCCGCGCGATCGGCGAACCGGAACTGCGGGCCGCCTTCACCCACCGCGACCAGCCCTGGCGGGAGTGACCGGCCGCCGACCGGTCACGGCCGCCGACGTGGGGGGCGCGCGGGTGCTCAAGACGGAGTGCGCGCCCACGCGGGGCGCGTCGGGCGCATTGGCGCCGACACCGGCCGTGCGGTGCTTGCCTCGCTCCACGGACGCACCAAACATCCCTTCTGTTGCCGCCGGCCCTCGAATCGCTGCCGCCGGGCAGCGAAGCCGCCGCGCGCCGAAGGGGATACGCGATGAGAGCAGCAGCCGTCTGCACGGCCGCCGGTTCCTTGATCCTGACCGCCCTCGCCGTCCCGGCCGGTGGTGTGCCCGCGAGCGCGCGGGCGGTGCCCGGCGGGGCGGCGGAGCTGCGCGGCACGATCGTGGCCGCGGCGCGCGCGGAGAAGGCCGGCATCCGCTTCCGCCCGTGCGCGGAGACCGCGAAGCTGCCGGTCGCGATGGAGTGCGGCACGGTGTCCGTGCCCCTCGATTACGCCCGCCCCGACGGCCAGCAGATCCGGCTCACCGTCAGCCGGGTCCGGGCCACCCGCAAGGACCCGCGCGACGGCAGGCGCGCGGTGCCCCGGCAGGGCGCCCTGGTATTCAACCCGGGCGGTCCCGGCGGCGACGGCATGTCCTTCCCGCTGGTCGGGCTCGCGCCCGAGTGGAAGCGGATCGCCGCCGCCTACGACCTCGTCGGCTACGCCCCGCGCGGGGTCGGCCGCTCGGCGCCGCTGTCCTGCCGGGACCCCAAGACCTTCCTCAAGGCGCCGACCTTCCCGCCGATCAAGCCCACGGCGGCGTACAAGAAGCAGCGCGTCGCCGAGGCCAGGGCGTACGCCCGCGACTGCGCCCGGCGCGCGGGTCCGGCCCTGCGCCACTACACCTCCCTCGCCAACGCCCGTGACCTGGACGTGCTGCGGGCGGCGCTGGGCGAGCGGCGGCTGACGTTCATGGGCGCCTCCTACGGCACCTACTTCGGCGCGCTGTACGCGGCGCTGTTCCCCTCGCACGTGCGCCGGATGGTGTTCGACTCGGTGGTCGACCCCGCCCCCGCGCGGATCTGGTACGGCAACAACCTGGCGCAGTCGGCCGCGTTCGAGGGCCGCTGGACGGACTTCAAGAAGTGGGTGGCGCGGCACGACTCCGCGTACCGGCTCGGGCGTACGGCGGCCGCGGTGCAGGCGTCGTACGACAAGGCGCGCGGGCGGCTGGCCGCGAAGCCGGCGGGCGGCAAGGTGGGCCCCGGGCAGTTGCAGGCCGCGTTCCTGAACGTCGGCTACTACGACGACTTCTGGCCGGGCAGCGCCGAGGCCCTGTCGGCGTATCTGAAGGGCGACGGCAAGCCGCTGGTCACGATGGCCGCGCCGGGCGCGGAGGGGGCGGCGGAGGCGGAGAACGGCGCCGCGGTCTACGCGGCCGTGGAGTGCAACGACGCGGCCTGGCCCGCCGACTTCGCGGTGTGGGACCGGGACAACACCCGGCTGGCGCGGACGGCGCCGTTCGAGACGTGGGGCAATGCGTGGATGAACCTGCCGTGCGCCTACTGGACGGGCCCCCGGCAGCGGCCCCTGGACGTGCGGACGGCGCCCGGTGAGCTGCCGCCGACGCTGCTGCTGGCTGCCGAGCGGGACGCGGCGACGCCGTACGAGGGCGCGGTCGAGCTGCGGCGGCGGCTGGCGGGTTCGGTGCTGGTGACCGAGCGGGGCGCGGGCGCGCACGGCGTCGGCTACGGGCCGAACCGGTGCGTCAACGCGTACCTGGACGCGTATCTGCTCCAGGGCCGGGTTCCGGCCCTGGACGCGGCCTGCGCCGCGCACCCGGAGCCGCAGCCGAACCGGCCCACCTTCCGGGACCTTCGCAAGAAGGAGCTGCGCGCCGCGCTGAAGGCGCGCGCCGCCGCCCGGCCCCGGAACGGGAAGTGATCCGGCCCGGCGTCCCGTGCTCCGGTGAGCGCGGGACGCCGGGCCGTGCTCGGCCGGTCAGACGTGCTCGGCCGGTCAGGCCAGGCCGGCGACCAGCTCGGCCACGTCCTTGCGGCGGCCGGTGAAGAACGGGACCTCCTCGCGGACGTGCCGGCGGGCCTCCGAGGCACGCAGGTGGCGCATGAGGTCGACGATGCGGTGCAGTTCGTCGGCCTCGAAGGCGAGGATCCACTCGTAGTCGCCGAGGGAGAAGGACGCGACGGTGTTGGCGCGCACGTCCGGGTAGCCGCGGGCCATCTTGCCGTGGTCGGCGAGCATCCGGCGGCGGTCCTCGTCGGGCAGCAGGTACCAGTCGTAGGAGCGCACGAAGGGGTAGACGCTGACGTAGTCGCGGGCCGTCTCGTCGGCGAGGAACGCCGGGATGTGCGAGCGGTTGAACTCGGCGGGGCGGTGCAGCGCCATGTTCGACCACACCGGCTCCAGCGCGCGGCCGAGCTTGGTGCGGCGGAAGAGGTTGTACGCCTCCTGGAGCTGGTCGCTGGTCTCGGCGTGCCACCAGATCATGACGTCGGCGTCGGCGCGCAGGCCGGAGACGTCGTAGGTGCCGCGGATGGTCACGTCCTTGGCGGCGAGCTGGTCGAACAGCTCCTGCACCTCGTCGGCGTAGCCCGTGCGGTCCTCGGGCAGTACGTCCTTCAGCTTGAAGACGGACCACAGCGTGTAGCGGATGACCTCGTTGAGGTCCTTTGCCAGCTTGCCCTTGTTCGGGATGCGGCCGGACTCGGTGGTGGAGGCTTCGTCACTCATGGGCTTATTCTCCCGCTCCGCCGTGCCGGCTCCGCACCGGGGCGGCGGTGAGTTCCCGCACGGCCGTCAGGTCGCCGCCGAGCTGGTCGACGGCGGCGTACGCACTGGCCACGCAGGCGGGGATGCCGACGCCGTCGTAGAGCGCGCCGCACACCGCGAGGCCGGGCAGTTCGCCGACGTGCGCGCGGATGCGGGCCACGCGCGCGTGGTGGCCGACCGGGTACTGGGGCAGTCCGTCGGTCCATCGGGTGACGCGGGTCTCCACGGGTGCGGCGGTCAGGCCGACGGCCTCGCGCAGGTCGTGCCGGGAGACGTCGACCAGGTCGGCGTCGGCGCGGCCGAGCACTTCCGTCTCGCCGTACCGTCCGACGGAGGTGCGCAGCACCGTCACGTCCGGGTCCTGGTCGGCGATCCAGCCCCATTTGCGGGAGGCGAAGGTCGACGCCTTGATGGTCCGTCCGTCGACGGGCGGCACGAGGAAGCCGCTGCCGTCGGGCAGGGCGGCGTCGGCGTCGGAGCGGCGGTAGGCGAGGGTGATCAGCGCCATGGAGGCGTACTCGACGGCCCGCAGTTCGGCGGCGGCCCCGGGCGACTCGGCGCTCAGCAGCGCGGCGGCGGCCGGCGCGGGCACGGCGACGACCACCGCGTCGGCGTCGAGCACCCGGTCCCCGGCCGTGATCCGCCAGCCCGCCGGCGTCCGTCGGCGCAGCTCGGTGACGGGGGCGCCGGTGAGGAGCTCGCCGCCGCGCGCCCGCACCGACTCGGCGACCGTGAGGGGCAGCCGCCCGACGCCGCCCTCGATGCCCGTGAAGACCGGTCCGGCCGTCCGCGCGTTCGCCGCCGCCGCGGCCTGGATGGCGCGGACGGCTTCGGTGAGCGAGTCGTGCCGCTGGGCGGCCTGGAAGAGCTGGGGGACGGCGGAGCGCATCGAGATGCGGTAGGCGTCGCCCGCGTAGACCCCGCCGAGCAGGGGCTCGACCAGGCGGTCGACGACCTCGCGGCCCAGGCGCGCCGCGACGTACTCGCCGACCGCCACGTCGTCGCCGGTCTCGGTGCGGGGCAGCCGCGCGTCGCGCTCGATACGGGCGAGGCCGTCCTCGGAGAGCACTCCGGCGAGCGCGGCGGCGGCGCCGGGGACGCCCATGACGTGGCCCTTGGGCATCGGGCGCAGGGCGCCGCGGGTCCAGATCGAGGCGGTGGCGGTGGCCGGCGGCTGGAGCGCGTCGGCGAGGCCCACCTCGCGCGCCAGGCCCACCGCCTCGGGGCGACGGGCCAGCATCGACTCGGCGCCCAGGTCGACGCGCACCCCGGCGATCTCGCCGGGCAGCAGCTTGCCGCCGACCCGGTCGGACGCCTCCAGCACGGTCACCCGCGCCCCGCGTTGCAGCAGGCGGTGCGCGGCGGCCAGGCCCGCGATCCCGGCCCCGATGACGACGACGTGCCCCGTGCTGTCCGTACCCGTTGCGCTCATGGCCCCACTCTCTCAAACACCACTGACAGTGACGGCGGGGCCCGGTGGTCCCGGCGGGGGTGCCGGTGGTCCCGGCGGGGTGCCGGTGGTTCCGTCCGGGGCCGGTGGTCCCGTCGCGCGCGGTGTCCGGCGCGGTGCTCGGGCGCGGTGTCCGGCGCGAGTCGCGACCGTGACCTCTTCGGGACCGTTTCCCGCCAACGTTCCGTGCGGTCCCGGCGTCGAAGGAGCGTCAGTGGTCACGACGACCCCGGGGGTACACCCACATGCACGCACCACGTTCGGTCCGGCCCGCCTCCGCCCTGGTCGGGCTGCTGCTCGCCGCGGCCCTCGCGCTCACCGGGTGCAGCGCGGACGGCGGCTCCTCCGACACGGGCGACAAGGCCGCCGGGGGCGACAGGGCCGCCTCCGGCGGCGCCGCCGGGAGCGGGTACCGCGGCGACGCCGCCTCCGCGCAGGACGCCGGCTCGTCCGGGAGCGGCGGCTCGGCCAAGAGCGGCGGCTCGGCTCCGGGGGCGAAGGCGAGCGCCGCGCCGAAGCTCGGCACCGACCACATCGTCCGCACCGCCTCGCTGACGGTGGAGGTCGGCGACGTCGCCAAGGCCCTGGACGCGGCCCGTACGGCCGTCGAGCACGCGGGCGGTTACGTCGGCGACGAGACCACGACCCGCGACGAGGACGGCCACGAGCGGACCGAGGTGGTGCTGCGGGTGCCCGCCGAACGGTACGACGGCGTGCTCACCGCTCTGCAGGGCGCGGGCAGGCTGGTGGAGCGCACGTCGAAGGCCGAGGACGTCACCGACCAGGTCGTCGACGTGGACAGCAGGATCAGGTCGCAGCGGGCGAGCGTCGACCGGGTCCGCGCCCTGATGGAGCGGGCCGACCGGATCGGCGACGTGGTGGCGCTGGAGGGCGAGCTGAGCCGCCGCGAGTCCGACCTGGAGTCGCTGCTCGGCCGGCAGGCGTCCCTGAAGGACCGTACGAGCCTGGCCACCATCACCCTGTCATTGTCCGGGACGGCCGCGCACCGGACCGCCGCCGCGGACGACGCACCCGGCTTCGGGGACGCGGTGGCGGGCGGCTGGCACGTGTTCGTCACCGTGGTGCGCTGGCTCGCGCTGGCGCTCGGCGCGGTGCTGCCGTTCGCCGTCGTGCTGGCGGCGCTCGTGGTGGCGTGGCGAGTGGTACGACACCGGCGGCCGCGCCGGGCCGCCACCGCGCCCGCCGCACCCGTGCCGCCCGTGATGACCGCGCTGGGACCGCTGCCCGGCGCCCCGCGGGGGTCGTCGGCGCCGCCGCCGGCGGCCACGGAGGAGAGCGGTCGGCCGGACGGCGAGTGAGCCGGGGCGGCACCCCGGGCGGCCGGCCGGGCACGCGCCCGGCGTCGGCCAGGAGGGGGAAGCCCCCCGTGAGAGTCGGAGGTTGTTCCGTGGCCCGGGGCCGGTTGATGCGTTGGCTGGGTACGGGTGAGGTGGTCTCAGCGGAGAGGGCCAGGTGGTGCTGGTGGCGGCGTACGGGCGCACGAACCGAGGTCCGCCGCCGACAGCCGCAGCAGGAAGCGGAGAACGCCGTCAGCGCCAGGCACGAGCCCGCGTGGAACACGCCCTGTCGTGACTGACCAAACCCGCTCGGTGTACCCAGACCACCGGTCATCCCACCGGAAGCAGACCCAGCCGTATCGCGCGGGTGACCGCCGCCGTGCGGTCGGAGACGCCGAGCTTGCCGAAGCTTCTGAGCAGGTGGGTCTTGACCGTGCTCTCACCGATGAACAGGCTGTGGCCGATCTCGGAGTTGGTGCATCCCTGCGAGACCAGCTTCAGCACCTCCAGCTCCCGCTGGGACAGTTGCGGCCGGTCCGGCTCGCCGCCGCGCAGCCGGGAGACGAGCGCCGCTGCCACGGTGGGCGCGAGCACCGTATCGCCGCGTGCCGCGGCCCGGATCGACTCGGCCAGGTCGGCGCTGGAAGCGTCTTTGAGGAGGTAGCCGGCCGCGCCGGCCTCCACCGCGCGCAGGATGTCGCGGTCGGTCTCGTAAGTGGTGAGAACTACGACGCGGGTGGTGCTGGAGTGTGCAGCGATGATCTTCCGGGTAGCTTCGACGCCGTCTCCCCCAGGCATCCTCAGATCCATCAATACGATGTCGGGCCTCAGCCGGGCGCACAGGGCCACGCCTTCAGGGCCGGAGGACGCGCTCCCGACGACCTCCAGGCCGGGGTGGGCGTCGAGCATGCCCCGCAGTCCCTCCCGCACCACGGGGTGGTCGTCAACGAGCAGGATTCGGATCATCGCTGGGTCTCCTGGAGCCGTTCTGGATAAGTGGAAGCGTCGTCCGGGAGGGCGGCTGCGGTAACCGTACGGTCAGCGTGGCGCCCTGCCCTGGGGCGCTGATCACCTCGGTCGTCCCGCCGATCTCGGTGACCCGGGCCCGCATGCCGGGCAGGCCGTAACCGCCGTCTGAAGCGGTGGGTGAGAAGCCGCGCCCGTCGTCGCGGACCGTCAGTTCGAGGTGGGCGGAGGTGTAGGCCAGGCAGACGTCGACGTGTGCGGCGTGCGCGTGTTTGCGGATGTTGGACAGCGCCTCCTGGGAGGCTCGGAGCGCCACCACCTCGACTGTCGGCGGAAGAGTCCGCGGCGTACCGGTGACGTGGACGTCCACGATGATGCCGAGTTCCTCGGCGAGCCGTTCACCGAGCCGCCGTACCGCCTCGTCCAGAGCGCTGTCGTCCAGCTGTGCTGGGCTGAGGGAGGCGACCAGAGAGCGGGATTCGGCAAGGTTCTCGCGGGCGGTGCGGTGCATCAAGTCGACGTACCGGCAAGCCTGTTCGGCCCGTGGGTCCAGTTCGCCCCGCAGTGCCTGGCAAAGCATCACGAGGCTGGTGAAGCCCTGCGCCAGGGTGTCGTGGATCTCGCGGGCAAGCCGTTCGCGCTCCAGCAGTGCGCCGTGGGCGGTGGAGAGCCGGGCCAACTCGTCGCGACTCGACTCCAACTGGCGCAGAAGATCTGCTCGTTCGGAGCTCTGTACAGCGATGTTCTGCACCCAGCCGCCGATGGTCAGGCAGGACCCGGCGACCGACGCGGCGATCAGCAGACTGGGCAGGAGGTGTGCCGGCTCGTCCCACCACAGCACCGTCCAGCAGAGCGGAGGCACGACGTTGCACACCAGGAGGAAGGCGATGGCCTTCGAGCGGGACAGCAACAGGTAGGACAGGGGAGCGAGGACGACCATCGCGATGGACGTCTCCTGCGCGACGACCGCCGCGGGCGTGTAGAGCACTGCCACACCGGTGCAGAAGCTGAGCGCCCTACGGGAGTTCTCCGCGTCTCGGTGGAGTGCGGGCCGGCCGACCGTCGCGTAGAGCGGGACCGACAACAGCAGCCAGGCGTCCACTGCCGTGACCCAGGGCTTCGAGCCGTGCGAGAAGGCGACGAAGAGTTCCGCCGTCACCAGTGCCATGCCGAGTTGGACGTCCCACAACCAGGGGGTGCGCTGCCACGCGTGCGCCACGTGGGTAGCCGACCGGGGAGCCGCCGAGGTGACGGTCATCCGTCGCGCCGGTTCTTCCAGCGGAATGTCGTCAGGCAAAGAACCAATCCTCCGATGCACCAAGCGCCCAGAACCAGGGCGACCCGGCCGAGCTCCCAGTCTCCCGCCTGTTCCAGCACCTTCGCCCGGTCGGGCAGGAAGACCGAACGGAGACCCTGGCACATCCACTTCAGCGGGAAGAGGGAGCCCACCTCCAACATCCAGCCGGACACACTGTCGATGGAGATGTAGACGCCGGAGACGAACTGGAGGATGAGAAAGGGCAGAGTCATGATCGGGGCTGCGCTCTTCGCGTGCCGCGGCACGCTGCTCATCGCGATGCCCAGCAACGAACAGGAGACCATGCCCAGCACCAGCACCCAGACGAGGGTGAACCATTTGCCCGGAGCAGTGGGCAATTCCAAGCCGAAGAAGGCGACTCCCGCAACGAGCAACAAGACGGTCTCGGCGACACCGGTCAGCAGGACGAGGCACAGCTTGCCGATGAAGTAGGCGCTGCGTGGCAAGGGCATGGCCCGCAGCCGGCGCAGGCAGCCCTCGTCGCGTTCCGTGGCGATGCCGATGCCAAGAGACTGGAAGCTGGTCGACATCAGGCCGGCGCCTAGCATGGCAGCGACGTAGAGCTGGGAGACGGTGACTCCCGCGTTCTGAATCCTGTTGTGGAAGATCGAGGCGAACATCGTCATCATGACGATCGGCAGCGCGAAGGTGAAGACCACGGCTTCCTTGGCCCGGAAGAACTGCTTGAGCTCCACACCGCCGCGGAGCAGCCCGAGGCGGAACGAGCCGGGCAGCTTGCCGCTTGCGCCGTTCCGATGCAGTTCGTCGGCCGGGCGGTTTCCCACGAGGGGCTGCGGCGTCATGCCGTCTTCTCCTGCTGCTCGATGAGGCTCAGGTAGACGTCCTCGAGCGTGGGTCGCTTCACCGCCAGGTCAGGGACCTCGCCGTCGAATGCCGTGGCCAGTTCCCTGATGACACGGGTGGGCGTGTCCGTGTAGCACTCCCTTGGACCGTCCGGGGCACGCCAGCGAACGGTGGCCCGGGCGCCTGCGCGGCCGCCGAGGGTGGCCGGGTCGCCTTCGGCGACCACCTTGCCCCTGACGACGACGGCCAGCCGGTCGGCGAGGGCCTCGACCTCCTCCAGATAGTGGGAGGTGAGCACGATGGTGGTGCCGCCGCGGGCCAGCGAGCGGATCAGCTCCCAGAACTGGCGCCGGGCCGCCGGGTCGAACCCTGTGGTCGGCTCGTCCAGGAAGAGGAGTTCGGGGCGGCCGATGACGCCGACGGCGACGTCCACACGGCGGCGCTGGCCGCCGGAGAGCGCGGTGACCCGAGTGCTGGCCTTCTCGTCGAGCCCGACGAGGTGGATGATCTCCTCGGGCTCGCGCGGGTTGGGGAAGTAACGGGCGTAGTGCCGTACGGTCTCGGCGACCGACAGTTCGCCTGTCACGGCCTCGTTCTGCCAGACGATCCCGATCCTGGACTTCCAGCGCCGCGAGGCGTGCCCCGGGTCTTCGCCAAGTACCTCCACCTCGCCTCCGTCGCGGCGTCGGTGCCCTTCCAGGATCTCCACGGTGGTGCTCTTGCCGGCACCGTTCGGCCCGAGGATGCCGAAGATCTCACCGCGCCGGATGTCGAGGTCGAGCCCGTCGACGGCGACGCGCCCTCCATACGTCTTGCGCAAGTGCCGCGCTCGCACCGCTGTTCCTGCCATGCCTCCAGGATTCCGTCGACGGCGGACGTCGCGGTACGACCGGAAGGACTGTCCCGTGTCCACCACCCGGTGGACACAGCGGTGAGGCCAATGAAAACCGGTGAGCCCTGACCCCTTGAGCTCTCCCGCCCGAGCGGCCGGCCGAAGGCGCCCCGATGAGGGACCGCCGGCAGGCCGAAGGCCACGGCGAGGTCGCGACGGCTGCCGGACAGCTCTTGCACTTGCGTGACGGACAACACACCACTGCGGTGAAGATACTGCGCCGATATGACTCCAGCCCAGGGCTGGGAGGTGAATCACTCGCTCAGTGAAGGAACACGCCATGCTGCCCACTTCGCCCCCCACCGGCTCGTTCCCTGTGCCGATGAGCTTCGAGACGGCCTGGGAAATGACTGAGGTACCCATGATGCTGGGCGTGGCGAACAGTCGCGGCCCGGCCTCCTGGTCGCAACGGAAGGCAACGGAACTCAAAGGGGCCCGGAATATCGAGGGGGACCCGACCGGTCTCAACCTGGTCACCGGCCCTGAGGAATTACAGACGGAAGATGCGCTGCTCCAGAGAATGCCTCGGCCTTCTCGCCATGCTCCTGATCTCGTCGATGCGCTACGCGCCCAGTTCATCATCAGCACTGTGCCGGATGACCAGTTGGTCCTGAGCTCACTGGACTTGCTCGCCAAACGGGCGCTCGTGGTTCCGCGTAGCAAGCGTTGGCAGGAAGCAGTCTCCACCGCGTTGTTGGGCGACTGGAGCGCGCCCTTGTGGTCTGACGGCCATCTGTCGCCAACCGCCATCGGCGCGCTCAAGGCTGAGGCGCGGACGATCCACCGGCAACTGGTGCCCGTGTGGCAGCGCCGTACCCGCCACGGGCGGGTGCTGTCCCTGGACGCTGTTCTGGGAGACGGGATCTCCCTGTACGACTTGATCGCCGCCGAGGCCGATCTGCTGCCGCGAATAGCTCATGGGGTGTTTGAGGACGAGCGGCTCAACGCTGTCCTGCGCGGCTTGGACCAAGTGGAGCGCGACATCGTTTTCGCTTATGCGGAGGGCGAGGGCACCACGTGGGCAGAAGCCGCTGCCTTCGTCGGCTCCCCCAACCCTGAAGCCATCGGTGAACGAGTCCGCCGCAAGACAAAACGACTCGCCGCCGAGCAGCGTCGCCGTCTGGCTCAGAGAAATTTCTACCGGGTCGTTCACAGTAGCCGACGTATGTCGCCCGAAGTGACAAGGATCGATGCTTCCGCCTGACCTTACGCGCCAGGGGCGATGAAATTCCCCATTGCAGAAATCCGTGATCCAATCAGTGAGGAAAGTCAGTTCCATGTCAAGGCTCGTCCTGCTCGTCGCCCTATTGCTGGCGTCAGTCGGCATCGTCGGCTTCGGTGGCCTCGCCTACCTCGTACACCGTCACCCATCCACTCGCGATCCCCTGGCTGTCGGCCTCACAGGCATGGCGCTGCTGGCCGCCCTCGTGATGCCCATCGTCACAAGGTGACACGACAGGCCAATGACGTGGACGCGCATCGACCAGCGCCTGGAGGGCTTGCCGAGCACGGGTGGGCGGGTGTGGCCGCCTAACGTGTTCGCATGACGGACTCAACGGAACGACTGGTCGTGATCGGCGGCGACGCCGCGGGAATGTCCGCGGCGTCACAGGCGCGCCGGCTGCGCGGGCCCGACGAGCTGGAGATCGTGGCGTTCGAACGCGGCCACTTCACCTCGTACTCGGCGTGCGGCATCCCCTACTGGGTGGCCGGCGACGTGGACGAGCGGGACGACCTGATCGCCCGCGGCCCCGAGGAGCACCGGGAGCGCGGCATCGATCTGCGGATGCGCACGGAAGTCACCGAGATCGACGTGGCCGGAGGCCGGGTGCGGGCGCGGGAGGTCGAGACCGGGGCCGAGTCCTGGACGTCGTACGACAAGCTGGTGATCGCGACCGGGGCGCGTCCGATCCGCCCCGACCTGCCAGGCGTGGACGCACCTGGCGTGCACGGGGTGCAGACCCTCGACGACGGCCAGGCGCTGCTGGACACCCTGACCCGCGCGGCCGGCCGCCGGGCGGTGGTGGTCGGCGCGGGTTACATCGGCGTCGAGATGGCCGAGGCGCTGATCCGGCGCGGCTACGAGGTGACGGTCGTCAACCGGGGCACGGAGCCGATGTCCACGCTCGACGCCGACATGGGGCGCATGGTGCGCGAGGCGATGGAGGGCCTCGGCATCGCCATGGTCGGCGAGGCGGAGGTCACCAAGGTGCTGACCGGGCAGGACGGGCGGGTGCGGGCGGTGGCCACCGAGGACGCCGAGTACCCGGCGGACGTGGTCGTGCTGGGCATCGGCGTACGCCCCGACACGGCGCTGGCGCGCGCGGCCGGGCTGCCGCTCGGCGCGCACGGCGGCCTGCTCACCGACCGGGCGATGCGGGTGCGCGGCCACGAGAACATCTGGGCCGGCGGCGACTGCGTGGAGGTGCTCGACCTGGTCTCCGGGCAGCAGCGGCACATCGCGCTCGGCACCCACGCCAACAAGCACGGTCAGGTCATCGGCACCAACGTCGGCGGCGGCTACGCCACCTTCCCCGGCGTGGTCGGGACCGCGGTGAGCAAGGTGTGCGACCTGGAGATCGCGCGCACCGGCCTGCGCGAGCGGGACGCCCGCCGGGTCGGGCTCCAGTTCGAGACCGTCACGATCGAGTCGACCAGCCGGGCGGGCTACTACCCGGGCGCCTCCCCGATGACGGTCAAGATGCTCGCCGAGCGCCGCACCGGCCGGCTGCTGGGCGTCCAGATCGTGGGCCGGGAGGGCGCGGCGAAACGGGTGGACATCGCGGCGGTCGCGCTGACGGCCGGACTGACGGTGGAGCAGATGACGTCACTCGACCTCGGCTACGCGCCACCGTTCTCACCGGTGTGGGACCCGGTCCTGGTGGCGGCGCGCAAGGCCGCGGCGAAGATCCGCGAACCGTGGGACCGCGCGGCGAGCTGACCTGGCCGGTCGGCCGACCGGTGCGGGTGGTCGGCCGGGACCGGTGGTCGGCCGGGACGGGCGGTCGGCCGGGACCCGCGGTCGGCTGGGACAGGTGGCCGACCGGGACCGGTGACCGCCCGGGACCGGTGGTCGGCCCGGGACCGGTGGTCGGCGGTCGGGCGAGACCGGCGAGCGGCGGTCGGGCGGCCGGGCCCGGCAGGTGGGCGAGGCCGGCGACCAGCGGGCGGCCGGCCGGGGCGGGCGGCCGTTCGGGCTGGGCCGGCGAGTGGCCGACCAGGACCGGCGGGCGGTTCGGCCGGTTCGGGGGGCTAGGCGGTGCCGCCCATGCGGTCCATCGGGGGGCGGGTCGGTTCGGTCGGGGGGCGGGTCGGGAGGGCGGAGACCGACGCGGCGGGCGCCGACGCCGTGCCCGCCGGCGGCGGGCCGGCGGCCGCCGTGGTGACGGCCTGCGGTTGCGCGCCGGCCGGTCTGGCGTGCGCGCCGGGCGGGGCCGAGCGCAGCCGGTGGCCGACGGCCTCGTCCAGCGTCACCGGCCGCTGCATCCGGGCCGCCAGCCGTCCGGCCTCCTGGCCCAGCCGGGCGACGTCCTCCCAGGGCAGCCGCACCACCAGGGACAGTTCGGCCTCGCCGTCGGGCAGGGCGTGCACCGCGGGTGGTCCCACTCGGTCGCTCATCGCCTGTACCTCGCCTCGTCACGTCGTCCCCGCGGGCCTGCTCGCCGCGCCACGGGCGGTCGGGGGAACATACGCACGAACGCCCGGCCGTGTTCATCCGCCGCCCCGGCCGATTCGCCGGGCGCGTCGCGGGCAGTACTTACCTGTGGTCATCCCCGTCCATGATCTGAACCCGACGCGGCGCACCCCGTGGGTGACGTACGCCCTGATCGCCGCGAACTTCGTGGTGTTCCTGCTGACGCCCGCCGTCTCCGGTTCCGCGACGGGGCAGGGCACCCTCGCGCAGCTGTGCCACCTGCACGCGTTCACGGAGCAGTGGGCGCTGGTGCCCCGCGAGCTGATCCACGGCCGGCTGCCGGCGCTGGTGCCGACCGGCGACACGGGGGTGGGCGTGCACGGGCCGGGCTGCGTGCTGGGCCCGCCGACGTACGACAAGTCGCCCGCGCTGTCCGTCCTGTCCGCGATGTTCCTGCACGGCAGCTGGCTGCACCTGCTCGGCAACATGCTGTTCCTGTTCATCTTCGGCAACAACATCGAGGACCGGATGGGGCACATCCGCTTCACCCTGTTCTACGTCGCCTGCGGGTACGCCGCCGGATACGGGTTCGCGCTGCTCAACGCGGACTCCGCCCAGCCGCTGATCGGCGCGTCGGGGGCGATCGCGGGGGTCTGCGGGGCGTATCTGGTGCTGTACCCGAGGGCCAGGGTGTGGGTCCTCGTGCCGTTCCTGATCTTCCTGCCGCTCCGGCTGCCCGCCTGGATCGTGCTGGGCTTCTGGTTCGTGCTCCAGGCGTTCTACTCGGCGGGCGACGCCGTCTCCGAGGCGGGCACCGTCGCGTACACGGCCCACGTCGTCGGCTTCGTCGTCGGCATGCTGCTCGTCCTGCCGCTGCGCCCCGGCACCCCGCCGCCGCCCGAGCCGCAGGGGCTGCTGTTCGGGCGGCGGGCGCGGCCGGGAGCGCAACGGCCGGGCTGGTAGCGGCAGGGACGGTGGCGGACAGGCCGGTGGCGGCCGGTTCTCAGCGGTCGGGGGCCGCGGCCAGGAGTGTGGTCACCTGTTCGGTGACGAGGTTCCAGGCGTCGGGGACGTCCGCCACGGGGGTCTCGCGCAGCTCGTCCAGAAGAGGGGCGGGGTCCGGGCCGCGGGTCCCCGTCGCGGTCCCAGTCCCGCTCGCGGTCGCGGTCAGCACCTCGTAGCCGTCGCGGACGGCGGCGCGCAGGCGGTGGCGTCCGTCGGCGCCGGCGTGCAGGGCGGTGGCGACGACGAGGGGCGGCGCGCCGCCCGCCTCGCCGGGCAGCTTGCGGTAGGCGCTGGCGACCGGCGTGTTCCAGCGCAGCCCGAGCAGGACCGGGCGCTTGGCCGTCACCTCGGCGAGATCGGTCTCGTAGACGCCGTGCGCGGCCAGGACGGTCGCGCGGGCCTCCAGGACCAGGGCCGCGGGCAGCAGACAGCGCAGCGCGCTGCCCGCGAGGTTGCCGCCGACCGTCGCCGCCCGGCGCACCGCGCCGGTGCCCACGGAGCCGGCCGCCGCGCGCAGCACGTACGGGACCCGGCCGTCGACGCGGCTCAGCACCACCGCGCCGCCCAGTTCCTCCGGACCGATGACGTTGGCCTGCGGCAACTCGCGCAGCGACATGGCCTGTTCGGGGAATCCGTCGCGCTGCCAGGTGGCCCAGACGAGGGTCGCGCCGCCTATCGGCACCGCTCCCTCGGCCAAGTGCTCCCGCGCGTGCGACACGGTCTTGGGCAGACGTACCAACACCTCAGCCACCCTGCCTCTCTGGGGACTCGGACGGACGGCCCTCGGTCGGCCGCCCGTCGGCACGGCGCATTTTCACCGCACGGCGGGGGGCGCGTACAGGGCTCACACGCGCGCGTTCATCCGCGCGCTCGCGGGACGACGACCGGGCAGGCGTCGCCGGGCGCGCGCAGGATGTCGGCCTCCAGGTCGTACAGCTCCTTGACGAGCGCCTCGTCCACGATCTCCTGGGGCGGGCCCTGGGCGACGACGCGGCCGTCCTTCATGGCGATCAGGGTGTCGGCGTAGCGGGCGGCGGAGGCCAGGTCGTGCAGCACCATGACCACGGTCCGCCCGGCGGCGGCCACCTGCCGTACGAGGGTGAGCACGTCGACGACGTGGCCGAGGTCGAGTGCGCTGGTGGGTTCGTCGAGCAGGACCACGGGGGTGTGCTGGGCGAGCACCATGGCGAGCCAGCAGCGCTGGCGCTGGCCGCCGGAGAGCCGGTCGAGCCGCTCGCCGGCGAGCGTGGTGGTGCCGGTGGCCTCCAGGGCGTCGCGTACGGCGCGTTCGTCCTCGCGGGACCACTGGCGCAGCAGGCCCTGGTGCGGGTGGCGGCCGTAGCGGACCAGTCCGGCGACGGTGACGGCCTCCGGCGCCCGCGGCGACTGCGGCAACAGGGCGACGAGGTGCGCTACTTGACGTTGAGTCAGTTTCCAGATGTCGGCGCCGTCGGCCAGTACGGCGCCCCGTGTGGGGCGGTGCAGGCGGGCGATGGTGCGCAACAGGGTCGACTTGCCGCAGCCGTTGGGGCCGACGACGGCGGCCACGTGTCCGGCGGGGACGCTCAGGTCGACGTCCTGGACGACGGGCCGGCCGGGGTATCCCGCGTGCAGGCCGCGCACCTGGAGGCCGGGATGGGCGTCGGTCATGGGAGTGGTCATGCCTTTCCGGTGGTGGAGTCGGTGCGGAAGAGGACCCAGAGGAGGAAGGGGCCGCCCAGGACGCTGGTGACGACGCCGACGGGGAGTTCGACGGGGGCGACGACGCGGCCGAGGGCGTCGGCGGCGGTGATCAGGGCGGCGCCGGTGAGCGCGGAGCCGGTCACCGGCACCCGGGTGGGGCCGCTCAGCCGGCCGGCGACGATCGGGGCGGCGAGCGCGACGAAGGCGATGGGGCCGCCGACGCCGACGGCCACGCCGGCCAGGGCGACGGCCAGCGCGAGCGCGGCGGCGCGCAGCCGGCGCAGGTCGACGCCGAGGCAGGCGGCCGTGTCGTCGTCGAAGCGCAGGAGCTGGAGGCGGTGGCCGGCGGCGAGGGCGAGCGGCAGGAGGAAGAGGAGCACGATCAGCAGGGGTGTGCCCACGTGCCAGTCGCGGCCGTTGAGGCTGCCGACGGCCCAGAGGAACACGCCGCCCGCGGTGTTGTCGTTCTCGCGGGACATGACGAGGTCGCCCACGGCGCCGATGACGGTGGAGACGCCGATGCCGACGACCAGGACGCGGTATCCGGCGCTGCCCGCGCCGCCCGCGCACAGCACCACCAGGACCGCGGCGGCGACGGCGCCGAGCGGGCCGAGCCACCAGTCGCCGACCATGCCGGTCGAGGAGCCGGCGGCGGTGGCCACCACGGCGGCGGTCGCGCCCTCGTTGACGCCGATGAGGTCGGGGGTGGCCAGGCGGTTGCCGGCCAGGGTCTGGGTGAGGCAGCCGGCGACGCCGAGGGCCGCGCCGACCATGACGCCGACGCACACGCGCGGCAGCCGGAAGTCCCGCACGATCATGACGGTGCCGGGATCGCCCGTGCCGAGCAGCCCGGAGAGGGTGTCGCGCGGGCTCATCCCCGTCGAACTCGCCATCACCGCGAGCGCGACCAGGACGACGAGCACCGGCACGAGCAGCGCGGCGACGAGCGCGCCGCGCCGCGGGAAGAGCCATGAGAAGGTTCCGCCGCGCAGGACGACGCTGTCCTCGGGGACGAGGGCGGCCGCCGGGACGGTGGCGTCCGCCCGGGCGGTGACGGCCTCCGGGGCGGTGACGTCCGCCCGGGCGGTGACGGCCTCCGGGGCGGTGACGGCCTCCGGCCTGGCAGGCCCGGTCGGCCTGGCGGGCCCGGTCGGCCTGGCGGGCCCGGTCGGCCTGGCGGGCCCGGCCGGCCCGGTCGGCTCGCTCTCCGCGCGCGGGGCGGCGGGCGCCGTGGCTTCGCCGCCGGGGGCCTGCGGGTCGGCGGCGGGGTGCGGGCCGCGGGCGGGCGGGGTCATGAGGCGGCTCCGGCGGTGGAGAGACGGGAGGAGCGGGCTATCCAGACGAGGAGGGGGCCGCCGACGAAGGCGAGCAGGACGCTCACCGGCGCCTCCCAGGGCCGGATGACGACCCGGGCGAGGAGGTCGGCAACGATCATCACATCGGCGGCGATCAGCGCCGACAGGACCAGCTGGCCGGACATGCTCGCGCCGACCACGGCGCGGGCGGCGTACGGGGCGAGCAGGCCGAGGAAGGCGATCGGTCCCGCGACGGCGACCGCGCAGCCGGCCAGCAGCGAGACGGCGCCGGCGACCACCAGGCGGACCCGGCCGGGGTGGTGGCCCAGCGAGCGGGCGCTGTCGTCGCCGAGGCCGAGCGCGGCCAGCGGACGGGCGCAGCCGAGCGCGACGGCGAGGCCGACGGCCACCAGCGGCAGCAGCGGCAGGAGTTCGGAGGTGCGCACGCCGGCGAGCGAGCCGATCGTCCAGTAGCGGTAGACGTCGAAGGTGGACTGGGTGCCGAGCAGGACGTACGACGTCATGCCGTGGAAGGTGGCGCCGAGCGCCGAACCGGCCAGCACCAGCCTCAGCGGCGACCCGGCGGCGCGGCCGCTCGCCGCCAGCAGCAGGACGACCGCGCTCGCGGCCATGCCGCCGGCCAGCGCCCACACCAGCAGCGCGGTCGGCGAGGAGGCGCCGAAGAAGGTGAGTCCGACGACGACGGCGAACGCGGCGCCGGAGTTGACGCCGAGCAGTCCGGTCTCGGCGAGCGGGTTGCGGGTGGCGGCCTGGAGCAGGCAGCCCGCCGTGCCCAGGCAGAGGCCGACCACGACGGCGGCCAGGGTACGCGGCAGCCGTACGTCCACGACGGCCAGGCGCAGTTGGGGATCGGCGCGGGCGGCGGCGTCGCCGGTCAGGTACGCGAAGGCGCGCGCCGGAGAGCTGCTGCCGGTGCCGATCAGCAGTGAGAGCAGGCACAGGACCAGCAGCAGCACGAGGAGGGCCGCGGTGGCGGAGACGGCGGCGCGCCCCCGGACGGGTGGGCCCGTGGGCCGACCGGATCCGGACTTCATGAGCGACGACCCCCTCGAAATGAGCATATGGTTAGCCTAACCTAAGTGCCGTCCCGTCAGGCGGCGGGAGGTCCGTGCGCCCGCATGTCCGGGGCCCGGTCGTTCCGCATGCCTGAACGGGCCCCGGCGTGCCGGATCGTGGCCTCACTCCGCGGGTCACGACAGTCGAACAACGGAGATTTCAGGCCATGATGGCGCCCCGCTTTTCCACCCCCGCCACCCGTCGCACCGCGGCCGCGGCCCTGGCCGTCGCGTGCGGCCTCGTCCTGAGCGCGTGCGGCTCCTCGGACGACGACTCCTCGGCGGGCGGTTCCGCGGGCAAGGGCACCACCACCACGGTCACCGACGCGACCGGCGCGAAGGTGACGGTGCCCACCGCTCCCCGACGCGTCCTCGCGCTCAGCGAGATGGACCTGGACTCCGCGCTCGCCCTCGGCGTCAAGCCGGTCGGCCTGACCGCCGGACGCGGGCAGAAGGGCGCCCCCGAGTACCTGAGCAAGCAGGCCGAGGGCATACCCGTGGTCGGCGCGGTGACCGGCCCGGACATCGAGAAGGTCGTCCAGGCCAAGCCCGACGTCATCCTCGCCGGCCAGCTCGCCGACGAACAGGTGCTGGCGCAGCTGAAGAAGATCGCCCCCGTGGTCGTCACCATCGACGGCAGCAAGAGCTGGAAGAAGTCCCTGGAGCTGACCGGGCAGGCGCTCGGCAGGAGCAACGAGGCGAAGAAGTTCCTCGCCGGCTACGACACCCAGGCCGCCGCGCTGAAGAAGGACCTCGGGGCGAAGGCCGGCGCGACCGTGTCCGTCGCCCGCTACTCCGCCAAGGGCACCGCCGTGATGCAGCAGGGCGTGTTCATCAGCGACGTGCTGAACGACCTCGGCTTCAAGCGTCCGGGCATCCAGAACCAGAAGGGCGAGGGCCACTCGACGCCGATCAGCGACGAGAACCTGAAGGAGATCGACGGCGACTGGCTGTTCATCGGCACGCTGTCGTCCGCCGGTCCGGACGCGGGCCTGCTCGACCAGCTCGCCAAGAAGCCCGCGTACCAGCAGCTGAAGGCCGTCCGCGAGCACCACGCCACCGTGATCGACGGCTCGAAGTGGACGAGCCTGGGCGGCGCGCAGGCCGCGGTCTCGGTGCTGGACGACATCCGCAAGGCCATGGTCAAGTGAGCGCCGCGCAGCCGGTGGAAGCCGCACGACCCGTGGAAGCCGTACAGCCCGTGCAAGCCGCGCAGCCGGTGGAAGCCGTACAGCCGGTGGAAGCCGCACGGCCGGTGGAGCAGGACCTCGCCGGCCGGCTCGCCCTGGTGACCGGGGCGGGCCGGGGCATCGGCGCGGCCGTCGTCGAGGCGCTCGCCGGGCGCGGCGCGCGCGTGCTGGCCACCGACCTCGCGCTGCCCGAACCCGCGCGCGTGGCCGGGCGGTTCGGCGATCAGGTCACCGCCCGCGCGCTGGACGTCACCGACGCCGAGGCGGTGGAGGCGGTGGTCGCCGAGGCCGAGGACACGCTCGGCCCGCTCGACATCGCCGTCAACGTCGCCGGGATCCTGCGCGGCGCGCCCGTGGTGGACCTGACCGACGCCGACTGGGCGGCCGTGTTCGCCGTCAACACCGACGGCGTCTTCCACGTCTCGCGGGCCGCCGCCCGCCGGATGACCGCCCGGGGCCGCGGCAGCATCGTCACCGTCGCCTCCAACGCGGCCGGCGTCCCGCGCAGCGGCATGGCCGCCTACGCCGCCTCCAAGGCCGCCGCGGTGATGTTCACCAAGTGCCTGGGGCTCGAAGTGGCGCCGCACGGCGTGCGCTGCAACACCGTCTCCCCCGGCTCCACCCTCACCGAGATGCAGCGCGCGATGTGGGAGAACTCCCCCGGTGGCGCCGAGAGCGGCCGCCGCGCCGTCATCGAGGGCGACCCGGCCGCGTACCGCACCGGCATCCCGCTCGGCCGCATCGCCGAGCCGTCCGACGTCGCCGAGGCCGTCGCCTTCCTCGTCTCCGACCGCGCCCGCCACATCACCCTGCACGACCTGTACGTGGACGGCGGCGCGACCCTGCGGGCCTGACCGCCCGCCGCCCCGCGCCCAGTTACGGCTTCCCCCACCCTGGAGTCCCGATGACCGCCCCCGTGAGCGACCCCGGCCTCGCCGCCGGGCCCACCGCGCCCACCGCCCTGACCCCCGGCGCCGCCGTCGCGCTGCTGGACGACTACCGGGCCGGCGCCGACCGCTTCCTCGCCACCCCCCGGCGCACCCTGCTCACCCACGGCACGGCCGCCGAAGTCCCGCACGACGAACGGCCCTTGACGCGGCGGGTGAGCGAGCTGCTGACCGGTCTGCGCCGCCCGGACCGGCCCGCGCCGCTGGTGCTCGGCGCCGTGCCCTTCCTCCCCGACGCCCCGGCCGCCCTGGCCGTCCCGGCCACCGTGCGCAGCGCGCCCGCGCTGGCCGAGGACCCGCTGATCGCGCTGCCCGCCCAGGACCCGGCGGACGGCGCCGGCTGGCAGGTGCGCGAGTGGCCCGCGCCCGAGGTGTACGGGGCCGCGGTGGCCGCGGCGGTGGCCCGGATGCGGGCCGGGGAGTTCGACAAGGTGGTCCTCGCCCGCACCCTGGAGCTGACCGCCCCCGACGACCCCGACCTGCCGGCCATGCTGAACCGGCTGGCCCGGCGCGACCCGTCCGGCTACACCTTCGCGGTGCCCAGCGCCCCCGGCCGCACCCTGATCGGCGCCAGCCCCGAACTCCTCGTCGCCCGGCGGGGCGACCGGCTCACCGCCAACCCGCTGGCCGGCTCCGCGCCGCGCAGCGCCGACCTGGCCGAGGACGTGCGCCGCGCGGTGGCGCTGCTGGAGTCGCCCAAGGATCTGCACGAGCACGCGGTCGTGGTGGACGCCGTACGGCGTGCGCTGGCCCCGCTGTGCGGGCGCCTGGAGGTGCCCGAGCGGCCCACCCTGGTGCGCACCGCCACCATGTGGCACCTGTCGACGACGGTCACCGGCGAGGTCGCCGGACCCGAGGTCACCGCCCTCGACCTGGCCTCGGCGCTGCACCCGACCCCGGCGGTGTGCGGCACGCCCACCGACGTGGCGCGCTCCGTGATCGCCGCCTCCGAGCCCTTCGACCGGGGCGCGTACACCGGCATGGTCGGCTGGCAGGACGCCGACGGCGACGGCGAGTGGGTGGTGACCATCCGGTGCGCCGAGGCGGAGGGCCGCACGCTCCGGCTGTTCGCGGGCGCGGGCGTGGTCGCGCAGTCCTCGCCGGAGGCCGAGACCGCCGAGACGGCCGCCAAGTTCCGCACCTTCCTGGACGCCGTGGGAGCCGCGCTGTGACCGCCGACGCCCTTGTCTCGGGCGCAGACGCCCCCGACGCGGACGCCCTCACCCCCGGTGTGGACGCGCCCACCTGGCCGGACGACTTCGCCGAGCGCTACCGCGCGGCCGGTCACTGGCGCGGCGAGACGTTCGGCGGGATGCTGCGCGAGCGCGCCGCCGCCCACCCCGACCGGATCGCGCTCGTCGACCCGGCTCCCGAGCGCCGCACCTGGACCTACCGGGAGCTGGACGAGGCCGCCGACCGGCTGGCCGCCGGGTTCGCGGCGCGCGGCATCGGCCGCGGCGACCGGGTGGTCGTCCAGCTGCCGAACGTCGGCGCGTTCGTGGAGGTCGTCTTCGCGCTGTTCCGGATCGGCGCGCTGCCGGTGTACGCGCTGCCCGCCCACCGGGACACCGAGATCGGCCACTTCTGCGCCTTCTCCGAGGCCGTCGCGTACGTCGTCCCGGACGTGCACGCCGGCTACGACCACCGGGAGCTGGCGGCCCGCGTCCAGGCCGGCACGCCGAGCCTGAAACACGTGTTCGTGGCCGGCGACCCCGGCGCGCACACCGCGCTGTCCGAGGTGCCGTGCGAACCGACCGGCCCGTTCGCCGGACCGGCCCCGCACGAGCTGGCGTTCCTCCAGCTGTCGGGCGGGACGACCGGGGTGTCCAAGCTGATCCCGCGCACCCACGACGACTACCTCTACTCGCTGCGCGGCTCCAACGAGATCTGCGGTGTGGACGCGGACACCCGCTTCCTCGTCGTGCTCCCGGCCGCGCACAACTTCCCGATGAGCTCGCCCGGTTGG
This sequence comes from Streptomyces similanensis, assembly GCF_039543625.1. Taxonomy (NCBI): domain Bacteria; kingdom Bacillati; phylum Actinomycetota; class Actinomycetes; order Kitasatosporales; family Streptomycetaceae; genus Streptomyces; species Streptomyces similanensis. The sequence goes on along the minus strand of NZ_BAABKC010000011.1, from coordinate 202,224 downwards.
CTCGGCGTGCTGTACGCGGGCGGTACGGCGGTGTTGTGCCCCAAGCCCGATCCGGCGACCGCGTTCGAGCTGATCGAGCGGGAGCGGATCACCATGACCGGGCTGGTGCCGCCGCTGGCCCTGGTGTGGACGGACGCCGCCGCGGCCACCGCGCACGACCTGTCCAGCCTGGAACTGATCCTGGTGGGCGGCGCGAAGTACAGCGAGCAGGCGGCGCGCCGGCTGGAGCCGGCCCTCGACTGCCGGCTCATGCAGGTGTTCGGGATGGCCGAGGGACTGGTCAACTACACGCGGCTGGACGACGATCCGGAGACGGTCGTCACCACGCAGGGCCGGCCCATCTCGCCCGACGACGAGATACGCATCGTGGACGACGCCGACCAGGACGTGCCCGAGGGCGCGTTCGGGCATCTGCTCACCCGCGGCCCGTACACCATCCGCGGCTACTGGCGCGCGCCCGAGCACAACCGGAGCGCGTTCACCGAGGACGGCTTCTACCGCACCGGCGACATCGTGCGCCGCACCCCGAGCGGTCACCTCGTCGTGGAGGGGCGGGCCAAGGACCAGATCAACCGGGGCGGCGAGAAGGTCGCCGCCGAGGAGATCGAGAACATCATCCTGGCCCACCCGGCCGTGCACGACGTGTCGCTGGTCGCGGTGCCCGACGAGTACCTGGGCGAACGCACCCTCGCCTACGTGATCCTGCGCGAGGGCGCCGAACCGCTCAGGTCCGTCGCCGTCAAGCGGTTCGTCCGCGAGCGCGGCGTCGCCGCCTACAAGGTTCCCGACCTGGTCGAGTTCGTCGACGCCTTCCCGCAGACCGGCATCGGCAAGGTCAGCAAGAAGCAGCTGCGTTCGACCGCCGAGCGGCGCTGAAAGGCCCCCCACACCATGGCACTTCCCAAGATCTCCGCCTATCCCCTGCCCGTCCCGGCCGAGTTGCCCGCCAACCGGGTGTCCTGGACCGTGGACCCGGCGCGCGCCGTCCTGCTGGTGCACGACCTCCAGCAGCACTTCCTGTCCGCCTTCCCGGCCGGGCAGGAACCGCTGACCGGCATGCTCGCCCACACCGCCCGGCTGCTGAAGGAGGCCCGCCGGCTCGGCGTCCCGGTGGTCTACTCGGCCCAGCGCGGCGGGCAGACGCCCGAGCAGCGCGGTCTCCAGCTGGACTTCTGGGGGCCGGGCGTCGCCGACGACCCCGAGGTGCTCGCCGTGCCCGAGGCCGTCGCGCCCGAGCCGGGCGACCACACGCTCACCAAGTGGAAGTACAGCGCCTTCGCCCGCACGGACCTGGAGGACCGGATGCGCGCGTGGGGCCGCGACCAGCTCGCGATCGTCGGCGTGTACGCGCACATCGGCGTCATGATGACGGCCGCCGACGCCTGGTCGCGGGACATCCGGGCGTTCGTGGTCGCCGACGCCGTCGCCGACTTCTCCCGCGAGGAGCACGACATGGCCCTGCGCTGGGCCGCCGGCCGCTGCGCGGTCGTGACCACCGCCGACGCGCTCTTCGAGGAGGTGTGAGCGGCATGGCCCTCACTCTGGAACAGATCCGTGCCGACGTCGCCGACTGTCTCGGCGAGGACCCGGCCGACATACCCGACGACGAGAACCTGGTCGACTACGGCCTGGACTCGGTGCGCGTCATGACGCTGCTGGAGCGCTGGCGCCGCGAGCACACCGTCGCCGCCGACTTCGCCGACCTGGCCGAACAGCCCACCGTCGAGGCGTGGGCGGCCCTGCTGGGGGTCTCGTGACCACCCTGCTCGCCGACGGCCCCGGCCCGGCCTCCACCGCCCCCGTGAGCGTCGAACTGCCGCTCACCGCCGCCCAGTCGGGCATGTGGTACGCCCAGGCGCTCGACCCGCTCAGCCCCGCCCAGAACACCGCGGAGTGCCTGGAGATCGACGGCCCGCTGGACCCGGCCGTGTTCGCCGAGGCGCTGCGGCAGGTCGTCGCGGAGAGCGACGCGCTGCGCGTCCGCGTCCAGGACGGCCCCGACGGACCCCGCCAGCACGTCCGCGCGCACGTCGAACTGCCGCTGCTGGTCGAGGACCTGCGCGCGGAACGCGATCCGGAGCGGCGGGCGCTCGCCTGGATGCGGGCCGACCTGGCCGAACCGTTCGACCTGGCGGCCGGGCCGCTGTTCCAGCACGCCCTGTTCCGCGTCGGCGACGAGCGCTGGCTGTGGTACCAGCGCATCCACCACCTCGTCATGGACGGCTACGGCTACTCGCTGCTGGTGCGCCGCACCGCCGAGGTGCACACCGCCCTGGCCCGCGGCGAACAGCCGCCGGCCTGCCGGTTCGGCCGCCTGGCCGACCTGGTCGAGGACGACGCGGCGTACCGCGCGTCCGAGGCGCACGCGGCCGACCGCGCGCACTGGGCGGCGGCGTTCGCCGACCGCCCGGAGGCGCCGCGCCTGGCGGGCCGCGGCGCGCTGCCCTCGCGCACCTTCCGCCGCCGCGGCGCCCGGCTGTCGCCCGAGGCCACCGAACGGCTGCGGGAACTGGCCGCGGGGCTGCGCGCCACCTGGCCGGACGTGCTGATCGCGGCGCAGGCGCTGTACGTCTCGCGGGCCGCGGGCCGGGCGGACGTGGTGCTCGGCCTGCCGATGATGGGCCGGATGGGCGGCGTCGCGCTGCGCGTGCCCGGCATGGTGATGAACGTGCTGCCGCTGCGGCTCGCCGTCACCCCCGAGGCGACCTTCGCCGAGCTGGTGCGGCAGGTGGTGCTCGGCGTCCGCGAGGTCCGCCGCCACCAGCGCCACCGCTACGAGGACATCCGCCGCGACCTCGGCCTGCTCGGCGAACAGCGCGCCCTGGTCGGCCCGTTGGTCAACATCATGCCGTTCGACTACGGCGTCGACTTCGCCGGCTCGCCAGCCCGCGCCCGCAACCTGTCCGCCGGGCCGGTGGAGGACCTGACGGTCAACGTCTACGACCGCGCCGACGGCCACGGCCTGGCCATCGACCACGACGGCAACCCGGCGCTCTACGACGACGCCGCGCTCGCCGCGCACCAGGAGCGGTTCCTGCACCTGCTCGACCGGATCTCCGGCAGCGACCCGCACCGGCCCACGGCCGGTCTCGACATCGCGACGCCGCGGGAACTCGAGCTGGTGCTGGAGGAGTTCAACCACACCGAGCAGCCGGTGCCGCCCACCACGCTGATCGGCCCGATCGAGGCGCAGGCGGCCCGCACCCCCGGGGCGACCGCGCTGGTCCACGGCGACACCCGCCTCACCTACCGCGAACTCGACGAGCGCGCCAACCGGCTGGCCCACCACCTCCAGTCGCTCGGCGCGCGGCCGGGCGCGGTGGTGGCGGTCTCCGTGCCGCGCTCGGCGGAACTGGTCGTGGCGCTGCTCGCGGTGCTCAAGGCGGGCGCCGCCTATCTGCCGCTGGACCCGGACTACCCGGCGCAGCGGCTGGCGTACATGCTCCAGGACGCGGCGCCGGTCTGCGCGATCACCGACCGCGCCGGACGGCTGCCCGAGGACACCGGGGTGCCGCTGGTGGACCTCGGGACGCTGGACGTCTCGGGGCGGCCGTGGGTGAACCCGGCCCGGGCGCTGACCCCCGCCCACCCGGCGTACGTCATCTACACCTCCGGCTCCACCGGCCGCCCCAAGGGCGTCGTCGTCCCGCACTCGGCGATCGACAACCGGCTGCGCTGGATGCAGCACGCCTACGGGCTGACCGGCCAGGACCGGGTGCTCCAGAAGACGCCGTCGTCGTTCGACGTGTCCGTGTGGGAGTTCTTCTGGCCGCTGCGCGAGGGCGCCACCCTGGTCGTCGCCGAGCCGGGCGCGCACAAGGACCCGGCGCGGCTGGCCCGGCTGATCCGCGAACAGGCCGTCACCACCTGCCACTTCGTGCCGTCCATGCTCCAGGTGTTCCTCACCGAGCCGGCGGCCGCCGACTGCGCCGAGCCGCTGCGCCGGGTGTTCTGCAGCGGCGAGGCGCTCCCCCGCGAGAGCGCGCACGTCTTCGCGCGCACCCTGCCGGGCGTCGCCCTGCACAACCTGTACGGCCCGACCGAGGCGGCCGTCGACGTCACGTACCACGCCTGCGACCCGGACGGGTCCGGCCCGGTGCCCATCGGCCGGCCGGTGTGGAACACCCGCCTGTACGTCCTGGACGCCGCGCGGCGGCCCTGCCCGCCCGGCGTGCCCGGCGAACTGTATCTGGCCGGGCGGCAGTTGGCCGACGGCTATCTGGGGCGGCCGGAACTGACGGCGGAGCGGTTCGTCACCGACCCGTTCGGCGCGCCGGGCAGCCGCATGTACCGCACCGGCGATGTGGCCCGGTGGACGGAGCACGGCGAGGTCGAGTACCTCGGCCGCACCGACCACCAGGTCAAACTGCGCGGCCAGCGCATCGAACTGGGCGAGATCGAGGCGGCGCTCGCCGCGCAGGACGGCGTGGACGGCGCGTGCGCGCTGGTGCGCGAGGACCGCCCCGGCGAGCAGCTGCTCGTCGGCTACGTCACCGGCGGCGCCGACCCGGCCGCCGTACGGGCCGGGGTGGCGCGCGAACTGCCCGAGCACATGGTGCCGTCGGCGGTCGTCGCGCTGGCGGCGTTCCCGCTCGGCCCGAGCGGCAAGCTGGAGCGGCGCGAGCTGCCGCCGCCCGTGTTCGCCGGGTCCGGGCGGGGCCGGGAACCGGCCGACGCCCGCGAGGCCGCGCTGACCCGGATCTTCGCCGCCGTGCTCGGCCTCGAACAGGTCGGCCCCGACGACACGTTCTTCGACCTGGGCGGCACCTCGCTGCTCGCGGTGCGGCTGGTGGCACGGGCGCGGGAGGAGTTCGGCGCCGAGCTGACCATCGGCTCGCTGTTCGAGGCCCCCACCCCGGCCGCGCTCGCCGCCCGCCTGGCCACCGCCGCGCCGGCCGCCGGGGACGCCCTCGGCGTGGTGCTGGCGCTGCGCAGCGGCGGCGAGCGCACCCCGCTGTTCGCCGTCCACCCGGCCGGCGGCCTCGCCTGGTGCTACGCCGGGCTGTCCGCCCGGCTCGGCCCCGACCAGCCGCTGTACGGCATCCAGGCCCGCGGTCTGGACGACGACGAGCCGCTGCCGCGCACCCTCCAGGAGGAGGCGGAGGACTACGCGGCGCGCATCCGGGAGATCCAGCCGCACGGCCCGTACCGGCTGGTGGGCTGGTCGGTGGGCGGCATCCTCGCGCACACGGTGGCCGTGCTGCTGCGGGAGGCCGGTGAGCGGGTCGACCTGCTGGCGCTGCTGGACGCCTTCCCGGCCGAGCAGTGGCGCGAGCGGCCCGCGCCCGAGGAGGGCGACGCGCTGACCGCGGTGCTGCGGATGGCCGGTTTCGAGCGGGCGGGCGAACGCACCCGCGAGGACGTGCTTGCCACCCTGCGCCGGGCGGGCAGTCCGCTGGCCGGGCTCGGCGACCGGACGCTGGCGCGGATCGTCGACATCGTGCCGAACCACGCGCGGATGATGCGCGAGCACCGGCACCGGCGCTTCGACGGCGACGTGCTGTTCTTCACGGCCGCCGCCCCGCGCGCGGAGGACTGGCTGACCCGGGAGGCCTGGCGTCCGCACGTCGCCGGGGCGATCGACAACCACGACCTGGACTGCACTCACCCCCAGCTCCTGCGGGACGCCCACCTGGACACGATCGCCTCGGTGCTGTCGGCCCGGCTGGAGGAACTGGACGGGTGAGGACGTCCGCCGGGGCCGCCCCCGGCGGACGTACCGGTGCGGTGACGGACCCGCCGCGGCCCCGGAGTCGGCCGGGGACGCCGGCGGGCCCGCTGCCCGAGTCGGCCGACGGGTCACACGTGTGCCTGGTGCACCTGTCCGGACCGGGCGCCGTGCCGATGGCACCTGTCGCGGCGCGCGGTGGGGGCGAGGGCCTGCCCGGTGGCGGGGCGCGTGGCGGCGCGCGCCGCTGGGCGCCTGCCTCGGCGTCCCGGCCGGGCGGGCGCCGCCGGTGAGGCTGCCGCGCCCCGGCTGCGGGCAGCCGATCAGAGCCGGCCGCCACACCCACTGCGGCACGTCGCTGCTGGACGCGCACGGAGGCGCTGGTCAAGGCAACCGGCGAGGGCCTGTCCGGACCGCCGCTCGGGACGGTCCGGCTGGGCGCGGGCCCACGGCCCGCACCGGTCACCGGCCGGCCGCTCCTCGACGTCGCGGCCCCGCCCGAGCGGGGTGTGTCCGGGCTCAGTCGCCCAGCAACCCCACCAGTCCCTCGGTGAGTTCGGTGCGCCAGCACAGGTAGTCGTGGCCGCCGTTGAACTCGCGGTACACGGCGTCGTCGTAGCCCGCGGCGGCCAGCGTGTCGCGCAGTCGGCGGGCGGCGGGCAGGGCCACCCACTCCTGTTCGCCGAAGGAGAGCCAGAAGCGCACCGGAAGCCGCTTCGCGGCGGCCAGTTCACCGGTCAGCCACTCCGGCTCGGGCCCGTCGGGCCACCAGAACGAGCCGGACTGGACGAGCGCGTTGCCGAAGCGGTACGGGCTGTGCGCGGCGGCGTAGGCGGCGGTGAGTCCGCCGAGGCTCTGCCCGGCCACCACCGTGCGCGCCGGGTCCTCGGTCAGCGGCAGTCTGCTCGCCGCCCAGGGCAGCAACTCCCGCTCCAGGAAGGCCACGAACTCCGGCCGGCAGGTCAGCTGCGTCCAGCGGGTGCCCGCGTCCACGGACTCCGGCAGCACGGCCGCGACGGGCGGGATCCGGCCGTCGGCGACGAGGTTGTCCAGCAGGTGCGCGAGGCCGAGCCGGGGCTGCCAGTGCTCACCGTCCAGCAGGACCAGGACGGGCAGGCCGTCGACGGCGCGCCGCGCGTGCTCGGCGGCGGGCTCGTAGAGCCAGACGCGCCTGCTGTCGCCGAGGAGTTCGCTCGTCACCACGTGCTCGGTCACCGTGCCACGCGGCACGTCCGGGCGCGGCTCCCAGTCCACCGCGTCGGGAGCGTCCGGGAGTTCGGCGTAGCCGACCGGCTGTCCGCTCCAGCGCCGTGGCAGGCTGCGCGAGTTGAACGGGTCGGCGCGGACCTGGCCGCGCAGCCAGGGCCAGTAGCCCGGCTCCCCGGGCGCGGGCCCGTCGCCCTCGTCCACGAAGACGTCGTAGGTGCCGCGCCAGTCCGTACGCAACCGAACCGTCCAGTGCCACACGTCGGTTCCGGCCGCGTGCCGCATGAGGTTGCCCTCGGGGGCGCGCGGGTCGCCGAGCTTGTTGGGCAGCACCTGCACCGCGCGGGTCGCGGGCGTGCCGCGCCACAGGAAGGTGACGGCCCGGTGGTCGGCACTGCCCAACGGGTCGGCGGAGACCAGCGGGGTGCCCCGGCGGCGCACGTCCGCCCAGAAGCCTGACAGACCGTCAGGTCCGGGCAGCGCGAAGGGCGGTGCGACGAGCAGCGGCAGCGCGTCGGGGCGCGCCAGGCGGGGCGGATGCTGCGGGGCGCCCTCGGGCGGCGCGGTCAGGGTCATACGGGGCGACTCCGGTACGCGGGACACGGCGTTGATGGACACGGCGTTGATCGACTTAGGTGTACCTTACCTCGGTGCGCCGCACCGGGTCGGACATCAAGGGGTGAGGTTCCGGGCGGGGGTCGACGTGAGGGCAGTCACCGTGACCGAAAATTGAGGTTAGGCTAACCTAAGTCAGCTCGCGGGTCCGGCCTCTCCGGCGCCCCCGCGCGCCCTACGCACGTTCCGCGCATCGCGCCCCCGCCTCACTTCTGCCCGCCAGGAGCAACGAACATGACCTCCGGTAGACCCACCCGCACCCCGTCGTCCGCCTCCCGGGGCAGCCGCCGCGCCGCCCGCACCGCGGCCCTGACGGCCGGCGCGGCCCTCGGACTCGGCGCGCTCGCCGCGCCGTTCGCCACCGCGCCCGCGGGCTCGCCGGCCACCCCCGGCACCGTGGCCCTCGCCGCGGACGCCACCGCGCCCACCGTCTCCCTCGGGGCGCGCTCGGTGGCGCCGGGCGGTCAGGTGTCCTTCACCGTCTCGGGCTTCCCGGCCGGCGCCACGCTCAGCGTGAAGCTGGACGACAAGACGCTGCTCAAGCAGTTCCCGATCGGCGACGACGGCAGCGCGGCCGGTTCCGTGACGATCCCGGCCGAGGCCGCGCCCGGCGCCGGGCACTGGCTGCGCTTCCTCGCCCCGCAGACCAGCGTGCGCAGCGACGACCTGACCGTCACGGACCCCTCGACCCCCACCCCGACCCCGACGCCCACCCCGACCCCGACCCCGACGCCCACTCCCACGCCCACCCCGACGCCCAAGCCGACGCCGGCCGCCGAGCCGAAGGTGCGGCTGACCGGCGGCGACCGCGTCGCGGCGGGCGGCAAGGTCTCCTTCGCGCTCAGCGGCTTCGCCAAGGGCCAGACGGTCACCGTCAAGCTGGACGACAACACCATCCTCGGCCAGTGGCAGAAGGCGGTCGGTGCCGACGGCGCGTTCTCCGGGTCGGTCACCGTCCCCAAGGGCACCTCGGGCGGCGGCCACTGGCTGCGCTTCCTCGCCCCGAACCCGCCCACCAGCCTGCGCGCCGACATCACGGTGACCTCGTCCGGCGGAGGCGGCACGGGCGGCACGGGTGACGGCGGCTCCACGGGCGGCGGCTCCACAGGCGGCGGTTCGACCGGCGGAGGCGGATCCACCGGCGGGAGCGGCGGAGGCGGCTCCACCGGCGGTTCCGGCACCGGCGGCACGAACACCGGCGGCGGCTCCGGCGACAGCGGCGGCGGTGGCGGCAACACCAGCGGCGCCTCCGCCACCATCACCGCCGGATCGAGCGTGGCCGCGGGCGGCAAGGTGAGCTTCCGGGTCACCGGCTTCCCGGCCGGCCAGCAGCTGACCGTGAAACTGGACGACAGCGAGATCATCGGCCAGTGGTCCGGCGGCATCGGCGCGGACGGCTCCCTCTCCGCGAGCGTGACCGTCCCGCAGGGCACCGCCAAGGGCGCGCACTGGCTGCGTTTCCTCGCCCCCAACCCGCCCACCAGCCTGCGCGCCGACTTCACCGTCACCTCCGGCGCGGACCCGGCGTCCGGCTCCGGCACGGGCGGCGCGGGCACGGGCGGTTCCGGCACGGGCGGTTCCGGCACGGGCGGTTCCGGCACGGCCGGCGGTCAGGCGGGCGGCGGCACGGCGCCCGTCCCGGCCGCGACCGGAGCCCCGGCCGCCGCCTCCAACTCCCGCGGCGCGAAGGCGCGGATCACCGCCAGCGAGGTCCAGCCGGGCGGCACCCTGCACTTCACGGTGGAGAAGTTCCCGGCGGGCCAAACCGTCACCGTCAAACTGGACGACGACGCCATCCTCGGCCAGTGGAAGGCCGACGCCACCGGCGCGTACGAGGGCGACGTGGCCATACCGGCCGACACCCCGGCCGGGGCGCACTGGCTGCGCTTCCTCGCCCCGAACCCGCCCACCACGCTGAAGGTGGACTTCAAGGTGACCCGGCCGGGCGTCGCGGCGGCCGGCGCTGCCACCACGGCCGCGAACGGCGCCGAAGTCGCCCCGGTCACCGCCCCGGTGGCCTCGGTGCGCTCCGAGGTCTCCTACGCGACCGTCGCGTGGTCCGCCGCGGCCGCCGCGCTGGGCGGGGCCGCCGGCGCCGCGGCCACCACCGTGTTCGTCGTGCGCCGCCGCCCGGCCCGGCCGGCCGAAGGCGCCTGACCCGACCCGCTCCACCCGGAGGGGTGCCCCGCTCGTCACAGAGGAGCGGGGCACCCCTCCGAGCCATGCCCTGGACTGATACGCCGTCAGGAGACCGACCTCGTACGGCAGTTGTGACCAGCGCCACAGCCGTCCCGAGCAAAAAGTTAGGTAAGCCTAAGCTAAGTTGATCGTGTCCACCTCCCCCCGCCGGGAGGCCCTGTCCACCAAGGAGACCGACGCAGCATGTCCGCAGCCACCCGCCAGGTCCACCGAGTCCGCCGTATCAGCGCCATCGCCGTGGCCCTCGCCTCGGGCAGCGTGCTCGCGCTCACCGGCACCGCCTCCGCGCACACCGGCCACCCGCAGCAGCCCGCGCACACCTCGACCCTCACCTCGGCCCCGCTCGCCAAGGGCCTGTACCAGTCGGCGTACTCCGAGCGGAACCACGTGCTGTGGGCGACCACCGCGGTGGGCCGGCCGCCGGTCGCCTCCTCGGCGCTGCTCAAGGTCGACCCGAAGACCCTGGCGGTGAAGGCCACGTACACCCCGCCGGTCACCGACGCGGCCACCGGCGCCGTCGAGGCCGTCTACGGCGTCGCCGTGGACGACGAGCACAACACCGTCTGGACGACCAACACCCGCAACAACTCCGTCGCGGTCTACGACCAGCGCACCGGCAAGCACCTGGCGACCCTGCCGAACGTCGCCCACGCCCGCGAGGTGGTCGTGGACGAGCGCCACAACCTGGCCTGGGCCAGCGGCTTCGGCGACGGCAGCGTGGTCGCCTTCGACACCCGCACCTTCCAGGAGAAGAAGCGCGTCACCGTCGAGGGCGCCGGCCCGGCCGGTCTCGCCGTCAACGAGCGCACCGGCACGGTGTACGCGGCCGACCTGAACGGCGACCGCCTGATCGTGGTCTCGCCGTTCGCCAAGGACCCGCGGTTCGTCCCGGCCGGCGACGGCCCGATCTCGGTGGCCCTGTCCGCCGACGGCCGCACCGCCTACGCCGCCGACCAGACCGCGGGCGCCCTCTCGGTGGTCGACCTGCGCAAGGGCGCCGTCGCCAAGACCGTCCCGACGGGCGCGGGCGCGCTGTCCGTGGCCGCCGACGCGCGCACCGGCCGCGTCCTGGTGGTCAACCGCACGGACGCCGACGTCTCGGTGATCGACCCCCGCAAGGGCGCGGTCGTGGAGACCCTGGCCACCGGCGCCAACCCGAACCACGTCACCGTCGACGAGGGCACCGCCTACGTGGTGGACAAGTCCGGCGCCGGCCCGGAGGGCCTGGACCAGGTGCACCGCATCCGCATCGCGCGCTGAGCCGCACGGATCCGACACCGCACAGAGCGATTCCGCAGCCCGGCTTCTCCCTCCCGGAGGAGCCGGGCTGCGGCGCGTCACCGGACGCAACACCCCCCGCCCGACCGCCGGTTCCAGCCATTCGGTGGTCTCGACCAATCGGCTCAGCGAAGCCGTTGACGCATTGGTCCAGACCTTCTACGTTGTGGGCGCTCGGACAGGCACCGCGCACGCACGGTTCACCTCACCCCTGTACCACCCCACGACGACAGGGAGAGCCATGTTCCACCGGCGCAGACCACCGCACGCACCCGCCCGCAGAACCTCGCTCAGGACGCTGCTCACCGCCCTGGGCGCCGCCCTGCTCCTGCCGCTCGCGATGCTCACCGCGCTCGCCGCGCCCGCGCACGCGGCCGGGACGCTGACGGCGACCTTCACCACCCAGGACAACGGCTCCTGGTGGAAGGGCACCTACGTCGTCCACAACAGCGGTCCGGCCGCCGTCAGCGGCTGGAGCCTGGAGTTCGACCTGCCGGCCGGGGTCTCCGTGACCGGCCACTACAACGGCGACGCGACCGTCTCCGGACGGCACGTGAGCGTGAAGAACGCCTTCTACAACGCCACCGTGCCGGCCGGCGGCAGCACCGAGCCGTACAGCTACTGGTTCATCGCCAACGGGCCGATCGGCGCCCCGACCGGCTGCACCGTCAACGGCGACAAGTGCGACGGCTCCCCCGACGTCCCGCCGACCGCGCCCGGCGCGCCGCGCGCCACCGCGGTCACGGCGCACTCGGTCGCGCTGAGCTGGGCCGCCGCGCAGGGCGGCGACCACGCCGTGGCCTCCTACGAGGTGCTCAGCGGCTCGGCCACCGTGGCCACCGCGACCACCACCTCGGCCACCGTCACCGGGCTCACCCCGGCGACGGGCTACACGTTCACCGTGCGCGCCAAGGACACCCGCGGCAACGCCGGACCGGCGAGCGCCCCGCTCACCGTGCGCACCGTAGACCCGGCGAGCGACCCGACGCCGCCGACTACGCCCGGCAGCCTGCGCGCCACCGGCACGACGTCCTCCAGCGTCGGCCTGGCCTGGGACAAATCCTCCGACAACGTGGCCGTGGCCGCCTACGACGTCTACCGCGGCGGCGCCCTGGTCAGGACGGTCGGCGCGGACACCACGACGGCCACCGTCGACGGCCTCTCCCCGGCCACCGCCTACACCTTCACCGTCAAGGCCCGCGACACCGCCGACAACGCCTCGCCGGCCTCGAACGCGGTGACCGCCACCACCGACGACGTGGCCGGGGCGGGCAAGCAGCTCAAGGTGGGCTACTTCGCGCAGTGGGGCATCTACGGCCGCCAGTACTTCGTGAAGAACCTCGACACCTCGGGCGCGGCGGCCAAGCTCGACGTGGTCAACTACGCCTTCGAGAACCTCGATCCGGCCAACCTCACCTGCCAGGCCGGGGTCACCAAGGGCGTCTCCGCCAACCCGCAGGACCCCGACGAGGGCACCGGCGCGGGCGACGCGGACGCCGACTACGCCCGCCCCATGTCCGCCGACCAGTCGGTGGACGGCGTCGCCGACGACGGCTGGGGCAAACTCCGGGGCAATCTCAACCAGTTGAAGAAGCTCAAGGCCAAGTACCCCAAGCTGAAGGTCGTGGTGTCACTCGGTGGCTGGACGTACTCGAAGTTCTTCTCGGACGCCGCCGCCACCGCTGCCTCGCGGGAGAAGTTCGTCAAGTCCTGCGTCGACGTGTGGATCAAGGGCGATCTGCCCGTCTACAACGGCGCGGGCGGCCCCGGCACGGCCGCCGGCATCTTCGACGGCATCGACATCGACTGGGAGTGGCCCGGCTCCGAAGGCCACCCGGGCAACCACTACGGCGCCCAGGACAAGGCCAACCTCACCGCGCTGCTCGCCGAGTTCCGCAAGCAGCTCGACGCGCTCGGCGGCGCGCACCGGCTGCTGACCGCGTTCACCCCGGCCGACCCGGCGAAGATCTCCGCCGGCTGGGACCTGAGCCGGATCTTCGACTCGCTCGACTACGCCAACGTGCAGGGCTACGACTTCCACGGCGCCGGCAGCGACAACTCCTGGGAGCCCAAGCGCACCGGCGACGGCTCCAACCTGTACGCCGACGCGCAGGACCCGTACCCCTTCCACTTCAGTGTCGAGGACGCGGTCAAGGTGTATCTCGACGCCGGGGCCAACCCCCGCAAGCTGACGGTGGGTTTCCCGTTCTACGGGCGCGGCTGGCAGGGGGTGACCGACGGCGGGGCGGCCGGTGAGTGGCAGGACGCGAACGGCGCGGCGCCCGGCCAGTTCGACACCGAGGCCGGGGTACGCGGCTACAACAACCTGATCACCAGCTTCCCGGCCATGACCGTGCGCCATGACGAGCAGTCCGTCTCGACGTACGGCTACACCGGCCCGGGCGGCCAGTGGTGGACGTTCGACGACGCCTGGTCGATCGGGAAGAAGACGGCCTGGATCAAGTCCAAGGGGCTGCTGGGCGGCTTCGTCTGGGAGATGTCGGGCGACACCCCGGACGGCCGGCTGATGACCGCGCTGAACGACGGCCTGAAATAGCCGGAGCGGGCTCCCGGGCGGGCGGTCGGCGGACCGCCCGCCCGGGTCGCGGGTGCGGGACCCGGCTCGCGCCTCAGCGGGCGGTGCGCTCGTGCACGTACGCCACGAGGCGGGTGAGCGCGTCCGGGTCGGTGGCCGGCATGACGCCGTGGCCGAGGTTGAAGACGTGGCCCTCCAGACCGGCGGCGGCGTCCAGCACCTCGCGGGTCTTGGCCTCGACGGCCTCGCGGGAGGCGAACAGCACGGTCGGGTCGAGGTTGCCCTGGAGCGCCTTGCCGGGCCCGACGCGGCGGGCCGCCTCGTCCAGCGGGACCCGCCAGTCGACGCCGACGACGTCCGCGCCGGCCTCGCCCAGCAGGCCGAGCAGCTCGCCGGTGCCGACGCCGAAGTGGATGCGGGGCACGCCGTAGCCGGCGACGGCCTCGAAGACCTTCGCGGAGGCCGGCAGCACCGAGCGGCGGTAGTCGGCGGGGGCGAGGGCGCCGGCCCAGGAGTCGAAGAGCTGCACGGCGCTCGCGCCGGCCTCGATCTGCACCTTCAGGAAGGCGGACGTGATCGCGGCGAGCCGGTCCAGCAGGTCGGCCCACAGCTCGGGGTCGCCGTACATCATCGCCTTGGCGTTCTCGTACGTCCGCGACGGGCCGCCCTCCACGAGGTAGCTCGCGAGGGTGAAGGGGGCGCCGGCGAAGCCGATGAGCGGGGTCGCCCCCAGCTCGCGGGTGAGCAGGCCGATCGCCTCGGTGACGTAGGAGACGTCCTCGGGGGTGAGGTCGCGCAGCCGGGCCAGGTCCTCGCGGGTGCGGAACGGGCGCTCGACCACGGGGCCGAGGCCGGGCTTGATGTCCAGCTCGACGCCGATGGCCTTCAGCGGCACGACGATGTCGCTGAAGTAGATCGCCGCGTCCACGTCGTGCCGGCGCACCGGCTGGAGGGTGATCTCGGCGACCAGATCGGGGCGCATGCAGGAGTCCAGCATCGCGATGCCCTCGCGCACCTTGCGGTACTCCGGCAGCGAGCGCCCGGCCTGGCGCATGAACCACACGGGGGTGTGCGGCACGGGTTCGCGCCGGCACGCCTTGAGGAAGGCGGAGTCGTAGGTGGCGGTCGGCGGCTGGTGGCCGGCATGCGTCTCGTTGGCACTCACGGTGGCAAGTCTCGCACGCCCCCGGGTGCGCGACGGCCCCGGTGTACGGGCCCCCGGACGGCGCCGGCGGCCGCGGCGGGGTGTCTTGCCCTGCACGAAGGCCCGCTTCCCCTTAATCTTCCCGGCATGGCTGCGGCTCAGGGACGACTGTCGGACGACGCTGGCGGAATGGACGACGCGAAGGAGGCGAAGGAAGGGGACGCGCATGCGAACAGGGGGGACGAGGCCCCGCTGCCCTTCCGGGCGGCCGTGGAGGCGCTGCGGGCCGCGCGGCTGCGGCCGCAGCTGGAGATCGAGCCGGTGCCGCCGCCCAAGCGGCTCGCGCCGTTCGCGTACGCGCTGGAGGCCGCCGTCGTCGACGGTGAGCAGGACCTCGCGGACGGCAGGCTGGTGCTGCTGCACGACCCGGCCGGGCACGACGCCTGGCGGGGCACGTTCCGGCTGGTCACGCTGGTGCGCGCGGAGCTGGAGCCGGAGATGGCCGCCGATCCGCTGCTGCCGGAGGTGTGCTGGTCCTGGCTGACCGGGGCGTTGCAGGCGCGCGGTCTGGCCTGCGGCGAGCCCAGCGGCACGGTCACCCGGGCCGGCTCGCATTACTTCGGCGGGCTCTCCGCGCGGCCGGCCGCCTCGCAGATCGAGATCCGCGCCTCCTGGACGCCGCGCGAGGGGCTGGGCGGGATCCCGGACTGCGGGGGGCACCTGGCCGCCTGGTCGGACCTGCTGGCCCAGGTCGCGGGTCTGCCGCCGGCCGGCCCCGGCGACGCCTCGGTGGTGACGCTGCCGCAGCGGCGCGGCCCGCAGTCGCGCTGAGCGCGGCGCCGACGACCCACTTCTCCCACGCCTCCACCCACCGGCCCGGACGGGAACCTCCCGCCCGGGCCGAGTGCTGTCCGCGGCCGATCCGAGTGCCGTCCGCGGCCGGGCCAGGCATCTCGGTCAGCACGACCGCGGGCGACTCACCCGTTCCTTGCCGTCACTTTGTCGATACGGCCACTTTCGGACATGTAGCGACCCCGAACGGCCCTGAGTGAACCGATTCGACCTTCGGATGATCGACAGTCTGTCCGAATTGCTCGCATTGTTACTCACCAGATCGTGATCATTCTCTAAAGGACAACTGCTTCGGTGCCGAAAACGACTGTGACCTTGCAAGCACGGTTCGTACCGGCTTGACCCCCGCAAGCCGGCCCCGCCCCCCACCCCCCAGGAGGCCTGGTGTCCGTTCTCCTCGAGCAGCCCGCAAGCCTGGTCGCCTACCGCCCGAACAAGCCGACCGCCATGGTCGTCGTGGCGGACCCGCGCGTCCGGTCCACCGTCACCCGTCACCTGTGGGCGCTCGGAGTCCGCGACGTCATCGAGGCGTCGTCCGTCGCGGAGGCCCGCCCCCGCATCGGCAACCCGCGCGACATCTGCGTCGCCGACGTCCACCTGCCCGACGGCTCCGGGCTCACCCTGCTGTCCGAGACCCGCGCCGCCGGCTGGCCCAACGGCCTGGCCCTGTCCGCCGCCGACGACATCGGCGCCGTGCGCAACGCCCTCGCGGGCGGTGTGAAGGGCTACGTCGTCACCGGCACCCGCACCAACGTCGGACTCCCCGCCAGACCGGGCACCGCCCCCCTCGGCGCCGCCCGGCTGCACCGCCGCCCCCCGGGTGCCCCGAGCCACCCGGGCGGCTACCGCGAGCTGTCCGGCCGTGAGGTCGAGGTGCTGCGGCTGGTCGCCGAAGGCCAGTCGAACAAGGCGATCGGCGTCTCGATGGGACTGTCGGCGCTGACCGTCAAGAGCCACCTCGCCCGGATCGCCCGCAAGCTCGGCACCGGAGACCGCGCGGGAATGGTCGCCGTCGCCCTGCGCACCGGCATCATCCACTGATCCCACCGCTCCTCCCCGCCCCCACCCGATTGCCGGTACCGGCGCCGACACGCCGTAGAGCCGCCCTCCCTCACCCGTCCGCCCGCCCTCCGTCATCCGTTCGCCACATGTCCGCCGTCCCGCCCCACCGCCCCGCCGCGCACTGTCCCCATGAGGCGCCGGCCCCGTCCCGCCCGTTCCGGCCGTGAACCGCACGGGTCACCGACCTGACCGGTTTACGACCCCCCGGCGCCCGTCGACGGAACGTTCCGTCGGCGGGCGCCGTCCATCCACGGATACCCTTGACAGGTGACCGACGCCCAAGAAACCGCAGCAGACAGCTCACTGCGAACCACCGGAGGCGCCCCTCCGGACGACGGCGGAACTTCTGACACGGGGGCGCCGACTCCGCTGCTCGAACCCCGCGAGGGCATCCCGCCCGTGATCGCCGACGCCGACGCGCTCGACCGGGCCGTCGCGGCGTTCGCCGCCGGCTCCGGCCCCGTCGCCGTGGACGCCGAGCGCGCCTCCGGCTACCGCTACGGCCAGCGCGCCTATCTGGTGCAGCTGCGCCGCGAGGGGGCCGGGACGGCGCTGATAGACCCCGTCGCCTGCCCCGACCTCTCCGCCCTCGGCGGGGCGCTGTCCGGCGCCGAGTGGGTGCTGCACGCCGCCACGCAGGACCTGCCGTGTCTGCGCGAGATAGGCATGGTGCCCACCAGCCTGTTCGACACCGAGCTGGCCGGCCGGCTCGCCGGATTCCCCCGGGTCGGACTCGGCGCGATGGTCGAGAACGTGCTCGGCTTCGTGCTGGAGAAGGGCCATTCCGCCGTCGACTGGTCCACCCGGCCGCTGCCCGAGCCCTGGCTGCGCTACGCCGCCCTCGACGTGGAACTCCTCGTCGACCTGCGCGACGCGCTGGAGAAGGAGCTGGAGCGGCAGGGCAAGCTGGAGTGGGCCCTGCAGGAGTTCCACGCCATCGCCTCCGCGCCGCCGCCCGAGCCCCGCAAGGAGCCCTGGCGGCGTACGTCCGGGATGCACAAGGTGCGCCGGCGGCGGCAGCTCGCCGTCGTGCGGGAGCTGTGGGAGACCCGGGACCGGATCGCGCAGCGGCGGGACGTGTCGCCGGGCAAGGTGCTCTCGGACGCGGCCATCGTGGAGGCCGCCCTCGCCCTTCCGGCCAATGTGCACGCGCTCGCCGCGCTGAACGGCTTCGGGCACCGCGTCGGCCGCCGCCAGCTGGAGCAGTGGCAGGCGGGGGTGGACCGGGCCCGCGCCCTGCCCGAGTCGGCGCTGCCGCAGCCGGGCCAGCCGGTGACCGGTCCCCCGCCGCCGCGGGCGTGGGCCGACAAGGACCCGGCCGCCGCGGCCCGGCTCTCCGCCGCCCGCGCCGCCGTCACCGCGCTGGCCGAGCGGCTGAACATGCCCCAGGAGAACCTCGTCTCCCCGGACACCGTCCGCCGCCTGTGCTGGGAACCCCCCAAGCCGGCCGACCACGACACGATCACCTCCACCCTGACCACTTTGGGCGCCCGCCCCTGGCAAATCGAACAGGTGACTCCGTCCCTGGTCACCGCCCTGAGAGGCGAGGGCACGATCGCCTAGCCCCCACACCGGGGGCGAAGCCTTACGGAACCCGGGGGCGAAGCGCCCCGCCGGGGTGCGGGGCGGGGCCCCGGCGGCGGGGTCCAGATCCCCGCCGAGCTGGATGGCTGGGTGGACGAGGGTCCCAGGGGTGCAGGGGGCGGAGCCCCCGCCCGGGTCCGGGGCGGAGCCCCGAGGGCGGGGTCTTGATCCCTACCGAGTCGGGCGGGTGGGCGGGCGAAGGGGGCGAAGCCCCGGGGCGGGACCTCACCTGCCGAGTCGGGTGAGCAAGAGGCCGCCACGGAGTGTGACCTTCGCCGCTCCCGGCGGAGGGACTGGGCAGGCACATTACCCACGAGTAGCATGAGCGCTGAGCGCGCGCTCAGCATCCGCGCGCCGCAGCAGTGCCACCCCGCACCCTGGAGGAGAGCCATCGTGCCTCATACCGTCAGGGACGTCGTCTTCGTCGACGGCGTCCGCACCCCGTTCGGCAAGGCGGGCCCGAAGGGCATCTACCACGAGACCCGCGCCGACGACCTCGTCGTGAAGGCGATCCGGGAGCTGCTGCGCCGCAACCCCGGTCTCGACCCGCAGAAGGTCGACGAGGTCGCCATCGCCGCCACCACCCAGATCGGCGACCAGGGCCTGACCATCGGCCGCACGGCCGGCATCCTCGCGGGCCTGCCCACCACGGTGCCCGGCTACTCCATCGACCGCATGTGCGCGGGCGCGCTGACCGCCGTCACCTCGGTCGCCGGCTCCGTCGCCTTCGGCGCGTACGACGTCGCCATCGCGGGCGGTGTCGAGCACATGGGCCGGCACCCGATGGGCGAGGGCGTCGACCCGAACCCGCGGTTCGTCAGCGAGAAGCTGGTCGACGAGTCGGCTCTGTTCATGGGCATGACCGCGGAGAACCTGCACGACCGCTACCCGCAGATCACCAAGCTGCGCGCCGACGAGTACGCCGTGCGCTCCCAGGAGAAGGCCGCCAAGGCGTACGCCAACGGCAAGATCCAGGCCGACCTGGTGCCGATCTCCGTGCGCCGCACCAGCCCGGAGGCCGGTGAGACCGGCTGGGGCCTGGTCACCGCCGACGAGCCGATGCGCCCGGGCACCACGCTGGAGAACCTGTCCGGCCTCAAGACGCCGTTCCGCGTGCACGGCCGGGTCACCGCGGGCAACGCGGCCGGTCTGAACGACGGCGCCACCGCCTCCGTCATCGCCAGCGAGGACTTCGCCCGCGAGAACGGCCTGCCGGTCAAGATGCGCCTGGTCTCCTACGCCTTCGCGGGCGTGGAGCCGGAGGTCATGGGCTACGGCCCGATCCCGGCCACCGAGAAGGCGCTCGCCAAGGCGGGCCTCGCCATCTCGGACATCGGCCTGTTCGAGATCAACGAGGCGTTCGCCGTCCAGGTCCTGGCCTTCCTGGACCACTACGGCATCGCGGACGACGACGAGCGCGTCAACCAGTACGGCGGCGCGATCGCCTTCGGCCACCCGCTGGCCTCCTCCGGCGTCCGCCTGATGACGCAGCTGGCCCGCCAGTTCGAGGAGCGGCCCGAGGTCCGCTACGGCCTGGTCACCATGTGCGTCGGCTTCGGCATGGGCGCGACGGTCATCTGGGAGAACCCGCACTTCGACGGAGGCGACAAGTGAGCACCACCGCTGAACTCCTGAAGGGCGCGGCCGAGCTGTTCCCGGACGAGGTCGTCACCCAGGCGCACGTACGCCACTTCGACCTGCCGCTGGGCGTAGGCCGCTTCGCGCTCATCACGCTGGACAACGGCTTCGACCACACCAAGCCGACCACCTTCGGCCCGCAGTCGCTGGCGAACCTGAACGCCGCCCTCGACCAGGTCGAGAAGGAGGCCGCGGACGGCGAGATCACCGGCGTCGGCGTCACCGGCAAGCCGTTCATCTTCGCGGTCGGCGCCGACCTCAAGGGCGTCGAGCTGCTGAAGCGGCACGAGGACGCGCTCGCCATCGGCAAGGGCGGCCACGAGGTCTTCAAGCGCCTGGCCCAGCTCGCCGTGCCCACCTTCGCCTACTACAACGGCGCGGCGATGGGCGGCGGCGTCGAGGTCGGCCTGCACTGCACCTACCGCACGGTCTCCGCGGCCCTCCCGGCGTTCTCCCTGCCCGAGGTCTTCCTCGGCCTGGTGCCCGGCTGGGGCGGCTGCGCGCTGCTGCCGAACCTGATCGGCGCGGACAAGGCCGTCTCGGTCATCATCGAGAACAGCCTCAACCAGAACCGTCAGCTCAAGGGCAAGCAGGTCTACGAACTGGGCATCGCCGACGCCCTGTTCGAGGGCGCGGACTTCCTGGAGCAGTCGCTGATCTGGACGGCGGCCGTCCTCAAGGGCGAGATCGCCGTCGAGCGTCCGGCGATCGACCGCGGCGAGGGCTGGGACCAGGCCGTCGCGCGCGGCCGGTTCATCGCCGACTCCAAGGTGCACGGCGCGGCCCCGGCCGCCTACCGCGCCCTGGAGATCATCGCCGCCGCCAAGGACGGTGACCTCCAGGCCGGTTTCGACGCCGAGGACCAGGCCCTGGCGGACCTGATCATGGGCGGCGAACTGCGCGCCGGCATCTACTCGTTCAACCTGGTGCAGAAGCGCGGCAAGCGCCCCGCCGGCGCGCCGGACAAGAACCTGGCCCGCCCGGTGACCAAGGTCGGCGTGGTCGGCGCGGGCCTGATGGCCTCGCAGCTGGCGCTGCTGTTCCTGCGCCGCCTGGAGGTGCCGGTCGTCCTCACGGACATCGACCAGGAGCGCGTCGACAAGGGTGTGGGCTACGTCCACGCCGAGATCGAGAAGCTGCTGGGCAAGGGCCGGATCAACCAGGACAAGGCCAACCGCCTCAAGGCGCTGGTGACCGGCGTCCTGGACAAGGCCGAGGGCTTCGCGGACGCCGACTTCATCATCGAAGCGGTCTTCGAGGAGATGGGCGTCAAGCAGAAGGTGTTCGCCGAGGTCGAGGCGGTCGCCCCGGCGCACGCGATCCTCGCCACGAACACCTCGTCGCTGTCGGTGTCGGAGATGGCGTCGAAGCTGAAGCACCCCGAGCGGGTCGTCGGCTTCCACTTCTTCAACCCGGTCGCGATCCTGCCGCTGCTGGAGATCGTGCGCGGCGAGCGGACCGACGACGCGTCGCTGGCGACCGCGTTCGCGGTGGCCCGGAAGCTGAAGAAGACCGCGGTACTGGTCAAGGACGCCCCGGCGTTCGTGGTCAACCGCATCCTGACCCGCTTCATGGGCGAGATCCAGAACGTCATCGACGAGGGCACCCCGGTGGAGGTGGCGGAGAAGGCGGTCGAGCCGCTGGGCCTGCCGATGTCCCCGCTGGTGCTGCTGGAGCTGGTGGGTCCGGCGATCGGCCTGCACGTCTCGGAGACGCTCAACACGGCGTTCCCGGACCGCTTCACGGTCTCCCCGAACCTCAAGGCGGTCGTCGAGGCCGGCAAGCGCGGCTTCTACGTCTACGACAGCGGCAAGCCGGAGCTGGACCCGGAGGTCGCCGCGCTGCTGAAGCAGGGCGACACCGTCCTGACCGAGGAGCAGGTGCGCGCCCGCGTCCTGGACGCGGTGGCGCAGGAGATCGGTCTGATGCTGGAGGAGGGCGTCGTCGCCGAGGCCCAGGACATCGACCTGTGCCTGATCACCGGCGCCGGCTGGCCCTTCCACCTGGGCGGCATCACGCCGTACCTGGACCGTGAGGGCGTCTCGGAGCGGGTGAACGGCAAGCGGTTCCTGGAGCCGGGCGTCGCGTCCGTCCCGGCGTAACACTCCCCCGCCTCGTGAGAGGGCCCCCGCTTCGGCGGGGGCCCTCTTCGCCCTTGCCGGGCGCCGGGCTCCAGCAGCAGTCCATGCCGGCCCTGCTGAGCGAGATCAAGAAGCAGGACCTGCACGATCGCCGACCAGCTCACCTCGGCCCTCACCACCGACCCCGACCTCGCCTCGCTCACCAAGCCGACGGAGTTCGGGCGCAGCCTCGACGGCATCGACCCCGCCACCATGGAGACGGTCATGCCGCCGGTGGCGTACGACAAGGGCCCGGCGGGCGACACCCCACGGACGGGAAGCCCCCGGCCCGGAGGGCCACGCTCACGGACAGGAGGCCCCGCCCGGGCGGGCGCCGTGGCTCACACCTCTCGCCAGGCCTCCAGCGCCAGGCCCGGCTCGTTCTTGCGGCGGGCGAGCAGGAGCCGGCCGGTGGAGGGGGACAGCGTGGCCGCGGTGACCCGGCCGTCGGCGTCCGTGACGAGCCCCGCCTCGGCGTCCGCGGCGAGCAGCGGCCCCGACTCGGTCCACCAAGCCCCCGCCGACTCCTCCTGCGTGGGGTAGGCGGCGAACGCCACCCGGCCGCCCTCGGTGCGCTGGGCCAGCAACGTGCAGTCGTGGCCGTCCAGTTCGCAGCGCAGCGCGGCGACCGGGCCGGGGCCCGCCGCCGGCAGCACCGTGACCGGCTTGCCGCCGGGCCGCCAGGCGCACAGGTCGCCCGACTCGTCGGTGTAGAACAGCGTGGTCTCCTCGGCGGAGGTGGCCAGGGCGTGCAGGGTGCCCGGACGCACCGAGGTCTCCAGGCGTTCGGCCAGGACCGGCTGCTCCCCGGCCTCCTCCTGACGCCAGTGCAGCAGCGTGCCGGGCGCCGCGGCGTACAGCTCCACGCGGCCGGACTCGCCGGTGACCGCCGCCATGCCGTCCTGGACGCTCCGGCCCTTCAGGTCGCACCAGGCGCCCCAGCCGCCCGTCTCCTTCTGGGCCAGCATGCTCACCCCGCCGCCCCGGTTGAGGACGAACACATGGGCGCGGCCCCGGGCGTCGACCGCCACGGCGGGGGTCGCGGTGCGGGCGCCCTTCTTGTTGGGGTGCCCGATCGGCTGCCAGTCCAGGGGCGCGAGCCGGGGCCGGTAGTGGGTGGAGTGCACGAGGTCGGCCTCTCCGGCCCCGGTCTGCCGCCAGGCGACCAGATGGGCGTAGCGGTCGGCGCCCTGGCCGACGGCCGCCCCCGCGAGGAGTTTCCCGTCGCCGCCCACCGTGCGGGCCGTCTCCCAGGAGCCGCCGGGCAGACGCTCGGCCCGGCACAGGAGGGCGTCCCCGGCGGGCAGGTAGACACTGAGCAGGCCGTCACGCCCGCGTATGAGCCAGTCGCCGTTCACCGGAACACCTTAAGCCGCGCCCGCGCCGGGCCCGTCCCCAGCCCCCCTGCCGTGGCTCGCGGCGGGCGCGGCGGGCGCTCCGCCCGGGCGGGGCCGGGGCGGCCGGGCGGCCTACCCTGAGCCCATGGACGCCAGCGCCGAGGACCCCGCCCTGCTCGTGATCGTGGACGGTGCGAACACCGTCGGCTCGGTGCCCGACGGCTGGTGGCGCGACCGCCGCGGGGCCGCGGAGCGGCTGCGGGACCGGCTGGCGGCGGACGGGGTGCCGCGGCTGGCCGAACGGGCGGAGATCGTGCTGGTGGTGGAGGGCGCGGCGCGCGGGGTGGAGCCGGTCGCGGGGGTGCGGGTGGAGGCGGCGGACGGCAGCGGGGACGATCTGATCGTCCGTCTGGTCGAACGGTCCGGCGGCCGGGCCGTCGTGGTGGTGACGGCCGACCGCGAGCTGCGGCGCCGGGTCACGGAGCTGGGCGCCGACGTCACCGGCCCCCGGGCGGTACGCGGCTGAGGCCCGCCGCTACGCCCGTCCCCCGCCGCCCGTGCCGGTCGTGCCCGGTCCCGTCGCGCCCGGCGGTCCCGGGGTCTTCCCCGCCGCCCGTTCGCGTTCCGCGAGGCGGCTGTGGGTGCGGCCGTAGACGAAGTAGACGACGAAGCCGATCGCCATCCAGATGGCGAAGCGGATCCAGGTCTCGGCCGGCAGGTTCAGCATCAGCCACAGCGAGGCGCACACCGAGAGGATCGGGACGACCGGGACCCAGGGGGTGCGGAAGGAGCGGGGCAGGTCGGGGCGGGTGTTGCGCAGGATGATCACGCTGATGGCGACCACGACGAACGCGAACAGGGTGCCGATGTTCACCAGCTCGGCCAGCACGCTGAGGCTGGTGAAGCCCGCGACGATCGCGATGACGACGCCGAGGAGGATCGTCGGGCGGTAGGGGGTGCGGAAGCGCGGGTGGGTGTGCGAGAAGAACCGGGGCAGCAGGCCGTCGCGGCTCATCGCGAAGAAGACCCGGGCCTGGCCGAGCAGCAGGATCATGCACACCGTGGTCAGGCCGACGGCGGCGCCGAAGCTGATCAGGCCGGCGAACCAGGGGTGCCCGGTGGACTTGAAGGCGTCGGCGAGCGGGGCGTCCACCGAGAGCTTGCTGTACTTCTGCATGCCCGTCACGACGATCGACACGGCGACGTAGAGCGTGGTGCAGATGACCAGGGAGCCGAGGATGCCGCGCGGGACGTCGCGCTGCGGGTTGCGGGTCTCCTCGGCGGCGGTGGCGACGACGTCGAAGCCGATGAAGGCGAAGAAGACGACGGAGGCGGCCGTGAAGACGCCCATGACGCCGAAGTTGGAGGGCGCCCAGCCGAACATCAGCTGGATGAGCGGGGCCTTGAGGTTGCCGCCCGCCGGGACCGGTTCCGACTGGGGGACGAACGGGTGGTAGTTGCCGCCCTTGACGAAGAACGCGCCCGCGATGATCACGACGAGCACGACGGCCACCTTGATCGCGACGACGACCGTGGTGACGCGTGCGGACAGCTTCATGCCGACGACGAGGATGGCGGTGAGGACGAGGACGAGGGCGGCGGCGAGGATGTCGAAGCCGAACCCGTGGGCGCCGTCGCGGCCGGCGAGGTAGCCGGGCAGGTGCCAGCCGGCGTTGTCGAGCAGCGAGTGGATGTAACCCGACCAGCCGACGGAGACCACCGCCGTGCCGAGCGCGAGTTCCAGCACCAGGTCCCAGCCGATGATCCAGGCGGGGAACTCGCCGAGCGAGGAGTAGGAGAAGGTGTACGCCGATCCGGCGACGGGGACGGCGGAGGCGAACTCGGCGTAGCACAGCGCGGCGAGCGCGCAGACGACACCGGCGACGACGAAGGACAGGGCCACCGCGGGGCCGGCGGTGTTCTTGGCGGCCGTGCCGGTGAGGACGAAGATGCCGGTGCCGATGATGACGCCGACGCCGAAGACGGTCAGGTCGAGGGCGGAGAGGGACTTCTTGAGCGCGTGCTCGGGTTCCTCGGTGTCCTGGATCGACTGTTCGACGTCCTTCGTCCGGAACAGCGAATTGCTCACGGGCCTACCTCCCACGCGCGTCGTCCTCGACCTGGCTCGACATGATCGAGAGGGCTGGGGATGCGTATGCCCCCGCACTGGCAGGTTCACGCAGCCGCGCCGGTTCCGCCACCCGTGGCAACCGACGGATTCGGCCGGGCCGGCCGGCGGCCCGCCGCGGCGGTCGGGGTGCGGCCGCCACGCGCAACGGCCGCCCCACCGGAAAGGGTGAGACGGCCGTGGGCGGTCCGGCGCGGGGTCAGTCGTGCGCGGGCTGCGGGGTCTCCGCCGCGGTGGAGGGGCGTTCGAAGCGGCCGTCGAGCTTGGCGACCAGACCCGTGACCTGGCGGGCGATGTCCGGCGCGGTGAGGCCGATCTCCGCCATCACCTCCGCGCGGGAGGCGTGGTCGAGGAAGCGCGGCGGGATGCCGAAGTCGCGCAGCGGCACGTCGACGCCCGCGTCGCGCAGCGCCTGCGCGATCGTCGAGCCGACTCCGCCGACCCGGGAGTTGTCCTCGACGGTGACGACCACACGGTGCCGTTCGGCCAGCGGGGCCATGGCCTCGTCCACGGGCTTGACCCAGCGCGGGTCGACGACGGTGGTCGAGATGCCCTGCTTGTCGAGGAGGGCGGCGATCTCCAGGCACATGGGCGCCAGCGCGCCCACGGAGACGAGCAGCACGTCCGGGGTGTCGGTGCCGGGCTCGCGCAGCACGTCCATGCCGCCGACGCGGCCCACGGCGGGCACGGCGGGGCCGACGGCGCCCTTGGAGAAGCGGACCACGGTCGGGGCGTCGTCCACCTCGACGGCCTCGCGCAGCTGGGCGCGGACCTGGTCGGCGTCGCGCGGGGCGGCCAGCCGCAGGCCGGGCACGACCTGGAGGACGGACATGTCCCACATGCCGTTGTGCGAGGCGCCGTCGGTGCCGGTGACGCCGGCCCGGTCCAGTACGAAGGTGACGCCGCACTTGTGCAGCGCCACGTCCATCAGCACCTGGTCGAAGGCGCGGTTGAGGAAGGTGGCGTAGACGGCGAAGACGGGGTGGACGCCGCCGTGGGCGAGGCCGGCCGCGGAGACCGCGCCGTGCTGCTCGGCGATGCCGACGTCGTAGACCCGGTCGGGGAAGGCCTTGGCGAACTTGTCGAGACCGACCGGCTGGAGCATGGCCGCGGTGATGGCGACGACGTCCTTGCGCTCCTTGCCGAGCTTGACCATCTCCTCGCCGAAGACGCTGGTCCAGTCGGCGCCGGAGGTGGCGATGGGCAGGCCGGTGTCGGGGTGGATCCTGCCGACGGCGTGGAAGCGGTCGGCCTCGTCCTGGAGGGCGGGCTGGTAGCCGCGGCCCTTCTCGGTGAGGCAGTGCACGATGACCGGGCCGCCGAAGCGCTTGGCGCGCATCAGCGCGGACTCCAGGGCCTCGATGTCGTGGCCGTCGATCGGGCCGACGTACTTCAGGCCCAGGTCCTCGAACATGCCCTGCGGGGCGATGAAGTCCTTCAGGCCCTTCTTCGCGCCGTGCAGCGTCTCGTACAGCGGCCGGCCGACGACGGGGGTGCGGTCGAGGATGTCCTTGGTGCGGGCCAGGAAGCGCTCGTAACCGTCGGTGGTGCGCAGGGTGGCCAGGTGGTTGGCGAGGCCGCCGATGGTCGGCGCGTAGGAGCGCTCGTTGTCGTTGACGACGATGACGAGCGGGCGGTCCTTGGCCTCGGCGATGTTGTTGAGCGCCTCCCAGGCCATGCCGCCGGTCAGGGCGCCGTCGCCGATGACGGCCACGACGTGCGCGTCGCGCTCCAGGACCTCGTTGGCCTTGGCGATGCCGTCGGCCCAGCCCAGCACCGTGGAGGCGTGGCTGTTCTCGATGACGTCGTGCTCGGACTCGGCCTGCGAGGGGTAGCCGGACAGGCCGCCCTTCATCTTCAGCCTGGAGAAGTCCTGACGGCCGGTGAGGAGCTTGTGCACGTAGGACTGGTGACCGGTGTCCCACAGCACCTTGTCGACGGGCGAGTGGAAGACGCGGTGCAGGGCGATGGTCAGCTCGACGACGCCGAGGTTGGGTCCGAGGTGGCCGCCGGTCTTGGAGACGGCGTCGACCAGGAAGGTCCGGATCTCCTCCGCCAGCTGATCCAGCTCCTCCAGGCTGAGCCGGTCCAGATCGCGCGGTCCCCTGATGCGGGTCAGCAGCGGCACCCGTGCCTCCTTGCAGTAGAGCTGATCGAGCTTTCGGCGGGCTTGTCGAGTCTAATGTTCCGCCTCGGCGCCCGGTGTCCGGGCGGTGGGTCACAGGTCACGCGAACGGCTGTACCCCGCGGAGCCGGTCCCATGACCTGGGCACGCCAGAGCCGCCGCCGCGCGAACCGTGACCGGCCTCACGCCCGCACGGGCCGCGCGGCGGGCCCGGACGCGAAGGCGCCCGGCACCGTGTCGGTGCCGGGCACGCTCCTCGCGGCGGCGGTCGCTCAGGCGCGGCCGGCCGACTTCTGGGTCTTGCGGGTGACCGAGTCGATGACGACCGTGGCGAGCAGCACGCCACCGGTGATCATGTACTGGATCGGGGTGGCGATGCCCTTGAGCGCCAGGCCGTACTGGATCGAGGTGATCACCAGCACACCGAGCAGCGCGTTCCAGGTGCGGCCCCGGCCGCCGAAGAGGCTGGTGCCGCCGATGACGGCCGCGGCGATGACGTTCATCAGCAGGTCGCCGGAGCCGGCGCTCTGGTTGGCGGCCGCGATCTTGGAGGCCCAGAACAGGCCGCCGACCGAGGCGAAGAGGCCCGCGATGGCGAAGACCGAGACCCGCACCAGGGTGACGTTGATGCCGGCCCGGCGGGAGGCCTCGACGCTGCCGCCGAGCGCGAACACCTTGCGGCCGTACGCGGTGCGGCGCAGCAGGAAGTCGGTGCCGACCAGGACGATCGCGAACAGCAGCACCGCGAGCGGCAGGCCCTTGTACTGGTTGAAGATGACCGCCACGCCGAACGCGGCGATCGCCAGCAGCACCGTGCGCAGCACGATGTCGCTCAGCGGGCGCGACGGGATGCCGGCGGCCTCGCGGCGGCGGTTGCCGAGGAAGGCCGACAGGAAGTACCCGGCGACCGCGACGACGGCCAGCAGGTAAGCGGCGGCCACGTCCGAGAAGTAGTACGTGGTGAGCTTGCCGATGACGCCGTCGCCGTCGATGTTGATCGTGCCGTTGGAGCCGAGGATCTGGAGCATGAAGCCGTTCCAGAACAGCAGGCCGGCCAGGGTCACGGCGAAGGCGGGCGCGCCGATCCGGGCGAAGAAGAAGCCGTGCAGGGCGCCGATGACCGCGCCGGCCGCGAGGGCGGTGACGACGGCGAGCCACTCGTTGACGCCGTGCGTCACGCTCATCACGGCCATGATCGCCGAGGAGACGCCGGAGACGGAGCCCACCGACAGGTCGATCTCGCCGAGCAGCAGCACGAAGATGATGCCGACCGACATCATGCCGGTGGCCACCATGGCGACGAAGATGTTGTTGAGGTTCTCCGCGCCCAGGAAGGCCGAGTCGAGGCTCTGGAAGATCGCGCAGATGACGATGAGGCCGACGACGACCGGCAGCGCGCCGAGGTCGCCGGCGCGCATCTTGCGCTTGAACTCGCCGATGTAGCCGGCGAAGCCCTGCTCGCGCACGAGGAGGCGGGGGTCGACGGCGGGGGCCGCGTCGGCCGCGGCGGCGGGCGCGTCCACGGCGGTGCCGGCCGTGGTCCGGGTCTTGTCGATGCTCACTTCTGAGCCTCCGCTGTGGTGCGCGCCGCACGACGGGTCACGGCGTTGTCCGTGGCGCCGGTGATGGCGGAGATGATCTCTTCCTGCGAGGTGGTCTTGACCTCGAACACGCCGTTGTTGCGGCCGAGCCGCAGGACGGCGACCTTGTCGGCGACGGCCTTCACATCGGCCATGTTGTGGCTGATGAGGATGACCGCGAGACCGCGTTCGCGCAGCCGCTCGACGAGGTCGAGGACCTGGGCGGTCTGCTCGACGCCGAGCGCGGCGGTGGGCTCGTCGAGGATGACCAGCTTGGGCTCGCCGAGCATGGAGCGGGCGATGGCCACGACCTGGCGCTGACCGCCGGAGAGCGAGGCGATCGGGATGCGCACGCTGGGGATGCGGATGGACAGGGTTTCGAGCAGCTCGCGCGAGCGGCGCTCCATCTCGACCTCGTCCAGGACTCCGCGGCGCTTGATCTCCCGGCCGAGGAACAGGTTGCCGACGACGTCGATGTTGTCGCACAGGGCGAGGTCCTGGTACACCGTCGCGATGCCCAGGTTCTGGGAGTCGTGCGGCCGGTTGACCGAGACCGGCTTGCCCTCCCACTCGATGACACCGTCATCGATGGGGTGCACGCCGGCGATCGTCTTGACAAGGGTGGACTTACCGGCGCCGTTGTCGCCGACGAGGGCGACCACCTCTCCGGCGTGGACCTCAAGCTCTACGTCGGTGAGCGCCTGGACGGCACCGAATCGCTTGGAGACCCCGCGCAACGCCAGCACGGGCGTAGCGGACACGTGAACCATCTCCTTCGCCGCCTGAGCCTGACCCCGGCGGGAGGTTGAACAAGAAGAGTGAGGGGGGTGCGTTCCGTCCGGCGCCCCGCCGTTGTGCTTGCGGGGCTGTCGGCGGCGGGGCGCCGGACGTGCTGACACGGACGCGTGCTCGGTGGCCGCGCTCTTCCGTGCAGGTCAGCGGGGCCGCCGCGGGGGCGGCCCGAAGGTGTTACTACAGGCCGGCCTTGTCACAGGCGGCCTTGTACTTGGCCGTGCAGATCTCGGCCTTGGTGTAGTAACCCTCCTTGATGACCGTGTCGTTGATGTTGTCCTTCGTCAGCGAGACGACGGGGACGATGACGGCCGGAACGCCCTTCTCGGTGCCGCTGTCGACGGTGGTCGTCTTCAGCGAGCCGTCGACCTTGCCGGTCTTGGCGATCGAGACGGCCATCTTGGCGACGGTCTGGGCCTCCTGCGGGTACGACTTGAAGACGCTCATGTACTGCTCGCCCGCCACGATGCGCTGCACGCCGGCGAGTTCGGCGTCCTGGCCGGTGACCGGGGGAAGGGTCTTCAGGCCCGCGCCCTTGAGCGCGGTGATGATGCCGCCCGCCATGCCGTCGTTGGCGGAGTAGACGCCGACGATCTTGTCCTTGCCGAGGGCGGAGATGGCGCCCTCCATGTTGGTGTTGGCGTTCTCCGGCTTCCACTCCTTGGTGTCGTACTCCTTGCCGACGTTCACCTTGCCGTCGAGGACGTCGTGCGCGCCCTTCTTGAACTGGGCGGCGTTCGGGTCGGTCACGGAGCCGTTCATCATGACGATCTTGCCGGACTTGGCCTTGTCGCCCAGGGCCTTCAGCAGGGCCTCGCCCTGCGTCTTGCCGACCTCTTCGTTGTCGAAGGAGGTGTAGGCGGAGATCGGGCCCTCGGCGAGGCGGTCGTAGGCCACGACCGGGATGCCGGCCTCCTTGGCCTTCTTCACGCCCTGGGCGACGGCCTTGTAGTCGACCGCGTCCAGGATCAGCACGTCGACCTTCTTGGTGATCATCGTGTCGATCTGCTGCGACTGGAGGGTCGCGTCCTGCTTGGCGTTGAGGTACTCGACCTTGCCCTTGCCGTTGGTCAGCTCCGAGATCTGCTTCTCGATGATCGGCTTGTCGAACTTCTCGTAACGAGCCGTCTGGTTCTCCGGCAGCAGCAGACCGACGGTGATGTCGTCGCCCTTGGCGGCGGCGGTCTTGGTGTCGTCGGCCTTGTCGCCGGACTCCTTGGCGCTGCCACAGGCGGCGAGCGAGACGGCCATGGCACCAGCAGCAACGGCGAAGGCCGCACGACGCATACGCGTGTTCACTTCTTCAAACCTCCCTGACGAGGCCGCGTCGTTGCGGCCGAGGTGGCAGGAAGTCAACTCGGCCACACGTGCGACGTCAAGAAGTAAATCCTTAACGAGATGGCAACGGTGCCATCCGTTCTCTAAGTGAAGGCGGGGGCGGCGACGGTCAGCGCACCGTCCAAAAGGGTCGAATCACCCATTTCGCTCAGCGCCAGGGCGAGCGCGCCCAGCACCTCGGCGCGACCGCCAAGTGCCCCCGGAAGCACCGACAGTTGCCGTGCCGCGCTGGGGATGGCATAGCGGCTCACGGACTCCCTGATGGGCCCCAGAACCAGCTCACCGGCCTCGGCGAGGTCGCCGCCGAGGACGACCCGGCTCGGGTTGAGCAGGTTGCAGAGATTGGCCACCCCGCTGCCGACGTGCCGGCCGACGTCGGCGATCACCCGGCGGCAGCCCGGGTCCCCGTCCCGGGCCAGCCGTACGACACCCTCCATGGTCAGGTCGGTGCCGTGACTGGGCTGGAGCAGCGGCAGGACGTAGCGGGCGGCGGTGAACGTCTCCAGGCAGCCGCGGTTGCCGCAGCGGCAGACCGGGCCGGACTCGTCGAGCGTGATGTGCCCGATCTCGCCCGCCGTGCCGCCGGGGCCGCGGTAGATCTTGCCGTTGATCACCAGACCGGCGCCCACGCCGCTGGCGATCTTGATGTAGGCCAGGTCGCGCACCCCGCGTCCGCTGCCCCAGACCAGCTCGCCGAGGGCGCCGAGGTTGGCGTCGTTGTCCACGTGCACCGGTACGCCGAGGCGCCCCCGCAGCTCCTCGGCGGGCTTGATCCCGCCCCAGCCCGGCAGGATGGCGGTGGAGCCGAGCGTGCCGGACTCCACGTCGATCGGGCCGGGCACGCCGAGACCGACGCCCGCGACCTTGGACCGGTCCACCCCGGTGGCCGAGATCAGGCGGTTGACCAGCTCCTCCGCCCGGTCGAAGCCCTGTACCCAGGAGGCGTCGACGTCCAGCGGCTCGGACTCCTCCGCCAGTACCTGGTGGGCCAGGTTCCCGATCGCGACCCGCAGGTGCGCGTGCCCGAAATCGACCCCGATCACGATGCCGGCGTCCCCGCTCAGGGAGACGCTGCGCGCCCGGCGGCCGCCCGCGGACGTGGGCGTGACCTGGACTGTTCCGCCGTCCTTCAGCTCCCGCACGATATTGGAGACGGTCGCCGCTGACAGACCGGTGGTCCGTGCGATCTCCGCCTGCGTGAGGGATCCGGCAAGGCGCACGGCACGTACGACCCGCTCCAGGTTGGCTCGGTGCAGCGATGACTGCGACCCTGGAGTCTCCACGACGACCTCCTGAGCGCGGGGCCGCTTCGGCGAGGCCCCGTCCATGTCCAACAAGTGAACTCTAAGATGAGCCGTTCGGGTTGCCTCCCGTCAAGAGGTTGAACCGTTTCGGGGCACACGGACCTGCCCGGACCCACCCGCGCGGGTGTGCTACGGACCCCTCGCCGACGGGCCCGTCGGCGCCCGGACCCGCCGTCGGCGGACCGCACGCACGCCGCAGCCGCCCCCGGCGGACCGGGGGCGGCTGCTGACGCACGAAGGGCGAAAAGGGCTGAAACGGTTCGGCGGGGCCGCCGCCGGTCCGGGCCGCTACTTCAGCGCGCCCGCCGTCAGACCCTGTACGACCTGCCGCTGGAAGATGATGTAGGCCGCCAGGACCGGCAGCATCGCCATCACCAGACCGGCGAAGAGTCCGGACCAGTCGCCCTTGTACCCCTGGCTGACGGCCAGCTGGACCAGCCCCTGGGTGAGCACGTGCTTGTCCGGATCGGTGTTGAGCACGGTGGGCAGCATGTACTGGTTCCACTGCCCCAGGAAGTTGAAGATCCCCACGCTGATCAGGCCGGGCTTGGCCATCGGCAGCATGATCTGGAAGAACGTCCGGGTGTGCGAGGCCCCGTCCACGAACGCCGCCTCCGCCACCGAGGCCGGCAGGGTGCGGAAGAACGCGGTCAGGAAGAAGACCGTGAAGGGCAGCGAGTAGGCGATGTACACCAGGATCAGGCCGTGGATGGTGTTCAGCAGCCCCATGTTGTTCACGACGTAGAACAACGGCACCAGCGCCAGCATCACCGGGAAGCTCATGCCGCCGACGAAGAGGTAGTAGATGAAGCGGTTGCCCGGGAAGTCGAAGCGGGCCAGCACGTACGCCGCCATCGACCCGAGCACCAGGGTGCCGATGAGCGAGCCGCCCACCACCAGGACGGTGTTGAGGAAGTAGTCGCTCATGTGGGCGTCGGTCCAGGCCCGCGCCCAGTTGTCGAAGTGCAGCTTGTCGGGCAGCGCCCAGGGCGAGCCGAAGATCGCCCCGTCGCTCTTGAAGGACGTCATCACCGCCCACACCAGCGGCATGACCACCATGATCGCCCAGATGATCAGGATGCCGTGCGAGAAGGCGTTGAGGACACCGCCCTCCTTCGCCTTGCGGGGCGCGGCGCCGGACGGCGGGCCGGCCTTGGCGACGGCGGTCCCGGACTCGGCCGGTACGGGGGCGGGGGGCTCGGTCGTTTTCATGCTCAGAACTCCAGCCGCTCGCGCCGGCCCAGCCGCATCACCACGGCCGCGAAGGCCAGGGTGACGAGCAGCAGGGCGACGCCGATCGTGGTGGCGTAGGCGGCCTGACCGTCACGGAACGCCTTCTGGTACACGTACAGGACCATGACGGTGGTCGAGTAGTCGGGACCGCCCGGGCCGGTCGTCATGATCTGTACGACCGCGAACGACTCCGCGCCGAGGGCGAGGATGCCCATGTAGACCCAGCCGGACTGCACGGTGTCCCACAGCAGCGGCAGGGTGATCCGGAAGAAGGTGGTGGCCCGCCCCGCGCCGTCCAGCAGCGCGGCCTCGTACAGGTCGGCCGGGATGGAGGCCATCCCGGCGGAGAAGAGGACCACGAAGAAGCCGACCTGGGACCAGACGAGCACGGCCATCACGCACCACAGGGCCAGGCTGGGGTCGCCCAGCCAGAGCGGCTGCACGCCGTCGAGGCCGAGCCCGCGCAGCAGCGAGTTGATCGCTCCGCTGTCCGGGTTGTACGCGAAAGCGAACAGCAGGGCGACGATCGCGATCGACAGCACCTGCGGGAAGAAGTAGACGATCTTGTAGAAGCCGGAGCCGCGGACACCGGTGATCACCGGTCCGCCCTTCCGGCGCCGGCCGCCGACGTTGATCATGAAGGCGAAGAACAGCGCCAGGCTGAGCGTCACCACCGGCAGCACCGCGGCGAACAGCAGACTGTGCTGGAGCGACTTCCAGAAGATCTCGTCGTCCCACAACCTCTGGTAGTTGTCGAAGCCGACCATCTTGAAGTCGGGACTCAGGCCGGTCCAGTCCGTGAAGGAGTAGTAGATGGACTGGATGAACGGCCAGACGACGAAGAGCGCGTACAGCCCCAGGGGCAGGGCCAGGAACCCCACGATGAACCGGTATTTGCCGTGCTGCATTGCTGGTGACCCCGATCTGAAGGGCGGACGGCGCCGCCAGGGACCGCCCGGCGCCGGCCGGACGGTCCCTGGCGGCGGACCCTCACTGGTGCTTGTAGTGCTTGATCGACGTGTCCTTGGCCGCCTCGTCGGCGAAGCCCTGGATCTTCTTGATGGTCTCCGCCGGGGTGGCGCGGCCGGCCATCATCTCGCCCAGACCGGACACACCGATCTTCTCCTTCTGGAGCTGCACGTACCAGTCCTGCATGCGCGGGTTCAGCACATTGGAGCCGGCCTTCTCCAGCGCCG
This sequence comes from Streptomyces similanensis, assembly GCF_039543625.1. Taxonomy (NCBI): domain Bacteria; kingdom Bacillati; phylum Actinomycetota; class Actinomycetes; order Kitasatosporales; family Streptomycetaceae; genus Streptomyces; species Streptomyces similanensis. The sequence goes on along the minus strand of NZ_BAABKC010000011.1, from coordinate 167,289 downwards.
CCACGCCCGACTTCAGACCGGGGGTCAGGTCGATGCCGTCGGTGCCGCCGTTGTAGGCGGACAGCGACTTCACCTTGGCGGTGAAGTTCTTGGAGGATGCCTCGCTGAGCATGACGCGCAGCTGCTCCATGCCGCCGGCCTGGTTGGCGGCCTTGGCCGGGACGATGAAGGGCTCGCCGCCGGAGGCCCAGATGGTGCCGAAGGGCATCTTGTCGGAGCCGTCCAGACCGGTGGGGGCCGAGACGGCGAGGTCGAAGTCGGCCGGGATGACGTTGGCGGACTCGTTCTCCACCCAGGAGCCGTTCGGGATGAACAGCGCCTTGCCCTTGGCCCAGGCGGTCTGCGACTGGATGTGGTCCAGGCCCGGGGTGCCCTTGAGGATGTAGCCCTTCTTGTACAGCTCGTAGTAGGCCTCGAAACAAGCCTTGACCGCCGGGTGCTTCCAGGCGTTCGGCTCCAGGTTGTCGATGGCGTCCAGGACCTGGCGGCCGCCGACCTTGCCGATCATCGGGTAGAGCGAGAAGGGGATGTAGTACGGGTACTTTCCGGCGTAGGTCCAGCCGGCCATGCCCTTCTTCTTGGCCTTCTCGCACAGCGCGAGCATCTGGTCCCAGGTCTCGGGGTACGTCGCGTCCAGCGAGTCCAGGGCCTTCTGCGAGTACCAGGTGCCGTAGACCGTGTAGGCGTAGTAGAGGATCCACACCGGCCGGCCGTCGAACTGGCCCATCTCCACGATGCCCGGCCGCAGCGTGTCCCGGACCTTCTTCTTCGGGTCGTCGTAGGAGGGCGCGTCCAGCAGCGGGGTGAGGTCGGCGAGCTGGTTCTTGCCGACCAGGACGCCCATGTCCATCTGCTCGGCGCCGGAGTTGTCGATGAGGTCCGGCGGGTTGCCCTGATTGAAGCGGGGCTGGAGCGTGGACTGGATCTTCTGGGTGGCGGCGAACTTCACCTTCGCCTTGGGGAAGTCCTTCTGATAGATCTTCGTGGCGTCCTCGGCGTACTCCTTGCCGAAACCGCCGTCGAACAGGACGAATTCCATCTGCGCGCTGTCATTGACACCGAGCGGATTCTTCGCGGTCTTCTTGCCCGCCTTGGCCTTGTCCTGCCCGTCGCCGCCACCGCTGGCGCACGCGGACAGGAGGCTCATCGCAGGTACGGAGATCAGCCCCAGGGCCGCGGACCTCTTGATCAGGTCGCGGCGGCCGACGCCCCCGTGGTGTGCGGCGGAAGTGGATCCCATGCGCAAGTCCTCGCCTTCTCCAGGACTCAGGCGGTGAACCGGATCCTCCCCGGCACCGCGGTAGGCCAAGCTGGGTCGTGCAGGAAGTACTTCGTGCGTCATCCACCGGGATCGCGGAGAAAACAAGGAGGCCGGCGCGTTTCGCACGCCGAACCACCTTTCCGGCTCCCCCCGGCACCGCACGCCGTCAGGTAGAACGGCTTCGCGGACGCCGACAGGTATAGTCCACTTTCGGGCGGCGGAGCAAGATCGAACACAAGGTTCCCCGTCGGTCTTTTCCGAGTTGAGACCTCGCGGAAATATGAGCCGCCTGTGGGCCTCCGCACGGAAATATCCATGACTTCACGCCCGAATGCCGCACCCAACACCCTTGACACCACTGGTCACTTGACTCCCTACTGGAGCTTGCGCCGAATCTGACAACGTTGTCCGGCACGTTGTCCGGTGCCTCGGGACCAGGGAGGGTGCCCTCGTATGCAACGCAGAGCACGGCACAGATGGAGTCCGGCGGTCGTCCTCACGGCCGCCTTCGTCATGGCCGCAGCATCCCAGGGGGCGGCGATCGCCCTGCCCGGCAAGGCCCCGGCGGCCGGCCGGGAGTTCAGCTCCTCGTTCGAGACGGGCGATCCGGCCCCCGACTGGCTGAGCACCGTCGACACCGCGCCCGGCGGCGCCAAGCGGGCCTCCGGCGTGGACGGCGGCTACAGCAGCGGCATCCCGGGCAATGTGGACGACCACGTCACCGACCTGCGGGCCAGCAACGAGAACACCAGCGGCGGCGAGGTCAAGGAGAACCTGGTCGACGGCGAGTCGGGCACCAAGTGGCTCACCTTCGAGTCCACCGGCTGGGTCGAGTTCGACTTCGACAAACCCGTCAAGATCACCCGATACGCCCTCACCTCCGCCAACGACTACGCCGAACGGGACCCCAAGGACTGGACCCTCCAGGCCTCCGCGGACGGCAAGGACTGGAAGAGCGTCGACTCCCGCACCGGCGAGACCTTCGCCGAGCGGTTCCAGACGAAGACGTACGACCTGGCCGCACCGGCCGAGTACCAGCACTTCCGGCTGGAGGTCACCCGGAACAACGGCGCCTCGGGCATACTCCAGCTCGCCGACGTCCAGTTCTCCACGGGCGACGGCGACGGCTCGGTTCCGAAGGACATGCTCTCGCTGGTCGACCGCGGCCCGAGCGGCTCGCCGACCGCGAAGTCGGGCGCCGGCTACACCGGCAAGCGCGCCCTGCGCTACGCCGGCCGGCACACCGCCCAGGGCCGGGCCTACTCGTACAACAAGATCTTCGACGTGAACGTCAAGGTCGACCGCGACACGGCCCTGTCCTACCGCCTCTACCCGTCGATGGCCGACGGCGAGCGCGACTACGACGCCACGAACGTCGCCGTCGACCTCGTCTTCACCGACGGCACCTCTCTGAGCCGGCTGGGCGCCACCGACCAGCACGGCTTCGGGCTCACCCCGCAGGCGCAGGGCGCGGCCAAGACGCTTTACGTCAACCAGTGGAACAACGTCGTCTCGCGCATCGGCTCGGTCGCGGCCGGCAAGACCGTCGACCGGATCCTGCTCGCCTACGACTCCCCCGCCGGCCCCGCGAAGTTCCGCGGCTGGCTGGACGACGTGACGATCCGGCACGCCGCCCCCGACAAGCCCAAGGCGCACCTGTCCGACTACGCGCTCACCACCCGCGGCACCAACTCCAGCGGCAGCTTCTCGCGCGGCAACAACTTCCCCGCCACCGCCCTGCCGCACGGCTTCAACTTCTGGACGCCGGTGACCAACGCGTCCTCGCTGAGCTGGCTGTACGAATACGCGCGTGCGAACAACACGGACAACCTGCCGACGATCCAGGCGTTCAGCGCGAGCCACGAGCCGAGCCCCTGGATGGGCGACCGGCAGACCTTCCAGCTGATGCCGTCCGCCGCCTCCGGAACGCCGACCACCGACCGCACCGCCCGCGCCCTCGCCTTCCGGCACGAGAACGAGACCGCGCGCCCCTACTACTACGGCGTCACGTTCGAGAACGGCCTCAAGGCCGAGATGACCCCGACCGACCACGCCGCCGCCCTGCGCTTCACCTATCCGGGCGATGACGCGAGCGTGCTGTTCGACAACGTCACCGAGCAGGCCGGCCTCACCCTGGACAAGGAGCACGGCGTCGTCACCGGCTACTCCGACGTGAAGTCCGGGCTGTCCACCGGAGCCACCCGGCTGTTCGTCTACGGCGTCTTCGACAAGCCCGTGACGGACGGCTCGGCTTCCGGCGTCAAGGGCTACCTGCGCTTCGCCGCGGGCCAGGACCGCACCGTCACGCTGCGCCTGGCCACCTCGCTGATCAGCGTCGACCAGGCCAAGGACAACCTGGCCCAGGAGATCCCGGCCGGCGCCTCCTTCGACACCGTCAAGGCGCGCGCCCAGCGCACCTGGGACAAGCTGCTGGGCAAGGTCGAGGTCCAGGGCGCCACGCCCGACCAGCTGACCACGCTCTACTCCAGCATGTACCGGCTGTACCTGTACCCGAACTCCGGCTCCGAGAAGGTCGGCGGCAAGGACCGGTACGCCTCCCCGTTCTCGGCGATGACGAGCCAGGACACCCCCACCCACACCGGCGCGAAGATCGTCGACGGCAAGGTGTACGTCAACAACGGCTTCTGGGACACCTACCGCACCACCTGGCCGGCGTACTCGCTGCTGACGCCGTCCCAGGCCGGGGAGATGGCCGACGGGTTCGTGCAGGGCTACAAGGACGGCGGCTGGACCTCGCGCTGGTCCTCCCCCGGCTACGCCGACCTGATGACCGGCACCTCCTCGGACGTGGCCTTCGCCGACGCCTACGTCAAGGGCGTCCCGATGGACGCGAAGGCGGCGTACGAGGCGGCCCTGAAGAACGCGACCGTGGTGCCGCCGTCCTCCGGCGTCGGCCGCAAGGGCATGAGCACCTCCCCCTTCCTCGGCTACACCAGCACCGCCACCGGCGAGGGCCTGTCGTGGGCGATGGAGGGCTACGTCAACGACTACGGCATCGCGAAGATGGGCGAGGCCCTCTACAAGAAGACGGGCCAGAAGCACTACCAGGACGAGTCGCAGTACTTCCTCAACCGCGCCCAGGACTACGTCAAGCTGTTCGACCCGAAGGCGGGCTTCTTCCAGGGCAAGGACGCGCAGGGCAACTGGCGCGTGGACTCCGCGAAGTACGACCCGCGCGTGTGGGGCTACGACTACACGGAGACCGACGGCTGGGGCTACGCCTTCACCGCCCCGCAGGACAGCCGGGGCCTGGCCAACCTGTACGGCGGCCAGAAGGCCCTCGGTGACAAGCTCGACGCCTACTTCGCCACCCCGGAGACCGCCTCTCCGGAGTTCGTCGGCTCCTACGGCGGCGTCATCCACGAGATGACCGAGGCGCGGGACGTGCGGATGGGCCAGTACGGTCACTCCAACCAGGTCGCGCACCACGTCACCTACATGTACGACGCGGCCGGCGAGCCCGCCAAGGCGCAGCAGAAGGTCCGCGAGGTGCTCTCCCGGCTCTACGTCGGCAGCGAGATCGGCCAGGGCTACCACGGCGACGAGGACAACGGCGAGCAGTCCGCCTGGTACCTGTTCTCCTCGCTCGGCTTCTACCCGCTGGTCATGGGCAGCGGCGAGTACGCCATCGGCTCCCCGCTGTTCACCAAGGCGACCGTGCACCTGGAGAACGGCCACGACCTGGTGATCAAGGCCCCGAGGAACAGCGCGAAGAACATCTACGTGCAGGGGGTGCGGTTCAACGGCCGGGCGTGGAACTCCACCAACCTGCCGCACTCGCTGCTGTCCAAGGGCGGCGTGCTGGAGTTCGCCATGGGCTCTGGGCCCTCGAAGTGGGGCACGGGCAAGAACGCCGCGCCGGTGTCGATCACGACCGGCGACAAGGCGCCGACGCCCCGGGCGGACGTGCTGAAGGGCGACGGCGCGCTGTTCGACGACACTTCGGCGACCCAGGCGGCGGTGAGCACGGTGGACCTGCCGGTGACCGGCTCCGCCAAGGCCGTCCAGTACACGCTGACCTCGCCGGCCGACCACTCCCAGGCGCCGACGGGCTGGACGCTCCAGGCGTCCTCGGACGGCACCCACTGGAGGACACTGGACCGGCGCTCGGGCGAGTCGTTCGCCTGGGACAAGCAGACCCGGCCGTTCACTATCGCCTCGCCGGGCGGCTACACCAAGTACCGGCTGGTGTTCGACGGCGCCGCCACGCTGGCGGAGGTGGAACTGCTGGCCTGACGCGCGCTCCCGAGTGACGAAGGGGCGGGTCCGCACCGGGACCCGCCCCTTCGGCGTGCTCAGCCGCTTCGGCCGCTCGGTGTGCCGGTCACTTCACCGCGAGGGCGAAGACGTGCAGGTCGGTGTCGGCCGGCAGCTTCACCGACGCGATCCGCTTGCCCGCCGGCGCATCGAAGGGCTGGGTGGCGAACACGTAGGTGGCCACCGGGTCCTTGTCGGCCCCGGCGACGTTGCGGTACGCCGCCTTGGCGACGACCCGGTTGCCGTACTGGACGGCGCCGCCGCCTCCGCCGACGGTCCAGTCGGTGAAGGCGAGCACGGCCTCGGCGGTGCTGCCGTCGGTGTAGGTGACGGTGGCCTTCGCCTGCTGGTCGCCGTTGACCGCGCTGCCGACGAAGGAGAGCGCGGCGGCCGGTGCGGGCAGCGTGACGCTCTGCCCGGCGGCGGAGGCGTTGTCCGGGCGGCCGGCCGGCGCGTCGGGCCAGGTGAAGGCGAGGCCGTCCACCGTGCCCTGCCCGCCCGGGGTGAGGCCGGCGGCGGCGAGGGCCTGGCGGGAGTAGCTCCAGCCGCCGCCGTCGTAGTCGGCCTCGTCGTGGTCGCCCTCGTCGTCGGAGACGCCGGTGTTGTCGCGGGCGGCGAGCAGGGTGCCGGGGGCCGCGACGGTCAGGGCGACGGGCTGCTCGTAGGACTGGGCGCCGGAGGTCACCGTGACCTTGACGTCGTAGTAGCCCTGGGCCGCGTCCGGTGCGGCGGCGAGGGTGATCTCCTGGGCGCCGCCGGTCACCGTGCCCTCGGCCGGGGTCGCCGTGACGCCGGCCGGCGCCTGGACGCGGAAGCGCACCTCGGGGCCCTGCCCGCCGCTCAGCGACAGGGCGCGGACGTCGAGCCTGGTGCGGTCGCCGGGCGCGAGCGTCGCCGTGGTCGGGCCCACGCCGATCTGGTACGGCTGCTCGCCCTGCCGGAAGGACGGCGGCGCGGCGGACGGGGCGCTGCCCCAGGCGGTGTCGGGGGTCGCGGAGAGGGTGTAGTCGAGCCGGCCGCCGTCGCGCACGAACGACGCGGGAAGCCATGGACGGTCACTGGTACGGCCGTTCACCTTCAGCGACTGGACGTACGGCGCACCGGCCGCCGCGCCGGTGGCGTGCACGGAGATGTCGTTGCCGCCCGGCCGCCGGATCTCGGCGCGCTCGAACAGCGGTGAGGCGAGGACGAGTTCGGAGCGCGAGGGCACCTGCGGGTACATGCCGAGCGCCGAGAAGACGTACCAGGCGGACATGGCGCCGAGGTCGTCGTTGCCGGGGATGCCGCCCGGCTCGGTGCTCCACAGCTGCCGCATGGCCGCGCGGACGGTCTCCTGCGTCTTGTAGGGCGCGCCCGCGTAGGCGTAGAGGTAGGGCACGTTGATCGAGGGCTCGTTGTCCAGGGCCGCCTTGTCGCCGCCGGCGCCGGTGAACGCCCAACTCCCGTCACTGTCGTGGAAGAAGGCGTCGAGACGGGCGAGCGCCTTGTCGCGGCCGCCCATCGCGGCGAACAGCCCGGCCGGGTCGTGCTGGACCATCCAGGTGTACTGGGCCGCGGTGCCCTCGACGAAGCCGTTGCCGGTGTCCGGGGTGAAGCCGGTGACCCAGCTGCCGTCGGCCTTGCGGTTGGCGATGTAGCCGCCGCTGCGGTCCGCGGCGATGTTGAAGTTGTTCTGCCACCACTGGGCGCGCTCGGCGAAGGTCGCGGCGGTCTTCTTCTGGCCCGCCGCCGTGGCGAGTTGGGAGAGGGAGAAGTCGGCGGTCGACATCTCCAGGGTCTCGGCCGCGCCGCCCCAGGCGTTGGAGACGGACGGCATGTAGTGCAGCTTCAGGTACTTGTCGAGGGAGGGCCGCTGGCCGGCCGACAGCACCGGCTTGCCCGCCGCCGACAGGTCCGCCGCGGTGGGCACGGTGGCCGCCTTCACCAGGGAGGCCAGCGCCCCCTTCAGGTCGAAGCCGGTGCCGCCGAAGGCGCGGATGCCGGCCAGGGCGGTGGGCGAGGGGTCGCCGTTCATGACGTGGGTGCCGCTCGCGCCGTGCAGCCAGCGGTCCCAGACACCGCCGTTCTGCCCGGCCAGCTCGTACAGCGACTGGGCGATGTCGGAGCCGGTGCGCGGACTGAGCAGGGTCAGCAGCTGCACCTGGTCGCGGTAGACGTCCCAGCCGGAGAAGGTGCCGTACTGCGCCTGGTGGCCGCGGGAGACGGTGTGCACCTCGCCGTCGGGGCCGCGGTAGCGGCGGTCGGCGTCGCTGATGACATTGGGGTGCAGCAGGGCGTGGTAGAGCGCGGTGTAGAAGGTGGTGCGGTCCTCGTCGGCGCCGCCGCCGACCCGGATGGCGGCCAGCCGGTCGCGCCAGGCGCGGCGGGCCGCCTTCTCGACGGACTCGAAGGTGCGCCGGGGCGGGTTCTCGGCGGCGAGGTTGGCCGCGGCGCCGGCCTGGCTGACGTAGGAGACGCCGACCTTGACGCCGACCGGGCCGGTGCCGGGCGCGAACTCGACGTAGCCGCCGGCGCCCTTGCCCGCCACCGGCCGTCCGCCCTGCGCGAAGCCGCCGGTGCCGCCGGTGGCGGAGGTGGAGCCGGGGCTCAGCCGGTCGTCCTGCCAGGTGCCGGTGGCCTGGAAGGGACGGTCGAAGCGGGCGGTGAAGTACAGGGTGTAGTAAGCGCGTTGGCCCTCGGGGTCGAGGTAGCCGCAGAAGTTGCCGGAGGTGACGGAGCCGGAGACGGTGCGGGTCTTCGGGTCGATGGTGACCGACGACGTGGTGGAGCCGACCTCGGAGTTGGCGGTGCGGATGAGCAGCGAGGCGGGTGTGCCGGCCGGGTAGGTGAAGCGGGCCGAGCCGGTGCGGGCGGTGGCGGTGAGGTCGGCGGTGACGCCGGAGGCGAGGCCGACCTTGTAGTGGCCGGGCTCGGCCGTCTCGTCGGCGTGCCGGAAGTCGGAGGCGTAGACGGCGTCCTTGGTGTCGGCGGCCGGGGAGGTGGTGACCTGTCCGGCGTAGGGGAAGAGCGGGATGTCGCCGCTGCCGCCCGCGCAGCCGGTGCCGGACATGTGGGTGAGGCTGAAGCCGCGGATGCGGGTGGCGTCGTACTGGTAGCCGCCGGGCGCGGTGGTCCGGGTGGCGTCGCCGCGGGTGTTCTCGGGGCTGAAGGAGAACATGCCGAACGGCGTGACGGCGCCGGGGAAGGTGTCGCCGCCGTTCTTGGTGCCGATCAGCGGGTCGACGTACGGGGTCGGGTCGTTCACCAGCGCGGGGCCGGCTCTGTCGGGCGCGGCGGGCGCCGCGAGGGCGGGGGTGGCTCCGCCGGCCGCGAGCACCGCGGCGAGCAGCAGGGACGTCGGACGGAAACGCATGGGAGGCGGCCCCTCCTTAGGGGACGGGTCGCGCACCACGGGTCGCACAAGCCTCGGAGACGGTAGCGCGCCTCGGGGGCACGCCGGAAGACCGCGTACCGCGGACGTACCGGAGCGGGAGCGCGTCCCACCCACATGGGTGGGACGGGGCCCAAGTGGGTTGACATCGTTGTCCGTTGGCGCGGTAGAGTCATGCACAGGCCATCAGACAACGTTGTCGCGCACCATGGTCGTCACAAGCCGGCACCACCCCGGACAGGCGTCTTCCCCCCTTCGCCCGCCCGGCTCGCGGACCCGGCGGCCACCCGCTCGTGGGGCCGCCGGGTCCGCCCCGAGCCCCCGTTCCCCCGTGGCCGGGACGCCCCTCCGCGCCGTGCGCGGCACGCGGGCGACGCGAGGCGGGAACGTCCGGACGGGGGGTTCCGGTCCACCGCCATTGGGAGCGCTCCCACCTCGCCGGTCGAACCTAGCGCGACCCGTGACCGCTGTAAACGCCTGGGACGGAAAACGGAGGGGCCGCATCCCCGTCGCCGGAGATGCGGCCCCACTGCCGTGTGCTGATCCCTACTTGCGGATCAGGCTGCGCAGCACGTACTGGAGGATGCCGCCGTTGCGGTAGTAGTCCGCCTCACCGGGGGTGTCGATGCGGACGACCGCGTCGAACTCGACACCGGTGTCGGTGGTGACCTTCAGCGTGCGCGGGGTGGTGCCGTCGTTCAGCTCGGTGACGCCGGTGATGGAGAAGGTCTCCTCGCCGGTCAGACCGAGGGCGAGCGCGGACTGGCCCTCCGGGAACTGGAGCGGCAGCACGCCCATGCCGATCAGGTTCGAGCGGTGGATGCGCTCGTAGGACTCGGCGATGACGGCCTTCACGCCGAGCAGCGCGGTGCCCTTGGCGGCCCAGTCGCGGGACGAGCCGGAGCCGTACTCCTTGCCGGCCAGGACGACCAGCGGCACGCCGGCCGCCTGGTAGTTCTGCGAGGCGTCGTAGATGAAGGAGACCGGCGCACCCCCGTCACCTTCGGCGGCCCGGGTGAAGTCGCGGGTGTAGCCGCCCTCGGTGCCCGGCGCGATCTGGTTGCGCAGCCGGATGTTGGCGAACGTGCCGCGGATCATGACCTCGTGGTTGCCGCGGCGCGAGCCGTAGCTGTTGAAGTCACGGCGCTCGATGCCGTGCTCGGTGAGGTACTGGCCGGCCGGGGTGTCGGCCTTGATCGCACCGGCCGGGGAGATGTGGTCGGTGGTGACCGAGTCGCCGAGCTTGGCCAGCACCCGGGCGCCGGTGATGTCCTCGACCGCGGACGGCTCCATGGCCATGCCCTCGAAGTACGGGGGCTTGCGGACGTAGGTGGACTCGCCGTCCCACTCGAAGGTGTCGCCGGTCGGGATCGGCAGCGACTGCCACTGGGCGTCGCCGGCGAACACGTCGGCGTAGGACTTGGAGAACATGTCCTCGCCGATGGCGTTGGCGACGACGTCGTTGACCTCGGACTCCGAGGGCCAGATGTCCTTCAGGTAGACCGGGTTGCCGTCCTGGTCGGCGCCGAGGGCGTCCTTGGTGATGTCCACCTTCATGGAGCCGGCGATCGCGTAGGCGACGACCAGCGGCGGGGACGCCAGGTAGTTCATCTTGACGTCGGGGTTGATCCGGCCCTCGAAGTTGCGGTTGCCGGAGAGCACCGAGGTGACGGCGAGGTCGTGGTCGTTGACCGCCTTGGAGACCTCCTCCGGCAGCGGGCCGGAGTTGCCGATGCAGGTGGTGCAGCCGTAACCGACCAGGTTGAAGCCGACCTTGTCCAGGTACGGGGTCAGGCCCGCCTTGTCGAAGTAGTCGGTGACGACCTTGGAGCCCGGGGCGAGGGTGGTCTTGACCCACGGCTTGCGGGTCAGGCCCTTCTCCACCGCCTTCTTGGCCACCAGCGCGGCGGCGACCATGACGTACGGGTTGGAGGTGTTGGTGCAGGAGGTGATGGCCGCGACGGTGACCGCGCCGTGGTCCAGCTCGTAGGTCGTGCCGTCGGGGGCGGTGACCTGGACCGGGTTGGAGGGGGCGCCGTTGGGGGCGACGGCCGGGGCGTCGGAGGCCGGGAAGGACTCCTTGCCCGCCTCGTCCACCACGTCCACGTAGTTGAGGACGTCGGACGCGAACTGCTGGGCGGCCTCGGCCAGGACGATGCGGTCCTGCGGGCGCTTCGGGCCGGCGATGGACGGCACGACCGTGGACAGGTCCAGCTCGAGCTTCTCGGAGAAGTCCGGCTCGGCCTGCGGGTCCAGCCAGAGACCCTGCTCCTTGGCGTACGCCTCGACCAGCGCGAGCTGCTGCTCCGGGCGGCCGGTCAGGCGCATGTAGTTGATGGTCTCGTCGTCGATCGGGAAGATCGCGGCGGTGGAGCCGAACTCCGGCGACATGTTGCCGATGGTGGCGCGGTTGGCCAGCGAGGTGGCGGCGACGCCCTCGCCGTAGAACTCCACGAACTTGCCGACCACACCGTGCTTGCGCAGCATCTCGGTGATGGTGAGCACCAGGTCGGTGGCGGTGGTGCCGGTGGGCAGCTCGCCGGTCAGCTTGAAGCCGACGACGCGCGGGATCAGCATGGAGACCGGCTGGCCGAGCATGGCCGCCTCGGCCTCGATGCCGCCGACGCCCCAGCCGAGGACGCCGAGGCCGTTGACCATGGTGGTGTGCGAGTCGGTGCCGACCAGGGTGTCGGGGTACGCCTTGCCGTCGCGGACCATGACGACGCGGGCCAGGTGCTCGATGTTGACCTGGTGGACGATGCCGGTGCCGGGCGGGACGACCTTGAACTCGTCGAAGGCGGTCTGGCCCCAGCGCAGGAACTGGTAGCGCTCGCGGTTGCGGCCGTACTCCAGCTCGACGTTCTGCTTGAAGGCGTCGTTGGTGCCGAACTTGTCGGCGATGACGGAGTGGTCGATGACCAGCTCGGCCGGGGCGAGCGGGTTGATCTTCGCCGGGTCGCCGCCCAGCTCCTTGACGGCCTCGCGCATGGTGGCGAGGTCGACGACACAGGGCACGCCGGTGAAGTCCTGCATGATCACGCGGGCCGGCGTGAACTGGATCTCCTGCGACGGCTGGGCCTGGGAGTCCCAGTCGCCGAGGGCACGGATGTGGTCGGCGGTGATGTTCGCGCCGTCCTCGGTGCGGAGCAGGTTCTCCAGCAGGACCTTCAGGCTGTAAGGCAGTCGGGCCGAGCCCTCGACCTTGTCAAGCCGGAAGATCTCGTACGACTCGTCGCCCACCTGCAGCGTGCTGCGGGCGTCGAAGCTGTTCGCCGACACGACAGTCTCCTTCATTGATGTGCGCGTACCACCACACCGCAAACCCTATGCGGCGACCACCGCATAGTGCCGCCACGGCGCTCGCCCCATCAGCTAAGGTAGGGCTAAGTTAGGTAACCCTTACCGGGGTGCGGCTGCGGTGCTCCTCGGCAGATATCTCGATGTCGAGATAACTCTAATACATGGGGGCCGGATGGTCATGCCCGGCCCGGCCCCGTCGCGCCCTCGCGCGGTCGCGGGTGACGCGTCCGCTCGGTCGCGGTGAGGCGCCCGCGCCGTGCGGCGCCCGGCTCGCCTCATCGAACCACGGGGCGGTGGGCGGCGCAGGGCCGGCCGCGGTCCGCGCGGCCCCGTGGAACCCCGGGCGGCGATCGCCTCTCTCACCGTCCGACGGGGGCAACGGAACAGGGGGCACACGCATGAAGATCACGACCCGGTACGCGTGCGTCGCGGCGGCGCTGGCCTGCTGCTGCCTCCCGCTGACCGCCTGCGGCGCGGAGCGGGCGGGGGCGGGGGCGGGGGCCGCGGGAGCGGGGGCCGCGGAGGCGGGGGCCGCCGCGACGGCGGGCGCGGGAAACACAGGAGACACGGAGGACTCGTCCGGGGCAGGCGACCCGGGCGGCACGGAGGACGCGGACACGACGAGCGACGACCAGGGCGAACTGCCCGACGCGACCAGCGACGACCAGCAGGACGCGGACGGCTCCCTCACGGACGAGACCACGGACGAGACCACGGACGACACGACCGACGGCGCGACCGATCGGACGACGGACGACACGACGGGCGACACGACCAACGACGGCTGGGACGAGGGCGTGCCGACGACCGGGCCGCACCGCTGGTTCCCGATGCTCCGCGAGTTCCGCGCGTACCTGAGGACGAGCGCGCCGAGGAAGTCGGACGCCGCCATCGCCGCCCACGTGACGAGCGTACGGACCCGCACGCTCCCGGGCGGTGCCCGGGTCGTGGCCGAGGTCCACGCCGACTACGGGGTGTGGGAGACGGACGAACTGGACCGCGCCGCCGAGGTCTTCGCCCACTGGCGGAGGTCCGTGTACGGCGACCACGGCCATGTGGCCGTACTGGCCCCGGCGAAGATGACGGCCGAGAAGGACTGGTGACGGACCCGCACCGGCCCGGCGGGCGACACGCCGGGCCGGGGGCCGGGGGCCGGGGGCCGGGAGCCGGTGAATCCGAGGGTCAACTCGGGGTATCCGAAGGGGACATGGACGCGTCCAGCAGCGTTCGGAAGGAGGCGCGACATGCCGCTCACATTCCGCAAGAGTTTCCGGATCCTGCCGGGAGTGCGCTTGAACATCAACCGGCATTCCTGGTCCCTCACCACCGGTGGGAAAAACGGCCCGCGACACACCCACAGCAGCACCGGACGTCATACGACATCGGTAGATTTGCCCGGACCTTTCGGGTGGCGTCGGACCCGTCGCTCCGGGGGGCATTGACAGCTCATCACCCGAATGGCCCCCCTCAAGAGGTGCCATCTCATATCTGAGATAACCTCAACCTCATGGCAGACGACTACCTCGTACGCATCGGCAAGCTCATCCGTGACGCCCGGCAGCACCGCGGCTGGACGCAGGCGCAGCTCGCCGAGGCGCTCGGCACCAGTCAGAGCGCCGTCAACCGGATCGAGCGCGGCAACCAGAACATCAGCCTTGAGATGATCGCCCGGATCGGCGAAGCCCTGGACAGTGAGATCGTGTCGCTGGGCTACGCGGGCCCGATGCACCTGAGGGTGGTCGGCGGCCGTCGCCTGTCCGGCGCGATCGACGTCAAGACGAGCAAGAACGCGTGTGTCGCGCTGCTGTGCGCGTCGCTGCTCAACCGGGGGCGCACGGTGCTGCGCCGGGTGGCGCGGATCGAGGAGGTCTACCGTCTGCTGGAGGTGCTGGGCTCGATCGGCGTCCGCACCCGCTGGATCAACGACGGCACGGATCTGGAGATCGTGCCGCCGGCCGACCTGGACCTGGACGCCATCGACGCCGAGGCGGCCGTCCGCACCCGCTCCATCATCATGTTCCTCGGCCCGCTGCTGCACCGCATGGACCGCTTCAAGCTGCCGTACGCCGGCGGCTGCGACCTCGGCACGCGCACCATCGAGCCGCACATGATCGCGCTGCGCCGGTTCGGGCTGGACGTGGCGGCGACCGAGGGGCAGTACCACGCCGTGGTGGACCGGGCGGTGCGCCCGGACCGTCCGATCGTGCTGACCGAGCGCGGCGACACGGTGACCGAGAACGCGCTGCTGGCGGCGGCGCGCCACGACGGCGTGACCGTCATCCGCAACGCCTCCAGCAACTACATGGTCCAGGACCTGTGCTTCTTCCTGGAGGCGCTGGGGGTGCGGGTGGAGGGCATCGGCACCACCACGCTCACCGTGCACGGCGTGCCGGTCATCGACGTGGACGTGGACTACTCCCCCTCCGAGGACCCGGTGGAGGCGATGAGCCTGGTGGCGGCTGCGGTCGTCACCGAGTCGGAGCTGACGGTGCGCCGGGTGCCGATCGAGTTCCTGGAGATCGAGCTGGCGGTCCTGGAGGAGATGGGCCTCGACCACGACCGCAGCCCCGAGTACTTCGCGGACAACGGCCGCACCCGGCTGACGGACCTCACGGTCCGGCCCTCCAAGCTGGAGGCGCCGATCGACAAGATCCACCCGATGCCGTTCCCCGGCCTGAACATCGACAACGTCCCGTTCTTCGCGGCCATCGCGGCCACCGCGCAGGGCCAGACGCTGATCCACGACTGGGTCTACGACAACCGCGCGATCTACCTGACCGACCTCAACCGCCTCGGCGGCCGCCTCCAGCTCCTCGACCCGCACCGGGTCCTGGTCGAGGGCCCGACCCGCTGGCGCGCCGCCGAGATGATGTGCCCGCCGGCCCTGCGCCCCGCGGTCGTCGTCCTCCTGGCGATGATGGCCGCCGAGGGCACGTCGGTCCTGCGCAACGTCTACGTCATCAACCGCGGCTACGAGGACTTGGCGGAGCGCCTGAACTCGATCGGCGCACAGATCGAGATCTTCCGGGACATCTGACCAACGGCTGCCGCCGCACCCTATGTGACCTGCACGAATGCGGGTCTGGAAGGGGTGCGGCGGCGCCTCTGGGACTTCGGGCCTGGCAGCGGACCGCGAGCCACGCTCCACGGGCTGGACCACGCGAAGAGGCACAGGGCGTGGAAGCCGTGTTCCCTGGACGCTCCCACTCGCGAGCACCGTCGGTACTGCCCCGCACGCAGCACGATCAGCCGAACGGGGGCGGGGATCGTCAGGGGGACTGTCGGCGGTCCGCCAACCGCGCCGGAGGGTACCGAGACCTGTGTGTACGGAATCGGACCCGCCGGGATCAACCCCGTCTGCAGCTGCCGTGACGGCCTCCATTTCGGTGGTCACGATCGGCTTCGGCGGGCGGACGTAGCTGCCCCGGCCCAGGACGGAGTAGATCAGCCCTTCGTCCTTGCGGAGCCGCAGGGCGTTTTGGGCTGCGGAGCTGCCGATGCCGAAGCGTCGTCGCAGCTCACGCGCGGCGGGGAGCCGTTCGCCTGGGCTCAGCTCGCCGAGGTGTCCACCCTCACCCGGGACTTCAACACGCTGCTCCACCAAGCCATACTCCGCTGCATCCGGGAGATCTCGGAGTTGCATCGCCAAATCTCCCCGAAGGCGCATTGCCTTCACGGAATCGAGCACATACATGTTTCTGGCGGAGGATTCTCCGCCCAACACGAATGGACGCTTCGGAATAAGGCGAAGCCCATCCTCAATCGAACCGTTCAGACTTTGCCACTCATGCGCTACAGGAAATCCAGTCAGAAACTCGTGGTCGCCTACCCATGCGGCCTTCAGCCGTAAAGTGCTCACTTACGCCCTGAACCCCGAGCGCTGGCCCCGCAAGCGAGATCAGCTTGTCCAATCGACTACCCATCAGTCACACACCACTATTCGCACCTTCGTCCCGTCAGGGAGGCCGCTGCAGTGGTTTCCTATTACGGAGCCTGCGCCTCGATTATCTCCAGGAGTGACAGGCCGCACGCTGGCGCCAGTTCCACCCTCCTGGAAAATTGCTGACGGGTACTCATCCCGGTCCTTGCTGGGCACCCGCGGATTGCCGCGCATCGAGTCCCTGCGGTTTGCTTTTGCGCCCCCACGGTCAATGGTCAATTCGGACGGGTGTCCCGCCACATAGTACGTGTGGAGTCGGTCGACCGTGAGGTTGTAGGTCACCGAGGTTCGGTGGTAGTTGCGTACGGCGGTGATGGTGCGGGTGGTGCCGTTGAGCTGGCGGAGGTGTTCGCCGGCCTTGAGGTCGGCTGCGTTGAGCACTGGTGGCGGGTGGTGTCCCAGTAGGGGTGGTGCTGGGTGGACGTGATGGTGCCGTCGCCGGTCTTGGTGCGGACGGTGAGGTCGGTGAAGTCCTTGTCCGTCTTGGTGACGATGACGTCGGTGACTTTCTCGGGCTCCGTCGTCCCCGAGACAGGGTCCGTGGCGAGGACCCGATCGCCGACCTTGACTTGTGCGATGTCTGTCTTCGTGCCGTCGGCGAGGAGCACATCGGCTGCGGGAAGGAAGCTGTTGCACGCGGAGCGTGCGGCGCGCACGGCCAGCTTTTCGGCGGCCAGTTCAGCCCCCATTGCGAAGGTGGCGCCCTCTGCGATCGCCTGGCCCTGTTCCTTCAGGGAATCGCTCGTGCTCGCTCCACCGCTCAGCCATTCCTGGGTGAGCGTGCCGGCGTCCGCGGCAGCGGCACCGCACAGGCCCACTCCGACCAGACTGGCTCCGCCCGATTCCGGGGCACCGGCGATCCGTTTCCGCTTCGGTGGCCGGTGCCGCTGGTCGAATCGCTGGGGTGGTCAGGAACGTGGTGGTAGCCGCCACCGCCGCCGCGAATGTCCTCCACCTTGGAGATGAAGCGGCCGAGAGTGGGGTCGTAGTCGCGGGCGCCGAGGTGGGTGAGGTTGGTGGTCTGGTCCTGGGTTCCGCCGACGAAGCCCTTGTCGCCGGGCCGGGTGGCGGGCTGGTTGCCGCAGGGGTCGAAGAGGCGGAAGGTCGGTGTCTGGGCGGTGGAGTTGAGGCTGGTGGTGCCGGTCGCCTGGTCGTTGGGGGCGACGTAGTTGTAGCCGGACCAGATCATGGCCGACAAGGCCTACAGTTCCCGCGACTTCCGCGCCTACCTCCGCCGCCGGGCCATCGCGTACGCCATCCCCGCGGAGAGCGATCAGCAGCGCCACCGCCGCAACCGAGGCCGTCGCGGCGTCCGGCCTCCCGCCTTCGACCGGCAGCTCTACCGTCGCCGCAACACCGTCGAGCGCTGCTTCAACCGGCTCAGAGGCTTCCCCGGCATCGCCGCCAGACGCACCCCAGTGGCACGCGGACGGGCCGGGACGGGATTCGCTCCCGTCCCGGCCCGTCGCGCGTCGCACCGCCGCTCCGCGGCCAGATCGGGAAACGGAGCGGCGGTGCGGGGTCAGTGGAGAACCTCGGGAAGGCCTTCGACCGCCAGCAGGCGGTTCTTGTACTCCCTGACTCCCGTGATCTCCGCTCCGAACCAGTCGGGGGGCGTGAAGGCCCGCGCCGCGTCTTCCGTCGCGAACTCCACCTCGACCGTGCGGAGCCCGGCCAGCTCATGGGCGTAGACGTCCACGGAGGCGACCAGGTCGCGGACGGGCACGGAGTAGCGCGTCTTCACCAGTCGCCGCCCCGCCGTGGCGGGCCAGAGCTCCTCGAACTCGGCATCCGTGAGCGGGCACTCCACCTCGGTGCGGGAGAGCCCGCCGTGACCGTGCTTGACCCCCAGGACGCACTGGCCCGCGATGCGTCGCAGGCGCACCTCCACACCCTCCTCGGTGACGGCCAGGTAGCCCTGCTCGATCGGTTCCGTGGCGGTGGTGGGCGGGAGTTCTCCCGGAACGAGCAGGAACTTGCGCTCGATCTCCAGCGGCACCGCTCACCCCCCGGCCTTCTGCTGCGCAAGCAGCTCAGGGAGCAGGCGCATGTCCGTCAGGACGACCGTGGCGAGCCCGGTCAGCCAGGAAGCAGGGGTGAGGCCCCCCGCGTAGCCGACGGAGCGCATTCCCGCGGAGTCGGCCGCCTGGACGCCGAACCTGCTGTCCTCCACCACGGCACAGCGTGCGGGGCTGACGCCCATCTGCCGTGCGGCGTGCAGGAAGAGGTCGGGGGCGGGCTTTCCGCGCTCGACCTCATGAGCACTGAAGATCCGGCCCTCGAAGCGCTCATACAGGCCCACCCTGCCGAGGGTGTGGCGCATCTTCTCGTGGTTGCCGCTGGATGCGATGCACCACTGCTCCGGAGCGATTCCGGCACGCTCGAGGCCGTCCAGGGCCTCGACGATGCCGTCCACCGGTGCCAGCTCCTCGTCCACGGCGGCCGCGTGCATCTCACGGAACCTCTTGTCCCACACGCGCGCGGTCTCGTCCCCCAGGCGCTCGGCGATCTGCTCGCCGATGGACGTGGTCGAGCGTCCGACGAAACGGTCCATGACGTCCGACTCGCTGAGTGTCCAGCCCAGTTCGGTGCCGAGGGCGACATGGGTGCGCACGGCGATGGGTTCGCTGTCCACCAGGACGCCGTCGCAGTCGAAGATGACCAGGTCGACCGGTTCGTGAGTGAAGTCGACGGCCGTCAACGGATGCAGCCCTGGCTGATGAGGAGCTGCCTGATCTCCTCCACACGCTCGGCCCCGAGGCGCCGGCGGGCCTGGTCCTCGGGCTTCTCGTTCTTCTGCCCGTACTGCCACCACGCCTCACCGCTGTCGCGGTTCATCACGACGAAGCGGTCCTTCTCGGAGGGACCGCGCACGATGAGGGACGTGGTGTTCGGCTCGGAGCTGACGGTGTGCACCATGGTGTGCCGGATGACGTAGCCCGTGCCCGCGACCTCGTCGCGCACCAGGGCGGGGCTTCCGATGCGGGTGTCGGTGTCCAGCTCCTCGTAGTCACCGAAGAGGTGGTGCTGGTAGCTGCCGTGCAGGATGCGCGAGCCGAAGCTCCAGCGGTGGTTGTGCGGACGGTCGAAGTCGCTGCCGGTGAAGACGTGCAGGCGGACCCGGACGTCACTGTCCTTGTCGTTGACGAGGACGACCCGGTCGAGCTCCTGGAGCCGCTCGCACTGGTTGAGCAGCTCCGGGGTGGCCAGGACGTGGTCGAAGGCGTCGTTGAGCCACGTGGGGTGCGACACCAGCTCTTCGAGGAGCTCCTCCATCGGCCGGTGCAGCGCGGGCATGTCGGACCAGTCGAGGGCGGCGAGCCTGGCCGGGTCGATCAGGGGCAACGGAGCGGTGGTCGTCATGGGTTGGACTTCTCCAGTTCTCGGGCGGCCAGCCACTTGCGGGCCTTCTCATGGTGTTTGGGAAGCATCTCCGGGGCGTCCAGGAAACGGGGCAGCAGGTGCGGCTCCGTGGTGAGTGCCCTGAGCATGTATCCGATGGTCACTCCGTGGCCGGGACGCCTGATCACCTCGATCGCATCCCCGGCGCCGACCGAGCCCTCCTGCAGGGTGCGCAGGTACGCACCGGGGGCGCCGTGCGCGATGAAGCGCTTGACCAGGTCGGGGACGTCCCAGAACCCAGCGAAGACCCGACAGGGTTTGCGGGCCCGGATGACCTCGAACACGGCGTCCCCGATGGCCCATTGCTCACCGACCTCCGCCCCGGTGACGTCCAGGCCCGTCGTCGAGAAGTTCTCGCCGAAGTTGCCCGGCCCCACGTCCCGCCCGAGTTCCTCCTGCCAGAAGACCGCGTCCTCGCGCGCGAAGGCGTACACGGCCTTGTCGGGGCCCCCGTGGACGCGCTTGTCGGCGATCAGGTCGCCCTCCAGCCCCCAGGTGCGGGCCTGCACGCGGTGGTCCACGGGGCGCTTGTCTATGCCGCTGCGGCCGACGCTGGTCCAGGGGCCGTGCCGTTCGACGCCCAGGTTGAGGGTGGCGAGCACCGCGGTCACGAGACTGCTCCCGCGAGGTGCCGCGGATCCCACGCCGCGGTGACGTTGGGCACCGCGGGGGTGACCCCGTCGACGTTCATCTCCGTCAGCAGGTGGGTGACCACGGTCAGCAGGTCCCAACGGTGCGGGCCGTCCAGCGGGGTCTCCCGCGTGAGTGCGAGCATCTCCTCGAGTCCGGGGCGTGAGGCGCACGCCCGGCCTAGCCGACCGGGCGCGTCAGCCAGTCTCCGCCAGCTGTTCTCGAGGTCGAAGTCGTGCTCCGGGTAGCGGTCCTCCAGCTCCTGGAAGACCTCGAGGGCCTCGGAGCGGGCGTCGTGGTCCTCCATGACGCGCCGACGCACCAGGTCGCGGCGCGGTTCGTCGCAGATGACGGCGAGTTCCCGCAGGACGTCCGCGGGCTCGTCCGAGATGTGCGTGAAGTTGAACAGTCCGTTGACGACGCCCAGTTGGTGGCGCAGGTGCTCGGGGCGGCGCAGGGCGGGGTCGGCCGGGCCCTTGAGCCCGTTCAGCCTGACCGCGGCGGGGGTGGCGCCCGGGTGCCACCGCTCGTCCTTGAGCACCAGTGCCACGGTCCGGGTGCTGGGCAGGATGACGTCCATGGCGTCGATGCGCTGGCGGCTGGCGATGTTGAACTGGTAGCGCCAGACCTCGCGGATGGTCAGCCGGTCGTGCGTGAAGGGAACGACGTCGACCGGGGTGAAGCCCGCCTCGCGCAGGATGCGCAGCGCGGGACGCAGCCTGCGGCCCGCGGTCGCCTCCGGCTTGAGCATGCACAGGGCGATGCCCAGCATCTTTGGCACGATGTCGCCGAAGGTCCCGACGGCCTCGCGGAAGTAGTGGTCGACCGCGTACAGGTCCGCCTTGCGCTCGGACCAGGTGACGGCGTCAAGCACGTCGGACGTGACCTCGCTCAACTGCGCGACGGGTGGACTGTCTGGATGCAGTCGTCTCATCTGTCGTGTCCTTACTGCCAGAATGCGGGCGCCCGGTGCGGCATGCCCGCCGGGGCGAAGACGTCGGCCAGGAACTCCGCCTCGGCGAGGCGCAGCGGCGTGTTGGGCTCGGCGTGCTCGGCCAGCGGCCAGGTCACGAGCCGCTTCGCCGCCGGGTAGCGGTCGTGTACGGCGTGTCCGGTGCTCGGCAGGCAGCGCAGGTCCTTGCCCGCGACGGAGAACAGCGCGGGACAGCGCCCGTGCACCGCCAGCTCGGCCACGTCGAACAGGCGCAACGTCCTGGACGCCCGGTCGGCGAGCGCCGGGTGGGATTCGGCGAAGCGCAGCAGCTCCCGGTACGGCTGCCGGTCGGGCACGTGCGTGAGAGCGGGCAGCGCCGCGAGGAAGGGCGACTCGACGAGCGACGCGGCGACCCGGGGGCTGAGGACGGCGGCGGCCAGCGCGAGCTGGCCCCCCTGGCTGCACCCGGCGGTCGCGATGCGGTCGGCGTCGACGCCCGGGAGCTGCGCGGCGGCCTCCACCGCGCGCACCGCGTCGACGTAGGCGTCGCGGTAGTAGTACGTCCTCGGGTCGAGGATGCCTCGGGTGGTGAACCCGGGTACCTGGGGGGACGTGGGGCCGACCGGGTCGGCGGTGGCGCCCGCGCGGCCGCCGGCGCCGCCCTGGCCCCGGGTGTCGACGACGAGGGTGGCGTAGCCGAGGGCGGGCCAGAGGAGGTGGTCCACGGGGTGTCCGCGGCCCGATTTGTAGCCGAGGAACTGGACCACGCAGGGCAGGGCGCCGCCGGGCGGACCGGCGGGCCGGACGTACCAGGCCGCGATGCG
The DNA here is from genome assembly GCF_039543625.1 of Streptomyces similanensis. Taxonomy (NCBI): domain Bacteria; kingdom Bacillati; phylum Actinomycetota; class Actinomycetes; order Kitasatosporales; family Streptomycetaceae; genus Streptomyces; species Streptomyces similanensis. The sequence goes on along the minus strand of NZ_BAABKC010000011.1, from coordinate 145,350 downwards.
GTGGCCGTGGGCGCCGCCGAACGACACATCGAGGACGGTGCTGCCGGTGAGCGGTGTGTCCTGCGGTACGGCCTCGACGTCCAGCGGGTGGCCCGCGGCCTCGTCCAGCTCGGAGCGCCAGAACCGGGCCAGGGTGTCGTGCTCAGCCGAGGGCACGGCTCACCGCCAGGGAAGTGCCGTTGCCGGGGCCGCCCTCGGCGAAGTCCTCGATGAGCTCCTCCAGCATCTCGTGACAGTCGCCGCAGCCCTGTCCGGCCCCGCTGTGCTCGCCCAGCCCCTCGACCGTGGTGACGCCGCGCCGGATCCAGCCGACGAGCTCGTCCTCGGTCACCTGGTAGCACACGCAGATGTTGCCCGTGCTCATGACTGTTCCTGCCAGGCGCTGAGCAGGACGTTGGGGTAGATGCGCTCGATGCCGGGCACGTTGAAGCGCACGGTGTCGGTGAGGACGGCCAGCAGGTCCCAGAGGTCGCCGGGTTCGGCGTCCGGGTGGTGGGCCGCCCGCAGGAGCTGGGCGGCGGTGACGGTGTCCCCGCCCGCTCGGGCGCGGGCGAGCGCGCCCGCCGGCGCCCCCGACTCCTCCAGCCGTCGCCAGCTGCGCAGCGGGTCGAGGTCGTGCGCCGGGACGGAGCGCTCGACCTCCTCGCGGATGAGTTCCACCTCGGCGGACGCGTCGTGTCCCGCGAGCATGCGCTCCCGTACGCCTTCGCGGCGCCGGGTGTCGAGCAGGAGGCCGAGGTCGCGCATGACGTCGATCGGCTCGTCCGTGGTGTGGACGAAGTTGAACAGCCCGTTGAGGGCGCCCAGCCGTTGCCGCAGGTGCTCCGGCCTGCGCAGTTCAGCGGTGGCCGGCCCCTTGAGGGAGGCGAGCCGGACAGCGGCCGGTACCGCCCCCGGGCGGTACTCCTCGTCCCGCAGGACCAGCAGGACGCAGTCCAGGGAGCGCAGGTACAGCTCCATGGTGGCGACGCGCTCGCGATCGGCGAAGTTGAGCTGGAAGCGCCACGTCTCGCGGATCGTCAGCCGGTCGTGCCGGAAGGGCAGGACGTCCACCGGACGGAACCCATTGTCGCGCAGCGCCTGGAGAGCAGCGCCGTAGCGCCGCCCCACAGCGGCATCGGGCTTGAGTACGCACAGGGCGGTGCGCAGGAGTTCGGGTGCGTGTCCACCGAACGTCCAGGCAGCTTCCCGCGTGTAGGTGTCGATGCCGAACAGGTGCGCCTTGACGGACGACCTCGTGACGGCGGCCATCAGCTCGCGCGGGATGTCGTGGGGACGTTCGACGGAACCCTGTGTCTCCATTCCTGTGCTCCTCATGCCTCTCGGGTACCTGTGGTACGGCGTGTCAGATCAGTGCGCGCCGCTGGCGCTCGGCGTCGACGTGGCATCCCTGGCCGAACCGGGCCGCGGACAGGTCCATGTCGGGGAAGAAGGTCCGGTACGCGGTGAAGGAGACCAGGTTCCAGATGTCCGCCTCGGCCACGCCCAGGGCACGGACGTTGGCGATCTGCTGGTCGATGGGCTGGGTACCCGCGGCGACCACGCCCTTCTCCTGGTACCACAGGTCGCTGCCAGGTTCTTGGTGGAGGTCCTGGCCGGCCAGTCGGGCGACGTCGCTGCGGTCCGTCATCAGCATCATGTTCTGCGGGCCGACGATCTCGATGGCGCGCTTGGCGATGGCGAAGTCGACGTGCTCACCGTCGAAGTTGAGGCAGGCGGCGATGCGGCCGGCGTGGGCGCCGCGCATGATGGCGGCCGGCACCGGGCCGACCTGCTCGTGCAGGTCCGCCAGGTTCCACGACGGCAGGTCGTAGGCGGCGAGCAGGGCGTCGCGGTTGGCGCGCTGCTTCGAGGTGCGGAACGCGTGCTTGATCAGCAGCGGCATCTCGTTGAAGAGGTGGTCGGTGACGACGCGAACGCCGTTGTGCGGGCACTCGGCGGCTTCGGCCGTGGCCAGGACCTCCTCGACGCAGTCCGCGCCGAGCTGGGGGTCCTCCTTGGCGAAGTGGCCCAGGGCCGGGCGGATGCCGTTCTCCACCAGGCGGGTGACGATCCACTCCAGGGACGGGTGGTCCGGGGTGAACTGCGCGGCCAGGTAGGAGCTGGACTGCAGGGCGTCGGGCGAGATCATGATGTAGACGAGGCCGAGCGGGCCGCAGCTGGCGAGCTTCTCCCACTCCTCCTTGGAGGGCGCCCAGACCGAGCTGGCGGGCGTACCCCCGAAGCTGGCCACGAGGGGGCCCTCAAGGGCGATGGCGGGGACGAAGGGGAGCTTGCCGTCGGCCTTGAGGGCGGCGAAGCCCCGCATGAAGTCGACGAACCCGTCGAGGCGGTCCTGGCGCAGGTACAGGGTGGGGATGCAGAGCAGGCCCTCTGAGGCCGCGTGCTTGTCCACCTCGAAGAGGTCGATCTCGGCGAAGTTGGAGAAGTCGACGCTGCCCAGGCCGTGGCAGTGCACCTCGACGGGGAGGGACGGGACCAGGTACGGCTCGTTCGCGTCCAGCGGGGCGGCCTTGAGGTCGCCGGGGATGATCAGGCCGTCTTTGTGCTGGACCGGGCCGGCGAAGGTTCCGCGCGGGTCGATCCACGCGTTCGCGGACCAGGCGGACGTCTGGGGGCTGCTCACTTGTCTTCTTTCCCTTTCCGGGTGATGTTCAGGAGGTGCCGAGCGCGAGGCGTGCCGTCGCGCGGCGGGCGGCCAGGTGCACGAAGACGACACCGGCCAGGGCCCATGCGGTACCTATGACGAGTTCGGTCATCAGGGGCGCGCCGTACGCCCGCTCGGCGAGGAGGTTGTCGACGGCGTCCATGACGTGGCTGAGCGGCATGGCCGTGCTCAGCGGGACCAGGAAGCCCGGTAGCCGGTCCTGGGGAACGAGGGTTCCCGACAGGACCATGAGGACCAGTTCGGCCGTGTTGGGGCCGACGAAGAGGTCTTTCAGCAACAGGGCGAGTGCGGCGATCGACAGCCCGAATCCGGCGGTCGTGAGGACTCCGACGGCGAGGAGGGCCGCGTAGGCGGGGATGCTGATCGGGAGCGTCGTGTACAGCAGGCTGCACACGAGGTAGGTGCACAGGCCGCCGACGAAACCGTCCACGACGTGCGGCAGTGCGCGCTGGCAGGTGGCGGCGATCTTGTTCTGCGGCGAGGCGAGCCAGACACCGAGCGTGTCGAACGAGCGCTCGTTGCCGACGGCGAGGGCCATGCCGTAGACGACGGCACCGGCGCCCGCCAGCAGGCTGGACGCGATCAACATGCGGCCGGCGCCGGCGCCGTAGTGCGTCGCCAGCGAGGTGAAGGCGATGGCCATGCCGATGGGGCGTACGATGCGCGAGCTCAGGTAGCCCAGGGGGTTGAACCAGGTGAACAGGGCCCGGTAGGACAGCGCCGCGCCGCGCAGCGCGGCACGGACCGCGCCGCCTTCGGTGGCCGTTGTACGGGTCTGCATCTCAGGCCTCCAGCGGCAGGGCGTTCCGGCGCACGGTGGTCTCGAGCCGCTGGACGGCGAGGACGACCAGTGCGCAGAAGAATCCGGTCAGGGCGACCGCCTCGAGCAGTTGTTCCGGTCCCGCGCCGCGGATCCAGGACATCACGTGGGCCTGCGGCATGATCATGGCGAGCTTCTGCACCGGGGCCGGCAGGGCGGACTGGGGCACGATGAGCGCGCTGAGCGCCATCACCAGACCCGTCAGGCCGTTGGTCATCCCCGCGGAGAAGGGGAAGCGCAGGACGGCGAAGCCGAGGAGCCCGATCACGGACGCGGTGGCGAAGGACAGCATCACACCGCCGACGAGCCAGCGGACCCAGTCGAATCCGTCGTCGATGCCGAACAGCAGGCCCAGCACGATCAGCGTGCCGGGCAGCGCCGTCACCGACTGCAGGGCCGTGCCGGTCAGCCGGCCGAGGACGACGGGGACGAGGCCTCCCGGGCTGCCCAGGGCCGCGTACAGCGTCTTCCACTGCTTCTCGCCGAGCAGGCTGAACAGCAGCAGCACGATGACGGAGTCGAGCATGCCGATGCCCGCCGAGCCGACGGCCATGTCGCCGGTGGTGCGGCGCGAGAAGCCGTCCGTGGCGTTGGCGTGCACGACGAAGGCGAACACGCACGGCATGGCCAAGGTGGAGAAGATCGCCATCGGGCTGGTGGCGTGCATGCGCAGCTGGTCCACGACGGCCCGCGCGAAGGTCGCTCCGGTGCCCTGCCACGCGCCCTGGCGTCGCGGCACGGCGGTGCGTCCGGTGCGTACGGTGGTCATGACGCGGCCACCATGTCGAGGAAGACCTCTTCCAGGGTCGGCGGGGTGACGGCCACGCTGGTGGTCAGTCCGGGGAAGGCGGCGAGCACCCACTGCACCGCGGCGGCGCCGTCGGACACCCGCAGGGTGACGGCGGAGCCGTCCTGTTCGATGTTCATGGCACCCGGGCAGTCCTTGATGCCGTCCGGCACCTCGGCGGTGGAGAAGACCACGCTCACAACGTGCCCGAGGCGCCCCGCCGCGTTGAGCCGGAGCTCGCCTGCCGTGGACTCGACGTGGATGCGGCCCCCCTTCATGAGGACGACCCGGCTGCTCAGTTCCTCGGCCTCCCGCATGTCGTGGGTGGTCAGGAGGATGCTGCGGCCCTCCCCCGTGAGCCGGGCGACGAGCGCGCGCATAGCCGCGGCGGACTGCGGGTCCAGGCCGGCGGACGGCTCGTCCAGGATCAGGACGGAGGGCTCGTGCAGGAGGGCACGCGCGAGGTGCAGGCGCTGCTTCATGCCGCGCGAGAAGGAGCCCACCAGGTCGCCCGAACGGTCCGCGAGGTCGACCTCCTCCAGCAGCTCACCGGCACGGCGGGCGAGGCGCGAACCGCGCAGGCCGTACATCAGGCCGAAGAACTCCAGGTTCTGCAGGGCCGTCAGACGTGGGTAGAGGCCGGTGTCACCGCCGAGGCTGAAACCGCAGGCCATCGCCGCCCGGCGGCGGGAGCGCACGACATCGTGCCCGTCGATGAGCACCTCGCCCGCCGTCGGCAGCAGGAGGCCAGTGAGCATTTTGACCGTGGTGGTCTTGCCGGCGCCGTTGGGGCCCAGCACGGAGACGAGCTCACCCGGCCGCACGACCAGGTTGACGCCGTCGACCGCCCGCCGCACAGAGCCGTCCTTCGCTGTGAACTCGCGCACGAGTCCGCGGGCTTCGAGCCCTCCGTCTGTCAAGGTCATGATCCGATTGCCTTCGAGGTGATGCGGGTGAGGTCCATTTCCAGGTAGGCGCCACCGGCCGAGATCTGGCCCGGGAAGTAGGACACCGTGTCGCCGACCTGCGTGATCGACGCGAGGAAGTCGACGGCCGATCCCTCGACCGTCAGCGCCGTGTGCGCCGCCCGGGGCACGCCGTCCGTGGCACGGGCGGCCAGGAGCCGGAACGCCAGCTGGCCGCCGGAGCGGAACTCCTCGACCCCCAGGGTCCGGGCGTCGGTGACCACGCAGCGCTCGTCCGCGAGCAGGCCGTCGGCGGTGGTCCCGGCCGTGCGGGTCAGGCTGACGTTGTTCGCTGTCATCAGGGGGAAGTTCTTGAGCGGGTTCCACCAGGCGTGGCCGGTCAGCGGGGCCGGGACGCGCCGCTCGTGGCCGGCGAGCGTGGTCCTGCGGCTGGCGAGGGTGTGCTGACGACCGTCCCGCCCGATGAACTCGACGGTTCCGGTCGTGGTCCCCTCGCAGTCGAAGGACCGGGCACCGTAGCCGTCCGTACGAGGTCCCTCGTCGACGAGCGAGGTGGCGAGGGCCGCGGGCCCGACGACCGGATTGAGCAGCACGGTGTTCGCCAGCGCCCGCAGCAGCGCGGCGGTGGCGGACGGGGTGAGGACGACGCTCGTGCCTGTGTATGGCTGTCCGCCGGCAGCCGACGCCATGTGCAGGAGCGCGAGTTCGCGGCCCAGTTCCTCGGGGTCGATGTCGTCCAGCGTCCGCGCGTAGCGCGTGGCCGACACCATGGCCGAGCCATCCTCGCCGACCACGACGGCGGTGATCTCGACTCCGTACGCCTGGTCCTCCAGCCGCGTGCCGGGGCTGTCCAGGTAGACGGCTTCCCGCAGGATGTCGCTCACATGGATTCCCGCCACGACCTGTCCCGGTCGCAGGGCGGAGCCGACGGCCGCCATGAGCGCGCCGGTCCGGGAGGCGGCGGCCCCCATGTCGAGGCGGTCCCCGGTGGTGCACCAGGCGCCCGCCCCTGCGGGCCGCGCGGGCGGGTGGGCGTTGGGGCGCCCCCCGTCCGCGGCCGGGCTGCCCAGGGAGAACAGCGGGCGGCCGGTGGCCAGCAGCCGGGCCGCCGACGACGCGGTCAGCCGGCTCGCGTTGAGGTACAGCTCGCGTCCCTCGTGCTCCAGCCGTACGAATCCGCTGAAAGCGGGTTCCTCGACGAGGAGTTGCTTCTTCCCGGCGGCGTCGCACACGAGCCGGCGCCGCGCGGACCGCTCAAGGAACACGGCCGCGCTCTCCCCCGGCAGCAGGGCCGTCTGCACGCTGTCGGCGGCGGCGAACGCCTGGTCCGCCTTGCGCTGAAGGGTCTTCACGCTGCGCTCCAATCCAGTGCGGAGTAGCGCATCGACGGCGAGAACAGGCCGATGCCGAGCATCTGGCCCTGCTTCCCGCAGGTGACGCTGTCCCCGCCGAAGTCCGAACCGGTGCCCTCCACTCGGGCGAGGGTTTCCAGCGCGTCGCCGACGAGGCTGACGTCGCGCACCGGGACTCGGTGGCCGTCCGGGGTGATGTACGCGCAGTTGAGCGCCGCGAAGTGGAACTCTCCGCTGCGGAGGTTGATCATTCCGGCGCCCAGGCAGCCGACGTGGAGGAGGCCGTCGGACGATGGTGCCAGCAGTACGGCCGGGTCCTCGGTGCCGCGGGGCACCACGGTGTTGCTGGCACGGGGCAGCGGGAGGGCCCGGTAGTCGCGGCGGCGTCCGTTGCCGGTGGGACGGTAGTCGTGGCGCCGGGCGGTGCGGACGGAGGACAGCGGGTCACCGAGCTCGCCCTGTGACACCAGGACGGTGGTGGTGCCCGCGATCCCCTCGTCGTCGATGTCGTAGGAGCCGTATCCGTCGGGGAGCGTCGCGTCGTCGTACATGGTCAGCGACGCGGGGAGGGCGCCCGGCCTGCGGAGTTCGGCGATGTAGTCGCTCTGCATGGCGAAGTTGTCGCCTTCGAGGGCGTGCCCGACGAGCTCGTGCAGCAGTGCGACCGCGGCGGAGGGCGCGAAGACGACGGGGGTGCGGTGACGCCCCCCGAGTTCGGCCCGCGCGGAGTCGTGCGCGTGCTCGACCGCGACGCGCGCCACGTCCTGCGGCACGGCGTCCCGCTCGGCCCCGCCGGCCAGCGGGCCGCGCTCCAGCCAGCGGTTGAGGCCGCGGTACCGGTTCCCGCCGGATTCGACGGTGGCCTCCACACGACGCCGTACGAACCGGGAGTGGCCCGAGGCGCGTACGCCGGCGGTGTCGACGACCGCGATGGCGCGGGTGGTGAAGTCCTCCATGGTGCGCAGCGAGTGGGCCGGTGCCGCCCCCTGGACCAGCCAGTCCTGCGGGGACACGGGCGTGAACCCGGTGGCGTGGGGCTCGGGCCAGGCGAGGGCTTCGCCGGCGGCCGGCGTCCCTTCGGCCCCCAGCCACCGGGGCAGCGACGGCAGTTCGGCGACGGAGAAGGCCCGGTGGCGCCAGCGGCCGTCCTGGAGGACCATGCACGCCAGCCCCTCCCGGGGCTCGACGCAGGTGGCCAGCACCTCGCCGTCCAGGCACTCCACGCGGACCTCGACGGTACGTTCCGCGTAGGCCTGTACGTACTGCGCTGACGTGCCGGCCTGCTCGACCGCCCACTGGGCCATGCCGAGCAGGTCCTCGGTCGCACCGGCCGAGGCGTTCTGCTGGGTCGTCGTCACTGCCATGGTTCTTGCTGCCGATCAGATGGTGTCGAGCACGGAGTACGCCTCATCGCTGACGAGGTCGCGCGAGCGCAGGGACTCGATGAGCCGCTCGATGCGCTCGGGGGTCAGGGCCTTGAGCGCGGGGACGTGCTCGGCCAGCTGCCGCACGGCGTCGGCGACGCCCTGGGCGCTCCGGCCGTCGCACAGCGCCCAGACGAAGGCGGCGGGGTCGCGCAGCATCAGCTGGCGGCGCAGCTCCCAGTGGAGCAGGATGCCGTCGCTCTGCCCGAGGACGTTGTATGAGGGGTTGCGCCACAGGCGGCCCTCGGTTCCCTCCTGCGGCGCGCTCCACGGCCAGACGTCCAGGGACACGCCCTGGCGGCTCAGCAGCTGGCTGGCGGCGACGCAGGTCTGCACGAAGAAGACCAGCTCCTCCGCGGCGCGGGTGCCGCGCTCGACCCAGGTGCCCCGCTGGAAGTCGACGAAGGTGTCCTTCGGGAACCCCGCGACAGGGGTCCGCTCAAGCTGCTTGTAGACCCACTTCTTGCTGTAGTACAGGTCTCCGGACGCCGCCACGACGGCCTTTCCGGCGAAGGCGGTGAGTTCCTGCCCGACGAGCGCCGCGGTCTCGAAGTCGCCGTCCACGGAGGCGCCGAGGAAGTCCTCGAGGTGTCCGTTGACCGCGATGGCCGAGTAGTTGACGGCGACTTGGCGGATGGTGGCGATGGAGGAGTCGATCCGCTGCTTGAACCCGCCGAGGGCCGGCGAGGGCGCGACCGTCTCGGAGGTGTACAGGCGGCAGACGAAGTCCAACTGCCCCGGCAGTTTGTGGAGTTCGGTGAGGTTGTCGCGACGCAGGTCGAAAGACGTGACGGTTTCCACGGCGTTCTCGACGTAGTCGAGCGTGTAGCGCTCGACGTCGACCCGGTGGCCGTTGACGTTGTACTGGGTGACGTCATCGCCCATGGCCGACTCATCGACGTAGAGGACGAAGAGGTCGGCGTCGCTCGTTGGGTTACCGAGACCCGCCGTCAGGCTTCCCGCTATGTACATCGAATCAATGGATCCGTTGTTGTCATCGGCGGCCAGCGCTTCCGCCAACATGCGGGCCGCTTGCAGCTTTTCTTCGATCACCGAGCGCGCCACAGTTACTTTTGCCTTTCGACTTCGTCATGGTGTGTGTTTTGGCAGAAGACAGGGTGGCAGGAATTCCTTCCCACCACCCTGTCTCAACTAGACGTTGGCCACGTTGGCCACGTTGGCCACGTTGGCCACGTTGGCCACGTTGGCCACGTTGGCCACGTTGGCGACATTGGCCACGTTGGCGACATTGGCCACGTTGGCGACATTGGCCACGTTGGCCGCGTTGTCCTCTGCGGCCTCGAACTCAACGATGTCGTCCTCGAGCTCGATGACGTCGATGTTCTCCATTTGATCCACCTCCCTCCCTCACCAAGTCACCCCGTTCGGAGCGCTGTTGGGGACCCCTGAGCGGGTATCCCCTTCCGGGGCGCTGCGCGGAGATACGGGCACCGCGCAACGCCACCGAAACCCAGAAAATATTCCGCAACACAGGATCGTGGCGCTGCAAAAGCGACGGACCTGTCGAATACGAGCGGGAGGCGGCAAGCGCGACCCCAAGTAATGTCTCTCAGAAAATCGGAATCAAGTCCCCCTGAATGGGAAGACGTTCCGAAGTTAATGCCCCCGTTTTACTCCGCCCCCGTCCGGGGAGTACGGGAAGAACTTAACCAGCCCACCGGAGAGCGTCAAGATCCCTTGACCTTTTCATTGCCTTCGACCTCACCCTGAGCAAGCAGGCTCTCACGTTATGCCCTGTTTTTCCATGAGCTGGAATCGACCACGCGTCAGGTGTTTGAGGTTCTGCTGAGGTTTTCAGAACCTTCGCGTGGCTTACTTTTCAGACCTTTCCGGCCAGGGGCCACGACCCACTCCGCTGCTCGGCGTACGCGGAACCGAACGGAAGAGGCCGTGGGGCCGAGGTCTTCACGCCCTCGCCCTGGGGCACCCCCACGGCCCAGGCCGTCAGGCACCCACGTTCGCCACGATCCAGCACACAGCCGGCAGCGCCCAACGGCCGCTGGGCTTGGGGTACTCCACGTTGCTCACCATCAGCCAGGCCACCGTCACCACGCCCAGCAGGACCAGGAAGAACGGCAGGTCGAGGAGCACCACGCTGAACACCGTGAGCGCCGCGAACGGGATCGGCATCCCCTGGAACACGCCGTCACGCATGGTCGTGCAGGAGAAGCGGGCCAGCCGCAACAGCCCCGCCAGCAGCACGGCGACGGCCGCCGCCACCAGCCCCAGGTGCGACGTCTCGTTCGTGATGCCCCGCACCACGACGAAGCACGCGGGCGAGAGCCCGAAGCTGATCAGGTCCGAGAGGTTGTCCAGTCCGGCTCCCATGCCGGAGCTGCGAAACCTCCTACCAGGGTCGGGGGATGACTCATGACCCTAGGGGCGCGGAGGCGGTCACGCCGGAGATGGCTGCGCAGATCCGTGTGTGGCGGATCGACGGGGAGTACTCCTGGCGCGCCGTGGCGCAGGCCGCGTCCGAGCTGTGGGGCACGGGGCGCGGCGGCAACCAGCTCTACGGTGAGGCTCTGTGCGTGGCCGCGGCGAGGGTGCTGGGCGAGAACCCGTACCAGGAGCCGTGGAATTGACGCCTGTCCACGACACACGGAAGGGCTCCCCGGGCACGCCGCCCGGGGAGCCCTTCGCGTCACCCCGGGGTCAGGGGGCGAGCAGGAGGCTGTCGCCGTGCTCCTTGGCGGCGGCGTAGCGCTTGGCCACGTCCTGCCAGTTGACGACCTGCCACATGGCCTCGATGAAGTCCACCTTCTGGTTCTTGTACTGGAGGTAGAAGGCGTGCTCCCAGGCGTCGAAGACCAGGATCGGTGTGGAGCCCTGGCCGGCGTTGCCCTGGTGGTCGTAGACCTGCTCGACGATCAGGCGGCCGCTCAGCGGCTCGTAGGCGAGGACGCCCCAGCCGGAGCCCTGGGTGGTGGCCGCCGCCTTGGTGAGCTGGGCCTTGAAGCCGGCGTAGGAGCCGAAGGACTCGGCGATGGCGTCGGCCAGCTCGCCCACGCCGTCCTTCTCGTGCGGCTCGCCGCCGCCGTCACCGGTCATGTTGTGCCAGTAGATGGAGTGCAGGATGTGGCCGGAGAGGTGAAAGGCGAGGTTCTTCTCCAGGCCGTTGATCGAGCCCCACGACTCCTTGTCCCGCGCCTCCGCGAGCTGCTCCAGCGTGTCGTTCGCGCCCTTCACATAAGCCGCGTGGTGCTTGTCGTGGTGCAGCTCGATGATCTCGGGGCTGATGACGGGGGCCAGCGCCGCGTAGTCGTACGGGAGTTCGGGGAGCGTGTAGAGCGCCATGTGCGACGTCCTCCTTATTGCCAAAGGTATGCAGCTGCACGCTAACAGCAAGAACGGTAACTCGCCGTCGGACGTTGGACCTAGGACCCCCTCCCGTGTCGGCGCGCCCAGGCCGGGGGCTGGGTATGCTCGCCGCCATGTCCACGGCTGATCCCCGTCCGAACCGACGGCGAGCGCCCTGAGCCGTACGACGACCGAGAGCAGTGGGAAGACCCGGTGACGAGCTACGACTACGAGAAGGACGGCGCGGCCATCTACCGCCAGTCCTTCGCCACCATCCGCGCCGAGGCGGACCTGACCGGCCTGCCCGCCGACGTCGGCCAGGTCGCGGTGCGGATGATCCACGCGTGCGGCATGGTCGACCTCGTACGCGACCTCGCCTACACCCCGGCCGTGGTGGCCCGCGCCCGGGAGGCGCTGCGCGCGGGCGCGCCGATCCTGTGCGACGTGCGGATGGTGGCCAGCGGGGTCACTCCCCGGCGGCTGCCCGCCGGCAACGAGGTGCTGTGCACCCTCTTTGACCCCGCCGTGCCGGAGCTGGCCGCGAAGCTGGGCACCACGCGCAGCGCCGCCGCGCTGGAGCTGTGGCGGGACCGGCTGGAGGGCGCCGTGATCGCGGTCGGCAACGCGCCCACCGCCCTGTTCCGGCTGCTGGAGATGATGGACGAGGGGGCGCCCCGGCCCGCCGCGGTCATCGGGGCGCCGGTCGGGTTCGTCGGCGCCGCCGAGTCCAAGGACGCGCTGATCGCGCACCCGTCAGGACTGGAGCACCTGGTCGTGCGCGGCCGTCGCGGGGGCAGCGCCATCGCCGCCGCCGCGCTCAACGCGCTCGCGAGCGAGGACGAGGTGTGAGGGGGCGGCGGCCGTAGGGCCGTGGGGGTGTGCGGAGAGCCCTCGGGCGCCGGGCACCTCGCCCGGTGCGGCGTGGCCGTTCGGCTCAGGCTCCGTCCCCGGTTTCGCCGGGGACCTCCCGGTCGCGCCGTGCCGTCAGCCATGCCGCCGCCCGTTCGGGGGTGGGCACGACCGGCAGGTCCGCCGGGACCGGCGGGCGGCGGACCACCAGCGCCGGCAGCCCCGCCTCGCGCGCGGCGGTCAGCTTGGGCGCCGTGGCCGCTCCCCCGCTGTCCTTGGTCACCAGCACGTCGACGCGGTGGCGGCGCAGCAGCTCGCGCTCGCCGTCGAGGGTGAACGGTCCCCGGTCGAGCAGTACCTCCATGCGGGCCGGGTGCGGAGGCTCGGGCGCCTCGACCGACCGGACGAGGAACCACAGGTCGTCCAGTCCGGCGAACGCGGCCAGGCCCGTCCTGCCGGTGGTCAGGAACACCCGGCGGCCGAGCGAGGGCAGCAGGGCGGCGGCCTGCGCCAACGAGCCGGCCTCGTGCCAGCGGTCCCCGGCCATCGGGGTCCAGCCGGGGCGGCGCAGGACGAGCAGGGGAACGTCGGCGACGGCGGCGGCCCGTGCCGCGTGACGGCTGATCCTCTCGGCGAAGGGATGTGTGGCGTCGACGAGTGCGTCCACCCGGTGCTCGCCCAGCCACCCGGCCAGGTTCTCGGCGCCGCCGAAGCCGCCGACGCGGACCTCTCCCGGAGGCAGCCGGGGGCCGGCGACCCGTCCGGCCAGGGAGCTGGTCACCCGCAAGTCCGGCACCGCGTCCAGCAGTTCGGCCAGGCGGCGGGCCTCCGTGGTGCCGCCGAGGATCAGTACGCGCATGGGGCGGCCGGTCCGTCCGTGAGCGGCGAAGGGTGCGCCGAGGGGGCCGTGGCCAGGGCGGCCAGGGCCTCCGGCGCGCCCGGCTGGTCGCGGACCCCGGGGAAGGCGTTGACGTCCACGATCAGCGGGGCGCCGTCGCCCGTGTCGATGACGTCCACGCCGTAGACGTCCAGGGCGAAGACCTCGCCGACCCGGCGGACCAGGGCGGACCAGCCGGGCGGCAGGCGGTCGGGGGCGAGCGGCAGGGTGGGGCCGCGGCCCTCGGGGGAGAGTTCGGAGCGGCGCAGCGCGGCGAAGACCCGGTCCCCGATCGCCCACAGTTTGTGGTCCCAGCCGCTGTTGGGCGCGAAGTCCTGGACGACGACCTGCTCTTCGGGGTGTGCGGCGGCCAGTTCGCGCAGTCGCGCGGCGCTGTCGACGCGGGCCACCAGGTCGTGCTTGCGGCTGTGCCGGCTCTTGACCACCACGGGGGCGTGCAGACCGAACGGCAGGCTCTCGTCCGCGAGTTGGGTGAGTGAGGGATGGGTGCGGGTGGCCGCGAACGGCAGTCCGGCGCGCAGCGCGCGCTCCGCCATCGCCGTACGGTCCTGGCACAGCTCGGTCGCGGCGGCCGAGTTCAGCACCCGGGCCCCGCGGTCCTCCAGTGCGCGGGCGAGGGCGATCGCCCGCGGGGTCCGCGCCTTGAGGAGATACACGTCGGCGGGCGGCTCGGCCGCCTCGGCGGACTCCGCCGCCGTCTCCGGGTCCAGCGTGCGCACCGTGTGCTCATCGCCGAGCAGCGCGGCGGTGGCAGCCAGCAGCGGATGGCCGGGGTCGGAGGTGATCAGGCCGATCCTCATACGGTCTTGCCCGCCGCCACCGGAACCTGGGCCGGACCGGGACGCAGCGCGGACGCGGCGGGCGCGGACGGCGCTGCCGACGGCACGGACGGGACAGGCGATACGGACGGGACAGGTGATACGGCCGGGACAGGTGATACGGCCGGTCCGGACGGCACTGCCCGCACTACCGGTCCGGACGGCACTGCCTGCACCACCGGTCCGGACGGTCCGGGCGGTCCGGGCTGCCCGGCAGGCGACGCGGCGGTCAGGGACCGCTCGCGCTGTTCCGGCATGCGCGGCCGCGCGCGTTCGGCCGGTTCGGCCGGCTCGGCGGGCCGGCCGCCGCGCGCCGCCAGGCCGAGGACGGCCCGCGCCACCCGGGCGGCCGCGTCGGGGACCTGGCGGAAACTGGGGAAGTCGTTCACGTCGACCACCACGGGGCCGTCCGGGCCCAGGACCACGTCCACTCCGTACAGATCGAGGCCGTAGACCACCCCGGCCTGGGCGGCGACGGCGGCGACCTCGTCCGACAGCGGCACCCGGCGTTCGGGCACCGCGTGGTCGGGGTGGAGCGGGGAGCGGCGCTCGGTCGCGTACAGCTCGCCGCCGACGCCGTACACCTTGATGTCGACGCCCGAGTTGGGGACGTACGGCTGGGCGATGAGCATGCCCTCGCCGGCCAGCGCGGGGGCCATGGCGGTGAGCCGGTCCGGCGAGGTCACCAGGTGCACGGACCGCCCCGAGCTGCCGTCGGCGGGCTTGACGACGATCGGGTACTCCGACTCCGGGATCTCGGCGAGCAGTTCGGGTCCGGCAGCGGCGTAGGTGGGCGGCAGCGGGAGGCCGCGGGCGCGGCCGATCGCGGCGGCCAGCGCCTTGTCCCGTACGCCGCGGATGGCGCGGGCGTCGTTGACCGTCGTCGTCCCGGCCGCGGCCGCGGCCTCCAGCAGGGTGAGCCCGGGGCCGCCGGAGACCGTCTTGAGCACCCAGGCGTCGTGGGCGGCGTCCTGGAGCGCCTCGGTCATGCGCAGCAGCGAGCCGCCCGGCCGCAGCACGTCCACCTGGTGCCCCCAGGACGTCAGTTGGCGGATCACCTCGACCGGCATGCCGTCGTGGCGGTACTGCTCCTCCACCAGAAAGCAGAGCTTCATCGATCTACCCCGACCCTCCGGACGCCCGCCCTCGTCGTCCGGCATTCCGTGACGTCCTGTGGCGACACAGGATGTCATGCCCGTCCGGGAAGCCGCCGGGCGGCGGCCCGCACGCCCAACGTCCCTGCCGGGCGGGCCCGCTGGGCATCGCGGACGGAGCGCCGGGACCGCGCTCCCGCGGGCCGCCGCGCCGTGCGTCCCGGGGCGCCGCGCCGTGCGTCACGGGGCGCCGCGGTCCGTTGCGCCGTGACCGCGCCATCCTTCACAGTGACGTGCATGAGCGATCATTACGATGTCGTGGTTCTCGGCGCGGGGCCCGGCGGCTACACCGCCGCGGTGCGCGCCGCCCAACTCGGCCTGTCCACCGCCGTGGTCGAGGAGAAGTACTGGGGCGGGGTGTGCCTGAACGTGGGCTGCATCCCCTCCAAGGCCCTGCTGCGCAACGCCGAATTGGCGCACACCGTCACCCGGCGGGCCGAGACGTTCGGGATCCGGTCCGACTCCCCCATCACGTTCGACTACGGCGCGGCCTTCCGGCGCAGCCGGGACGTGGCGGAGGGCCGGGTGGCCGGCGTCCACTACCTGATGCGCAAGAACAAGATCACCGAGTACGACGGCCGCGGCACCTTCACCGACGCGCACACCCTCCAGGTCGCCCTGTCCGACGGCACCGCCCGGACCGTGACGTTCGACCACTGCGTGATCGCGACGGGCGCCACCACGCGGCTGCTGCCCGGCACCGAGCTGAGCGAGCGGGTCGTCACCTACGAGGAGCAGATCCTCACCGAGGAACTGCCCGGCAGCGTCATCATCGCCGGGGCCGGCGCGATCGGCGTCGAGTTCGCCTACGTGCTGCACAACTACGGTGTGAAGGTGACCGTGGTCGAGTTCGCCGACCGGGTCGTGCCCGCCGAGGACGCCGACGTGTCCAAGGAGCTGGCCAAGCACTACCGCAAGCTCGGCATCGAGGTGCACACCTCCACCCGGGTCGAGTCCATCGACGACTCCGACCCGGCGCGTCCGGTGCGGGTCACCGTCGACAAGAACGGCGCCCGGCAGGTGCTGGAGGCCGACAAGGTGCTCCAGGCGATCGGCTTCGCCCCGCGGGTGACCGGGTACGGCCTGGAGGCGACCGGGGTGCGGCTCACCGAGCGGGGCGCCATCGAGGTCGACGGACGCGGCCGCACCCATGTGCCGAGCCTGTACGCGATCGGCGACGTCACCGGCAAGCTGATGCTGGCGCACGCGGCCGAGGCCATGGCCGTCATCGCCGCCGAGACGATCGGCGGCGCGGAGACCATGGAAGTCGACTTCCGCATGATCCCGCGCGCGACGTACTGCCAGCCGCAGATCGCCAGCTTCGGCCACACCGAGGCGCAGGCACGCGAGGCGGGCTTCGACGTGAAGGTGGCGAAGTTCCCGTTCACCGCGAACGGCAAGGCGCACGGGCTCGGCGAGCCGGTCGGCTTCGTGAAGGTGATCAGCGACGGCGCCCACGGCGAGCTGCTGGGCGCGCACCTGATCGGGCCCGAGGTGACCGAGCTGCTGCCGGAGCTGACCCTGGCCCAGCAGTGGGACCTCACGGTCCACGAGGTCGCCCGCAACGTCCATGCCCACCCGACGCTGGGCGAGGCGGTCAAGGAAGCGGTGCACGGGCTCGCGGGGCACATGATCAACATGTGACGGGTGTGACCCGTGGCCAGGGCGTGCGACGTGTGACGTGGGCGCGTCCTGGTGACCCGTACCTTCCGGTCGCGTCCCCGATCGGGAAGGTACGGCGCCATGGACGAACCCCTGTTCACCTTCGGGCACGGCACCGCCGGGCGCGCGGAGATCACCGGGCTGCTGCGCGGGGCCGGCGTCGCCGCGGTCGTGGACGTGCGCACCGCGCCGGGCAGCCGCCGCGATCCGGACCTGCTGCGGGACCGGCTCGCCCGATGGCTGCCGGACGACGGGATCGCCTACCGGTGGGAACCCGGTCTCGGCGGGTTCC
The DNA here is from genome assembly GCF_039543625.1 of Streptomyces similanensis. Taxonomy (NCBI): domain Bacteria; kingdom Bacillati; phylum Actinomycetota; class Actinomycetes; order Kitasatosporales; family Streptomycetaceae; genus Streptomyces; species Streptomyces similanensis. Next base: position 128,379 of record NZ_BAABKC010000011.1, on the reverse strand, counting down.
GCAAGCCGGCCCCGGACAGCCCGGACACCTTCTGGCGCAACGACTCCTTCCGCGGCTACGCCGGGTACACGCGCACGCCCGAGTTCGTCGCGGCGACGGACCGGCTGCTCGGCGAGGCGGCCGGGCGGCGGACGGCGGTGATGTGCGGTGAGGCGGTGTAGTGGCGCTGCCACCGCCGGCTCATCGCCGACTTCGCGGAGCTGGCGCGCGGGGTGCCGGTACGCCACCTCCCGCACGACGGGCGGATCGTCCCGCACGTCCCGGCGGACGGCGCCCGGCTGCGGCCGGACGGCCTCCTCGTCCACGACGGCCCGCCGGGGTGAGGCGGGTGCGTCCGGTCAGGCCCTGGCCACGGTCACATCCTGGTCGCGCAGCGCGTGGAACGCGGGCACCAGCAGGATGCCCTGCGGGACCAGCTCGGTGATGATGGCCTGGACGTGCGCGGGGCCCTTGGCGAAGGTGTGCAGAGGGTTGCCGCTGTTGGCCCAGCGGTGCGCGGCGCCGTCGCAGACGGCCTGGGTGCCGCCGATGGAGTGGGTGTTCTCCGAGTCGCCCTGGCTGATGGCGGAGCTGATGAAGACGGCGCCGGTGGCGCCGGTGCAGCGGTAGGCGCCGGAGATCGTGACGGTGCCGTCCGCGTTCTGCCGGACCGTCCGGTCGACGGTGACGGTCTCGGCCGCGTCGGCGGCCACGGTGGTGGCGGCGGTGGCGGCGGTGGTGGCGGCGGCGGTGGCCGCAGTGGTGGCGGCCGGTGCGGCCGGTGCGGCGATGAGCAGCGCGGCGGCGACCGCGCCGAGGGTGCCGAGCACACGGCGGGCTGATCCGAAGGACGCTGGCGCTACGGACATGAGAGCCTCCCGGAGAAGTGGAATGCAGGGTTCCACTGGATACCGGGCGCGTGTCCCTGTTCGTCGGCGTTCCCCGACCGCGCGACGGCGAGTCCACCCCGACTTCCGTCTAACGGCCCACGCGGCACACCTGCCGACGGCCCCGGCGGACGGGCGGCGCGGCGGCGGTCGAGCGGCGGGGACGGCGGGCGGGCGCCGCGGTGACGGTGGAGCGGGTACGGCGGGCGACCCACCGGCCCGTGGGGGCCAGGCCGGTGAAGGCCAGGCTGGTGGGGTGATGCGCGTCGCCGCCGGGTCGTCGGGAGCCTCAGGGCAGTACCGCGAAGCCGTCCAGTTCCAGCAGCGCCTCCTCGTCCCACAGCCGGACGACCTGCACGACCGCCATCGCCGGAAAGTCGCGGCCGGCCAACTCCCGCCAGAGGCGGCCCAGTTCCCGGGCGTGCGCGCGGTAGGCGGCGATGTCGGTGGCGTAGACCGTGACGCGGGCCAGGTCGGCGGGGGCGCCGCCGGCGGCGCGCAGCGCGGTGAGGAGGTTGGTCAGGGCGCGGGCGAACTGCTCGGGAAGGGTGTCGCCGACCACCTTCCCGTCGGCGTCCAGGGCGGTCTGGCCGGCCAGGAACAGCAGCCGCGAGCCGGTGGCGACGACGGCGTGCGAGAAGCCGGCGGGCGGGGACAGCTCGGGCGGGTTGACGCGCTCGGTGGTCACGGGGCCTCCCCGGTCGGTGGCGGCGCGGCGGCGTACAGCTCCTTGGCGATGATGCCCCGCTGCACCTCGCTCGCACCCTCGTAGATCCGCGGCGCGCGCACCTCGCGGTAGAGGTGTTCCAGGAGGTGGCCGCGGCGCAGGGCGCGGGCGCCGTGCAGCTGGACGGCGGTGTCGACGACGTACTGCGCGGTCTCGGTGGCGAGCAGTTTCGCCATCGCGGCGCGCCCGGGAACACCGGGGGCGCCGGCGTCGTACGCCGTCGCCGCCGCGTAGACCATCAGGCGCGCGGCCTCGGTGCGCAGGGCCATCTCGGCGACCTGGTGGGCGACGGTCTGCAGGTCGCTCAGCTTGCCGCCGAAGGCGTCGCGGCGGGCGGTGTGGGCGAGGGTCGCCTCCAGCGCGGCCTGCGCCATGCCGACGGCGAAGGCGCCGACACTGGGCCGGAAGAGGTTGAGGGTGTCCATCGCGACCCGGAAGCCGCGGTCCGCCTCGCCGAGCACGTCGTCCGCCGTGACGGGGACGCCGTCGAAGGCGAGGGCGCCGATCGGGTGCGGGGAGAGCATCTCCAGCGGGCCGCCGGTGAGGCCGGGGCGGTCGGCGGGGACCAGGAAGGCGGTGATGCCGCGGGCGCCGGCGCCGGGTGTGGTGCGCGCGAAGACGGTGTAGAAGTCGGCCTCGGGGGCGTTGGAGATCCAGCACTTCTCCCCGGTGAGCCGCCAGAGCGCGCCGGAATCCGGGCCCGGGGCGGGATCGGCCCGCAGGGTCAGGGCCGCCGCGTCCGAACCCGCGGCCCGCTCGCTCAGGGCGAAGGCGGCCACCGCGCCGCCGTCGGCGACCGGGGGCAGCCAGCGGGCGCGCTGGGCGGGGGTGCCGTGGGCGTGCACCGGGTGGGCGCCGAGGCCCTGGAGGGCGAGGGCGGTCTCGGCCTCGGTGCAGGCGAAGGCCAGGGACTCCCGCATGAGGCACAGCTCCAGGGCGCCCGAGGTGAACAGGCGGGCGAGCAGGCCCAGTCGGCCCAGTTCGGCCAGCAGAGCGCGATTGACGCGGCCCGGCTCGCCCTTCTCGGCGAGCGGCCGCAGCCGCTCGGCGGCCAGGGTGCGCAACCGCGCGCTCCAGGCCCGCTGTTCCGGTTCGAGTGAGAATGCGGGCATACGCCGGTCCTCCCTCTCCCGCGGCCGCCGGGGCCGTCGGGGGTTCGCCGCCCACCGTATCGCGTACCGTTGACTGTCGTCACCAAGGCGCTACGCTCCAGGTGCGAGCCCACCACACCAAGGGGGCGAACCGCCATGGACCACCCGTCCGCCCATGTCTCCCCTCACGTCTCCGCCCACGTCGACACCTTCGCGCGCGACCACCTCCCGCCCCCGGACCAGTGGCCCGAGCTGCGGTTCGACCTGCCGGAGCTGCGCTACCCGGCCCGGCTCAACTGCGCCGCCGAGCTGCTGGGCCCGGCCGGCGGGGAAGACGCCGGCCGGCCGGTGTTCCGCACCCCCGGCGGCGGCGCCTGGACCTACGGCGACCTGGCCGCCCGCGTGGACCGCCTCGCGCACGTTCTCACCGCCGATCTCGGCGTGGTGCCCGGCAACCGGGTCCTGCTGCGCGGACCCACCACCCCCTGGCTGGCCGCCTGCTGGCTCGCCGTGCTCAAGGCGGGCGCGATCGCCGTCACCGTACTGGCCCAGCAGCGCCCCCACGAGCTGAGCACCGTCTGCGAGATCGCCCGCGTCCGGCACGCGCTGTGCGACATCCGGTCGGTGGACGACCTGGTCAAGGCGGAGGTGCCGGGGCTGCGCCTGGCGGCCTACGGCGGTGACGCCCCCGACGACCTGCTGCGCCGCCCGGCGCCCGGCGTCCCGTTCCCGGCGGTGGACACCGCGGCGGACGACGTGGCGCTGATCGCGTTCACCTCCGGCACCACCGGCCGCCCCAAGGGCTGCGTCCACTTCCACCGGGACGTGCTGGCGATCGCGGACACCTTCTCGGCGCGGGTGCTCGGTCCCCGCCCGGACGACGTGTTCGCGGGCAGTCCGCCGCTGGGATTCACCTTCGGCCTCGGCGGACTGGTCGTCTTCCCGATGCGGGCCCGCGCCAGCGCCCTGCTGCTCGAAGAGGCCCGTCCCCGGCAGCTGCTGGCCGCGATCGCCGAGCACCGGGTGACCGTGCTGTTCACCGCCCCCACCGCCTACCGGGCGATGCTCGACGCGCCGGCCGCCCACGACACCTCCTCGCTGCGGCGGTGCGTGTCGGCCGGCGAGAACCTGCCCGCCGCCACCTGGCACGCCTGGCACGAGCGGACCGGCGTGCGCATCGTCAACGGCATCGGCGCCACCGAACTCCTGCACATCTTCATCTCGGCGGCCGGCGCGGACATCCGGCCCGGCGCCACGGGCGTCCCGGTGCCGGGCTGGCGGGCACGGGTGCAGGACGCGGACGGCAGGCCGGTGCCCGACGGGACGCCGGGGCTGCTCGCCGTCCAGGGCCCGGTCGGCTGCCGCTACCTGGCCGACCCGCGCCAGCGCGACTACGTGCGCGACGGCTGGAACATCACCGGAGACACCTATGTCCGCGACGGCGACGGCTACTTCCGCTACGTCGCCCGCGCCGACGACATGATCATCTCAGCGGGCTACAACATCGCGGGGCCGGAGGTCGAGGACGCGCTGCTGCGCCACCCGGACGTGGCCGAGGCGGCGGTCGTCGGCCGGCCCGACGAGCTGCGCGGCCAGGTGGTGGTGGCGTACGTGGTGGTACGGGAGGGTGCGGCGCGGGACGCGGAGGCGCTGCGCGCGTATCTCAAGTCGGAGCTGGCGCCCTACAAGTGCCCGCGTGCGTTCGTTTTTCGGAGCGCGCTGCCGCGCACCGCCACCGGCAAACTCCAGCGGTTCAGACTGCGCGACCCGGGCACCCGTGACCAGCGGTGATACCGACGACCTAAAATGATCAACGTGTCCGAACAGCCCGTGCAACCCGCCCCGAGGTCCCTCATCGTCACGCTGTACGGCGCGTACGGCCGCTTCGTCGCGGGTCCGGTGCCCGTCGCGGAGCTGATCCGGCTGCTGGCCGCGGTGGGCGTGGACGCGCCCTCGGTGCGCTCCTCGGTCTCCCGGCTCAAACGGCGCGGGCTGCTGCTGCCCGCCCGCACCGAGCGGGGCGCGGCCGGGTACGAACTCTCCGATCAGGCGAGGGAGTTGCTGGAGGACGGCGATCGCCGGATCTACGCGGACGCGCCCTCGGCGGACGAGGGCTGGGTGCTGGCGGTGTTCTCGGTGCCGGAGTCGCAGCGGCAGAAGCGGCATGTGCTGCGCTCCCGGCTGGCCGGGCTCGGCTTCGGCACGGCGGCGCCGGGGGTGTGGATCGCCCCGGCCCGGCTGCACGAGGAGACCCGCAACACCCTGCGGCGGCTGGATCTCGACGTGTACGTGGACTTCTTCCGCGGCGAGCACCTGGGGTTCGCGCCGACGGCCCAGGCGGTCGCCCGCTGGTGGGATCTCGCGGCCCTGGCCGAGCAGCACGAGGCGTTCCTCGACCGGCACGCGCCGGTGCTGCGCGCCTGGGAGCGGCGCGCCGGGACCCCGCCCGAGGAGGCGTACCGGGACTACCTGCTCGCGCTGGACTCCTGGCGTCATCTGCCCTACACGGACCCCGGTCTGCCCGCGCGGCTGCTGCCCGCGAACTGGCCGGGCACCCGCTCGGCCGCCGTGTTCCGGGCGCTGCACGCGCGGCTGCACGAGGCCGGGGCGCTCTACGCGGGTGTGTCCGTCCCCGCCCGCCGGCTGTGATCCGCCGCAGCCCCGCCGGGGGGCGGCGTGCCGGGCTCAACGTTCTAGTGTCAGGCGGGGTTTGGGGCTGTCCGTGCGGCCGGTCCGCGGTGGGCGGCTGCCCGCGCGGTAGGGCGGGGGCCAGACGGCGGCGGGGCCCTCGTAGCCCTGCTCGGCGGCGGCGTGCAGCGTCCAGTGCGGGTCGTACAGGTGGGGCCGGGCCAGCGCGCACAGGTCGGTGCGGCCGGCCAGGATCAGGGAGTTGACGTCGTCCCAGGAGGAGATCGCGCCGACCGCGATCACCGGGACGCCGACCGCGTTGCGGATGCGGTCGGCGAACGGCGTCTGGTACGAGCGCCCGAACTCCGGCCGTTCCCCGGCCACCACCTGCCCGGTCGACACGTCGACGGCGTCGGCGCCGTGCGCGGCGAAGGCGCGGGCGATCGTCACCGCCTCCTCGGCCGTGGTGCCGCCCTCGGCCCAGTCGGTGGCCGACAGGCGGACGGTCATCGGCCGTTCCTCCGGCCACACCGCGCGCACCGCGTCGAACACCTCCAGCGGGAAGCGCAACCGCTTCTCCAGCGAGCCGCCGTAGGCGTCGGTGCGGTGGTTGGTGAGCGGGGAGAGGAAGCCGGAGAGCAGATAGCCGTGGGCGCAGTGCAGTTCGAGGAGGTCGAAGCCGGCCCGGGCGGCCCGCCAGGCCGAGGTGGCGAACTGTTCGCGGATGTCGGTGAGTTGGGCGCGGGTCACCTGGCGCGGAACCTGGCCGCCGGGGCGGTGGGGCAGCGGGGAGGCGGCCACCAGCGGCCAGTTGCCCTCGGGCAGCGGCTCGTCCATGCCCTCCCACATCAGCCGGGTGGAGCCCTTGCGGCCGCTGTGGCCGAGTTGCACGCCGATCGCCGTGCCGGGCGCCTGCCGGTGGACGAAGTCGGTGATCCGGCGCCATGCCTCGGTCTGCCGGCCGGTCCACAGTCCGGCGCAGCCGGGCGTGATCCGGCCCTCGGGGCTCACGCACACCATCTCGGTCATCACCAGTCCCGCGCCGCCGAGCGCGCGGGCACCCAGGTGGACGAGGTGGAAGTCGCCGGGCACGCCGTCGGCCGCCGAGTACATGTCCATGGGCGAGACGACGACCCGGTTGCGCAGGGTCAGGCCGCGCAGCCGGAAGGGGGTGAACATCGGCGGTGTGCCGGGCGGGCAGCCGAACTCCCGCTCGACGGCCCCGGTGAAGCGGGCGTCGCGCAGCCGCAGGTTGCCGTGGGTGACCCGGCGGCTGCGGGTGAGCAGGTTGAAGGCGAACTGGCGGGGGCGCTGACCGACGTACAGGTCCAGGTCCTCGAACCACTCCAGGCTGGCGCGGGCGGCCCGCTGGGTGGAGGCGACGACCGGCTTGCGTTCCGTCTCGTAGGCGCTCAACGCCTCGGGCAGCGTGGGCTGTTCGTCCAGGCAGGCGGCGAGGGCGAGGGCGTCCTCGACGGCGAGCTTGGTGCCCGAGCCGATGGAGAAGTGGGCGGTGTGGGCGGCGTCGCCGAGCAGGACGAGGCCGCCGTGCGACCAGTGCTCGTTGACCACGGTGCGGAAGGTGGTCCAGGCGCTGTTGTTGGAGCGCAGCGGGCGGCCGCCGAGGGCGTCGGCGAAGATCTTGGCGCAGCGGTCGACGGAGCCCTGTTCGTCCAGGTCGGCGAAGCCGGCGGCCCGCCACACCTCCTCGCGCATCTCGACGATCACGGTGGAGGCGTCGGCCGCGAAGGGGTAGCCGTGCAGTTGCATCACGCCGTGCTCGGTCTCGGCGATCTCGAAGCGGAAGGCGTCGAAGGCGAAGTCGGCGGCGAGCCAGATGTAGCGGCAGCGGTGGTCGCTCACCCGCGGCCGGAACACGTCGGCGTGTGCGGCGCGGATGGCGCTGTGCACGCCGTCGGCGGCGACGACCAGGTCGTACGCCCCGGTCAGCCGGGCCGGGTCCGGCGCCTCGGTGCGAAAGCGCAGCGCGACGCCGAGCGAGCGGCAGCGCTCGTGCAGGATGTCCAGCAGCCGGTGCCGGCCGAGCGCGGCGAAGCCGTGGCCGCCACAGGTGTGCCGGGCGCCGCGGTGCACGATGTCGATGGCGTCCCAGCGCACGAACTCCCGTTGCAGGGCCGCGTACACCACCGGGTCGGCGTGCTCGATCCCGCCGAGCGTCTCGTCCGAGAGGACGACGCCGAAGCCGAAGGTGACGTCGGGCGCGTTGCGTTCGAAGACGGTGACCTCGCGGGCCGGGTCGAGCCGTTTGAGCAGGGCCGCCGTGTACAGGCCGCCGGGGCCGCCGCCGACGACCGCGACGCGCGGGGCGCCGGTCATCGCGCGCTCACCGCCCCTGCCACTTCGGCGGCCGCTTCTCGGTGAAGGCGGCGTGGAACTCGGCGTAGTCCGCGCCGTTCATCAGCAGGGCCTGGGTGGCGGCGTCCAGCTCGACGGCGGCCGACAGGGGCATGTCCAGTTCGGCGGTGAGCAGGGCCTTGGTCTGGGCGTGGGCGAGGGCCGGTCCGTCGGCGAGGCGGCGGGCGAGGGCCTGGGCCTCCTCGTCGGCGTGGCCCTCGTCGGTGAGCAGGCTGACCAGGCCGATCCGCTCGGCCTCCGGCGCCCGCACCGGCTCGCCCAGCATCAGCAGCCGGGTGGCGTGGCCGAGGCCGACCACCCGGGGCAGCAGATAGGCGGCGCCCATGTCGCCGCCGGACAGTCCGACGCGGGTGAACAGGAACGCGAACCGGGCGCTCGGGTCGGCCACCCGGAAGTCGGCGGCCAGCGCGAGGACGGCGCCGGCGCCGGCGGCGACGCCGTGCACCGCCGCGATCACCGGGAACGGGCATTCGCGCACCGCTCGCACCACCTGCCCGGTCATCCGGTTGAAGTCGAGCAGTTCGGCGGTGTCCATGGCCAGGGTGGCGCCGATGATCTCGTCCACGTCGCCGCCCGAGCAGAAGCCGCGCCCCTGACCGGCCAGCACCAGGGCGCGTACGGCCCGTTCGCGGGAGAGTTCGGCGAGCAGGTCGCGCAGGTCGGCGTAGGCGCCGAAGGTGAGCGCGTTGAGCTTGTCGGGGCGGGCGAGGGTGACGGTGGCGACGCCGTCGTCGTGGGCGACCCGCAGATGGCGCCAGTCGGCGGTGCGGGCGGCGGAGCCGGTGAAGGGACTCATGACGTGCGGCCTCCTCGGCCGAGGCCCCAAGTGCCTCTGTCGGTGCGCGCTCAGCTCTCCCCGACGAAGTTATCACTCATCTGTGACCGTCGTCACGAGTGCGCGACAGGGGCCGTGACAATGTGGCCGGGACCCGTCGCTTCCGGCGCTCCGGTCACAGCTCGGCGATGGCCGGGTAACGGCGGGCGCGGGAGACGGGAGCGGGGCGGCCGGCGCGGGTAGTCCCGCCGGTGCCGGGGCCGGAGCGCCTCGGACGGAGGGCGCCGCGCACCGCCGGCGGCGGCCCCCGTACCATTCCTCGGGTCGAAAGCAGGACAGCCTCATGGCGACCACTGGGACGTTCTGCGTCACGAACGGACACACGGTGCCCCACTCCCCCTCCCCCTCCTGGCACGTCGCGCTGCCGCACTCGGCCGGCGCCGTGCCGGTGGCCCGCGCCCTGGTGCGCGCCGCGCTGGCCGAACGGGAGCACTCGGCCGACAGCGACACGGCGGAGCTGCTCACGGCGGAACTGGTCGCCAACGCCGTCGAGCACACGGCGGCAGGCGGGCCGATAGAACTGCTGGTGGAGCTTTTGCCGAGCGGCTGCCACGTCGAGGTGCGCGACCCGGACCCGGCGCCGCCCGGCGATCTGACCCGCCCCGACCTCACCCCGCCCGACCCGTGGCGGGAGGACGGGCGCGGACTGCTGCTGATCCGCGCCCTCAGCTCCTCCTGCGGGCACCGCCCGACCGAGACGGGCAAGGCGGTGTGGTTCAGACTGCTTGCGGCTCCCGGGCTGCCGGGTCCGGCGTGACCTCGGGCGCGGCCGCGAGCCGGGAGTGGCGGCGGCCGTAGAGGACGTAGACCAGCGCTCCGGCGGCGAGGAAGCCGGCGAACTGGAGCCAGGTCGTCCAGCCCGTCTCGTACATCAGGTACAGGCAGCAGGCGACGCCGAGCAGCGGCACCACGGGGTACAGCGGCACCCGGAAGCCGCGCGTCAGGCCCGGTTCGCGGCGGCGCAGCGCGATCACCGCGACGTTGACGACGGCCATGGTGGCCAGGGTGCCGATGGTGCAGAGGTTGACCACCGCGTCCAGTGAGGCGAAGGCGGCGGGCAGCGCGAAGACGACGGCGACGATGAGGGTGCCGGCGACCGGCGTCGAGGTCTTGGGCGAGACCTTCTCGAAGACGCGCGGCACGAGGCCGTCGCGGGACATCGACAGCAGGATGCGGGTCTGCCCGTACATCACGGCGAGCACCACGGAGGCGATGGCGACGACCGCGCCGAAGGCGATCACCGCGCCGCCGACGGAGGAGCCGGTGACGACGTCGACGACGTGGCTGAGCGCGGCGGGCCGGTCGCCGACCTGGCCGCCGCCGATGGCGCCGATCGCGGCGAGCGCGACCGCGCAGTACAGCACGGTGACCACGCCGATGCAGACGAGGATGGCGAGCGGGATGTCGCGGCGGGGGTTCTTGGCCTCCTCGCCCGCGGTGGTGATCGCGTCGAAGCCGATGTAGGAGAAGAACGCGGCGGTGGTGCCCGCGCCGATGCCGCCGAGTCCGGCCGGGGAGAACGGGGTGAGGTTGCCGTGCTTGAAGGCGGTGAAGCCGATGGCGCAGAACGCGACGAGGATGACGAGCTTGAGGACGGCCATCGCGGCGGTGGCGCGGGCGCTCTCGCGCACTCCGCGCACCAGCAGCACGGCGGCCAGCGCGATGACGACGACGGCGGGCAGGTTGACGACGCCGCCGTCACCGGGGCCGGCCGACAGGACGGCCGGGAGCTGGAGGCCGGTGAGGCTGTGCAGCAGTTCGTTGACGTACTGGCTCCAGCCGACCGCGACCGCGGAGACCGAGACGCCGTATTCGAGCAGCAGGCACCAGCCGACCAGGAAGGCCGTGGACTCGCCGAGGCCGGCGTAGGCGAAGGAGTACGACGAACCGGAGACGGGGATGGCGCCGCCCAGCTCGGCGAAGGCGAACGCGGTCAGCACGCAGGTGACGGCGGCGAGCACGAAGGAGACGACGACGGCGGGTCCTGCCTGGGCGACCGAGTCGGACAGGCCGACGAAGATGCCGGTGCCGACGATCGCTCCGACGCCGAAGCAGACGAGCTGGAAGAGGCCCATCGTGCGCTTGAGGCCGTGGCCCTCGCGGTCGGCGCCGGACTCGGCCAGCAGGCGCTGGGGGGACTTGGTGCGGGGAGCGGGCATGGGGGGTGTGGTGCTCGTTTCTGGTGGTGCGGGGCGACTGGATGGGGTCGCGCGACGGGGCGGAATGGGTGGTTCCGCTCCGTCGGTCAGGATACGGCCTGGTCGGCCCGTGGGACAGGGCCGACGTCCGGGGCGGCGGTCAGGCCAGGGTGGCGACCAGGACGGCCTTGATGGTGTGCAGGCGGTTCTCCGCCTCGTCGAAGACGACCGAGTGGGCCGACTCGAACACCTCGTCGGTGACCTCCAGCGAGTCCAGGCCGTAGCGCGCGTGGATGTCGCGGCCGACCTCGGTGCCGAGGTCGTGGAAGGCGGGCAGGCAGTGCAGGAACTTCACGTCCGGGTTGCCGGTGGCGCGCAGCACGTTCATGGTGACGGCGTACGGCGCGAGCGCCTTGATGCGCTCCTCCCAGACCTCCTTGGGCTCGCCCATGGAGACCCACACGTCGGTGGCGACGAAGTCGGCCCCGCGCACGCCGTCGGCCAGGGACTCGGTGAGGGTGACGCGGGCGCCGCTGGCCTCGGCCAGCTCCCGCGCCCGGTCGACGATCTCCTGGGCGGGCCAGTAGCTCCTGGGCGCGACCAGCCGGACGTCCATGCCGAGCAGGGCGCCGGTGATCAGGTAGGAGTTGCCCATGTTGAAGCGGGCGTCGCCGAGGTAGGCGAAGGCGATCTCGGTGAGCGGCTTGGCGCTGTGCTCGGTCATCGTCAGCACGTCGGCGAGCATCTGGGTGGGGTGCCAGTCGTCGGTGAGACCGTTGTAGACGGGGACGCCGGCGTGGGCGGCCAGCTCCTCGACGGCGGCCTGGCTGTCGCCCCGGAACTCGATCGCGTCGAACATCCGGCCGAGGACCCGGCCGGTGTCCTTCAGGGACTCCTTGTGCCCGATCTGCGACCCGGACGAGTCGAGGTACGTGGTCGAGGCGCCCTGGTCGGCGGCGGCGACCTCGAACGCGCAGCGGGTGCGGGTCGAGGTCTTCTCGAAGATCAGCGCGATGTTCTTCCCGGTCAGGCGCCGCGTCTCGGTCCCGGCCCGCTTCGCGGCCTTCAGCTCGGCGGCCAGCTCGATCAGACCGCGGAACTCCTCCTCGGTGAGGTCCAGCTCCTTGAGGAAGTGGCGGCCGGCGAGGGCGGTCGGGACTGTCGCCATGGGGGCGCTCCAACGGGTGAGTGACAAGGACACTGGAATTCTATACGACTCTCAGAATTTCTATGCAAGAGGGCGGCGAGTGCGCGGGGCGGTGACTAGGCAGATGGGGTCGGTGCGGAGACCGGGACGGCGCTCGGCCTCCGCACCCGGGCCTCACCCGGTGCCCGGCCTCCGCACCCGGGGCTCCCCCGGCGGGCGGTCTCCGCACCCAGATCTCACCCGGCGGGAGGTCCGCCCACCGGGTCCCGCTCGACCGGGCAGCTCATGCAGCGCGGGCCGCCGCGGCCCCGGCCCAGCTCGCTGCCGGGGATCTCGATCACCTCGATGCCCTGCTTGCGCAGGTGTGTGTTGGTGGTGGCGTTGCGCTCGTAGGCGACGACGACGCCCGGCTCGACGGCGAGGACGTTGCAGCCGTCGTCCCACTGCTCCCGCTCGGCCGCGTGCACGTCCTGGGTGGCGGTCAGCACCCTGATCTCGCTCAGCCCGAGCGCCGCGGCGATCGCCCGGTGCATGTGCTCGGGCGGATGGTCGGTGACCTTCAGCTCGTTGTCGGCGGAGCCCGGCTCGATCGTGTACGAGCGGAGCATGCCGAGCCCGGCGTACTGGGTGAAGGTGTCGCCGTCGACCATGGTCATCACCGTGTCCAGGTGCATGAACGCCCGCCGCTTCGGCATGTCCAGCGCGACGATGGTGCGGGCCGACCCGGCGGCGAACAGCTTGTTCGCGAGCATCTCGACGGCCTGCGGGGTGGTGCGCTCGCTCATCCCGATGAGCACCGCCCCGCTGCCGATGACCAGCACGTCCCCGCCCTCGATGGTGGACGGGTAGTCGGCCTGCCCCTCCGACCACAGGTGGAAGGGCCCGCTGCGGAAGAGCGGGTGGTGGCGGTAGATCGCCTCGAAGTGCACGGTCTCGCGCTGCCGGGCGGGCCAGCGCATCGCGTTGATCGAGACGCCGTCGTAGATCCAGGCGGAGGTGTCCCGGGTGAACAGGTGGTTGGGCAGCGGTCCGAGCAGGAAGTCGTCCAGCTCCATCACGTGGAAGCGCACGGAGGCCGGCTCCGGGTGCGCCTGGAGGAACTCGCGCTTGGTCATGCCGCCGATCAGCGCCTCCGCCAGCTCCGGCGCGGGCAGGGTGTCGAAGGCGGCCCGCAGGTGGTCGGTGGCCAGCGGGCCGTACTCCTTCTCGTCGAAGACGCGGTCCAGGACGAGCGACCGGGCCGACGGGATCTCCATCGTCTCGGTCAGCAGGTCGCCGAACAGGTGGACGGCGACCCCGCGGTCGCGCAGCACGTCGGCGAACCCGTCGTGCTCGGCGCGCGCCCGGCGCACCCAGAGCACGTCGTCGAAGAGAAGGGCGTCCTTGTTGCTGGGGGTGAGCCTTTTGAGCTCGAGATCGGGCCGGTGCAGGATGACGCGGCGCAGCCGCCCGGCCTCGGAGTCGACATGGAATCCCATGCCTCCATCCTGACCACCGAAGCCGGACTTCACCCACCGCTTCCCGGTTTCCGCGCCCGTACGTTCCCTTTCCGCACGCGTGTACGAGTTCCTGTCGGCGCGCGTACGGGTTCCTGCCGGCGCGCGTACGGGTCCCTACAGGCGGGGGTCCACCGGCTCCGACTCCAGGGCCAGTACGGCGAACACCGCCTCGTGCACCCGCCACAGCGGCTCGCCGTCGGCGAGGCGGGCCAGCGCCTCCACGCCGAGGGCGTACTCGCGCAGCGCCAGCGACCGCTTGTGGTTCAGGGACCGCTGCCGCAGCCGGGCCAGGTTGTCCGCACGGGTGTACTCGGGACCGTAGACGATCCGCAGGTACTCGCGGCCGCGGCACTTGATGCCGGGCTGGACCAGCCGGCCCTGCTCGGTGCGCGCCAGTGCGCCGAGCGGCTTGACGACCATGCCCTCACCGCCGCGCCCGGTCATCTCCAGCCACCAGTCGACACCGGAGCGGACCGACTCCGGGTCGGCCACGTCGACGTAGAGGCGGCGGGTGATCTGGAGCAGGCCGGTGGCGTCGTGGTCGACCAGCCGGTCGATCAGCGCCAGCTGCTCGTCGTGCGGCACGTCGGCCAGGCTGCGGCCCTGGGCGGCCAGGACCTGGAACGGCGCCAGGCGCACCCCCTCCAGACCGTCGGTGCTCCAGCAGTAGCGGCGGTAGGCGGCCGTGAACGCGGCGGCGTCCGCGGCCCGCTCCCGCTGGCGGCCCAGCAGCGCCGAGACGTCCACGCCCCGCGCCCCGGCGGCCGTCAGCGCGGCCAGCGCGCCGGGGAAGACCGCGCCGGCCGCCGCGCCCACCGCCGCGTACTGCCCCCGCAGCAGGCCGGAGGCCTTCAGCGACCAGGGCATCAGCTCGGCGTCCAGCAGCAGCCAGTCGGTGTCCAGTTCCGTCCACAGGCCGGCGCCGGTGGCCGCCGCGCGCAGCCGGGCGAGGATCTCCTCGGTGACCGCCGGGTCGTCGAAGAAGGGGCGGCCGGTGCGGGTGCAGAGCGAGCCGGTGGGGCCGTCCACGCCGAAGCGCCGGCGGGCGGCGTCGGCGTCCCGGCACACCAGGACCACCGCCCGCGAGCCCATGTGCTTCTCCTCGCACACCACCCGCGCGACCCCGTCCTCCCGGTACTGGGCGAACGCCTCCTCGGGGTGCTCCAGATAGCCGTCCACCCGGGAGGTGGCGGTCGGCGCCATGGTGGGCGGGAGGTACGGCAGCAGCCTCGGGTCGACCGCGAACCGGCTGATCACCTCGAGGGCGGCGGCCGCGTTCTCCTCGCGGACGGCGACCCGGCCCGCGTGCCGGGTCTCCACCGCCCGGCGCCCGTGCACGTCGCCGAGGTCCAGCGGCCGCCCGTCGTGCCCGCCGGGCGCCTCGGTGCGCAGCGGCTTGACCGGCTCGTACCAGACCCGCTCGGCCGGTACGTCGACCAGCTCGCGCTCCGGCCAGCGCAGCGCGGTCAGCTTGCCGCCGAAGACGGCGCCGGTGTCCAGGCAGATGGTGTTGTTGAGCCAGGTGGCCTCCGGGACGGGGGTGTGGCCGTAGACCACGGCGGCCCGCCCTCGGTAGTCCTCCGCCCACGGGTAGCGCACCGGCAGGCCGAACTCGTCGGTCTCTCCGGTGGTCTCGCCGTACAGCGCGTGCGAGCGGACCCGGCCGGAGGTGCGGCCGTGGTACTTCTCCGGCAGGCCGGCGTGGCAGACCACGAGACGGCCGCCGTCGAGGACGTAGTGGCTGACCAGGCCGTCGATGAACTCCCGTACCTCCTGCCGGAACTCCTCGCTCTCGCCCGCCATCTGCTCGACGGTCTCGGCCAGTCCGTGGGTGGGCTGGACGCCGCGGCCCTTGAGGTGACGGCCGTACTTGTTCTCGTGGTTGCCCGGAACGCACAGCGCGGCGCCCGAGCGGACCATCGCCATCACCCGGCGCAGCACACCCGGCGAGTCGGGTCCCCGGTCGACCAGGTCGCCGACGAAGACGGCGGTACGGCCCTCGGGGTGCACGCCGTCGACGTAGCCCAACTTGGCAAGCAGCGCTTCCAGTTCGGCGGCGCAGCCGTGGATGTCGCCGACGATGTCGAAGGGGCCGGTGAGGTGGGTGAGGTCGTTGAAGCGCTTCTCGGTGACGACGGTGGCGGACTCCGCCTCCGCCGCGCCCCTGAGGACGTGCACCTTGCGGAAGCCCTCGCGCTCCAAGTGGCGCACCGAGCGGCGCAGTTCGCGGACGTGCCGCTGGATCACCCGGCGGGGCAGGCCGACGCGGTCGGCGCGGGCCGCGTTGCGCTCGGCGCACACCTCCTCGGGCACGTCGAGCACGATGGCGATGGGCAGGACGTCGTGCCGCCTGGCCAGCTCGATCAGCTGCTTGCGGGAGTCGGACTGCACGCTGGTGGCGTCGACGACGGTGCGGCGGCCGGCCGCGAGGCGTTTGCCGGCGATGTAGTGCAGCACGTCGAAGGCGTCGCGGCTGGCGCTCTGGTCGTTCTCGTCGTCGCTGACCAGGCCGCGGCAGAAGTCCGAGGAGATGACCTCGGTGGGCCGGAAGTGGCGGCGGGCGAAGGTGGACTTGCCCGAGCCGGAGGCGCCCACGAGGACGACCAGGGAGAGGTCGGTGACGGGCAGGACGCGTCCCTGCCGGGTGGTGGTTTCGGTCTCGGTCATGCCGCCTTCGCCTCCTTCTCGCCGGTCTTCGCGCGGCTGGTCGTACGGGTGGTCGCGGGGGTGGTCGCCTGGGTGGTCGTGAGGGTGAACACGGCCATCTGGGTGGGCGGGCCCACCTCGGGGTCGTCGGGGCCGACGGGAGTGAACTCGACGGTGTAGCCGTGGCGTTCGGCCACCGCGTCCGCCCAGGCGCGGAACTCGGCGCGGGTCCACTCGAAACGGTGGTCGCCGTGCCGGACGTGCCCGGCGGGCAGGGCCTCCCAGCGCACGTTGTACTCGACGTTCGGGGTGGTCACCACCACCGTGCGGGGGCGGGCCGCGCCGAACACCGCGTACTCCAGGGCGGGCAGCCGGGGCAGGTCGAGGTGTTCGATCACCTCGCTGAGCACCGCGGCGTCGTACCCCTTGAGCCGCTTGTCGGTGTAGACGAGGGAGCCCTGCACGAGCGTGACGCGCGCGGCCTGCCGCTCCCCCATCCGGTCCAGCTTCAGCCGCCGCCCGGCGATGGCGAGCGCCCGCACCGACACGTCGACGCCGACGATCTCGGTGTACCGCGGGTCCTTCAGCAGCGCCTGCACCAACTGCCCCTGCCCGCAGCCCAGGTCGAGTACCCGGGCCGCGGCGGCCGCCGCCAGCGCGGCGGTGATCGCCTCGCGCCGCCGCACGGCGAGCGGCGCGGGCCGCTCCTCGGTCTCGGTCTCCTCCGCCACCGCGTTGTCGAGCTCGGCGACGTCGCTGTCGTCGGTCTCGGCGAGCCGGACCAGTTCGAGGCGCTCCAGCGCCTGCCGGGTCAGCGACCAGCGGCGGGTCAGGTAGCGGCTGGTGATCAGCTGCTGCTCGGGGTGGCCGGGCAGCCAGCCCTCGCCCGCCCGCAGCAGCTTGTCGACCTCGTCGGAGGCGACCCAGTAGTGCTTGGCGTCGTCCAGGACGGGGAGCAGGACGTACAGGTGGCGCAGCGCCTCGGCGAGGGTCAGCGCCTCGCAGTCCAGGGTCAGCCGTACGTAACGGGAGTCGCCCCACTCGGGGAACCCGGTGTCCAGCGGCACCGGTTCGGCGGCGACCGTCCAGCCCAGCGGCTCGAACAGCCTTCGGACGAGCGCGGTTCCGCCGCGGGCCGGCAGCGCGGGTATCTCGATGTGCAACGGACGTGGCTGCGCCGGGAGTTCGGGTTTGGCCCGGCACGCGCCGCGCATCGCGCTGGAGAAGACGCCGCTCAGCGCGACGGCGAGCAGTGAAGAGGCCGCGTAGGGGCGGTCGTTGACGTACTGCGCGAGCGCCGCGTCCGGTGCGCCGCCCCGGCCCCTGCCCTTGCCCCGCCGCACCAGCGCCACCGCGTCGACCTCCAGCAGCAGCGCCGCCGTGCAGCGCGTCTCGTCCGCCTCCGGGTAGAGGACGTGCGCGGTGCCGTAGGAGGTGGAGAACGCCTGCGCCTTGTCGGGATGCTTGTGCAGCAGGTGACCGAGGTCGGTGGCCGGGCGTTCGGGGGTGCCGGTGGTGGTGATGGTGAGGAACATGTCGAGGGCCTCTCCGGCCGGTGGACGACGAGTGGGTCGCCATGCGCGCGAGAGCCCCCGAGAACACTGGCCCGGGGGCTCGGCAGCACGACGCGTCCACCTTGGCACAGGGCTGCTGACCGGCGCGCTTGGTTTTCGGACGGCCCTCGCGGGAGCCTTCCGGACGGCTACGACAGCTGCGACTGCACCTGCGCGGAGATCAGTTCCAGGTGGTCCAGGTCGGCGAGGTCGAGGATCTGGAGGTAGATCCGCCGGGAGCCGGTCTCGGCGTAGCGGCCGATCTTGTCGACGACCTCGGCCGGGGTGCCGGCCAGGCCGTTGGCGCGCAGTTCGGCCACCTCGCGGCCGATGGCGGCGGCCCGCCGGGCGATCTCCTGCTCGTCCCGGCCGACGCAGACGACCAGGGCGTTGGAGTAGACGATGTCGCCGGGGTCGCGGCCGGCCTGCTCGGCGGCGGCCCGCACCCGGCCGAACTGCCGCTCGCTGTCCTCGATCGAGGCGAACGGGATGTTGAACTCGTCGGCGTAGCGGGCGGCCAGGCGCGGGGTGCGGGTGGCGCCGTGCCCGCCGATCAGCACCGGGATCCTGGCCTGCGCGGGCTTGGGCAGCGCGGGCGAGTCGGTCAGCTCGTAGTAGGTGCCGCGGAAGTCGAAGGTCTCGCCGACCTCGGTGGCCCACAGCCCGGTGACGATGGCGAGCTGCTCCTCCAGGCGGGCGAACTTCTCCTTCGGGAAGGGGATGCCGTACGCCTTGTGCTCCTCCTCGAACCAGCCCGCGCCCAGACCCAGCTCGACCCGGCCGCCGGACATCTGGTCGACCTGGGCGACCTGGATGGCGAGCACGCCGGGCAGCCGGAAGGTGCCGGCGGTCATCAGCGTGCCGAGGCGGATGCGCCGGGTCTCGCGGGCGAGGCCGGCCAGGGTGATCCAGGCGTCGGTGGGGCCGGGCAGGCCGTCCGCGCCGCCCATGCGGAGGTAGTGGTCCGACCGGAAGAAGGCGTCGAACCCGAGGTCCTCGGTCGCCTTGGCCACGGTGAGCAGCGTGTCGTAGGTGGCCCCCTGCTGGGGCTCGGTGAAGATGCGAAGATCCATGCCTCCATCCTGCACCCGGCGGCGTGCGACGCGGGCGCCACCCGGTACGGGCGCGGCCGGGTGCGGCCGATCGTGTCGCGCCGGGGGCGGGGGGCCGCCGCGGGTGGTTCGCTGAGGGGACGGGCGGAGGCCGCTGCGCGGTGCGGGGGGCGAGCGAGGAAGGTGCGGTGAGGGGTGCGGGGCAGGAGCGGCGCGGTGCGGGGACGAGCGAGGGAGGTGCGGTGGTCGTGGCCGGTCTGCTGTCGCCGGAGAAGATCTCGGAGGCCACCCGTGCGCTGGACCTGAGCGGTGTCTTCGCCAACGGCATGCTCGGCGGCGTGCTGGCCCGGGAGCGGGAACTCGACCTGTTCGGCTTCCTGGTCATCGGCGTCGTCTCCGGTCTGGGCGGCGGCATCGTCCGCGACACCCTGCTCCAGCACGGCACACCGGTCGCCCTGACCGATTACACGTACATCGCCGTCGCCGTCGCCGGGACCCTGCTGTCGTTCCTGTTCGACGTGAGCCGGCACACCTCCGGACGCGCCTTCAACCTGCTGGACGCCGTCGCGCTCAGCGTCTGGGGCGTCGCCGGCGCGCAGAAGACCCTCGCCGTCGGCCTCGGCTGGCTGCCGGCGGTGCTGCTGGGCACGATCACGGCGGTCGGCGGCGGGGCGGTACGGGATCTGCTGCTGGGCGAGACTCCCCGGGTGCTGGGCGGACGGACCCTGTACGCGACGGTCGCCGCGCTGGCGGGCGCGGTGATGGTGGTGTGCAGCAGGCTGGGCGCGCCGGTCGTCGGCATCCTGGCCGGCGTGGTGACCGGCACCCTGCTGCGGCTCGCCTCGCTGTCCTGGGGGTGGCGACTGCCGACCCACCGGGACTGGCGGCCGCGGGGGTTCCGGGGGTCGCGGCGCGGCTGAGGTGTGCGGACGGGGGCGGTTGGTTGGAGCGGCTGGTGGGGACGGCCGGTGGGAGCGGCCGGTGGGAGCCGGTGGGGACGGCCGGTGGGGACGGCCGGTGGGGACGGCCGGTGGGGACGGCCGGCGTGGGAGCGGCTGAGGTGTGCGGACGGCGGGGGCGGGCGTCCGGCCGTCAGCCCGGCTCGCGCTCCGGCAGGACCGACTGGTCGCGGGCGGCCAGCTTCCGCAGCATCTCGCGCACCCGGTCCCGAGACTCGTCGGCCGCGTCGATGGCCTCCACGCACTGCCAGTACGTCCGCTCGTCCACGGCCGAACCGGCGACGCCGACCAGGGCGATGCCGACCTCGCCCAGCAGACCGCCGAGGCTGAGCAACGTCCGCCGGGCGTCGCTCAGTTCGGTGAGCTGGGCGGCCAGCAGGTCGTCCGGCTCCAGGTCCGGCGCGTCCAGCACCCCGCAGCCCCGGCCGGCCAGCTCGGTCAACCCCAGTGCCTCGCCGCGCAGTTCGGGCGGCCCGGAGACCGCGAGCCGACTGCCGATCGCCTGCGCCAGGGCCTGCGCCTGCCACACCTCCGTCAGGATGGCGGCGGCGTCACCGCTCCCCGCCAGGCCACGCCTGCTCGCCAGGATGAGCCGCACCGCGTCCATGCGCTGCCCCCGTCTCTCCCGACATGCTCCTCGCACGTCAGCCCGAACTGCCTCATTCAGTTCACTACCCAGAGTGAGTGTTACTGAGACCAAAAGCCAGAGCAAGACGGAAATTCATGGACAACAAATCGGTTTCGACTCAGCGAGCGACTACGGAGCGTCACTCTCGCGAGGACCGGTCGGCTCGCCCGGGCCGGTCGGCTCCGCCGCGCCGCCCGCCACCGGGAACCTCCGCTCGTTGCGGTCGATCTTCGCGGCCAGGGCCGCCAGGGGGTCGACGTCCAGGACCTCGCACAGTTGCAGCAGGTAGGCGAGGACGTCCGCCACCTCGTCGCGGACGCGGTACGCGGTCGCCGGGTCCGCCATCACCCGCGCCGACTCCTCCGGGGTCAGCCACTGGAAGATCTCCACCAGCTCGGAGGCCTCGACGCTGAGCGCGGCGACCAGGTTCTTCGGCGTGTGGTACGGCTGCCAGTCGCGGGCCGCGGCGAACTCGGCCAGCCTGCGCCGCAGCGCCGCCAGGTCGGGCGGTCCCTCGGACGGCCCCTCGGACGGCCCGAAGGAGGACGCGGCGGACGTGCGGTCGTCGTGGTGATCGGTCACCGCACCAGGTCTACCATCCGCGCCGCCGGCTCCTCCCCCGTCCAGGCCCTGTCGCTCACCGCCCCGGCCAGCCGGATGTGCCCCCGCTCGCACATCCGCCCGGCCAGCCCCAGCAGCGCGGCCCGCTGCCGCGGGTCGAGGCCCACGTCGAGGCCGTCGACCAGGACCGTCAGCGTCTGGAGCGCCTCCGGCACCTCGCCCGCCGAATCGACCTCCAGCACCCCGGGCCCGGTCAGCAGCACCAACGCCAGGGCCGCGTACCGCAGTTCGCCGTCGCCCAGCCGCTCGAACCCGGTGCGCGTCCCGTTCCCGCGATCCAGCACCGCCCGTACCCGGCCCTCGCCCGCCGGCTCGGCGTACACATCGGCCACCGGCCCGGCGCAGCCCACGCGCACCGCCTCCACCAGCAACGCGTGCCGCCGCCCGCACTCGGCACGGGTGCGCCACAGCACGGCGGCGAGGTTGTCGCACCCGCGCGTCAGCCGCCCGGCGTCGACGGGCGCGGGAGCGCGCATGCGTTCGGGGCGCGGCGCGCAGACGAACACCGACCGCAGGGCGACCACCATCTGCTCGGCCGCGGCGAGGACCTGCCGCTGCCCCTCGGTCCGTCCGGCCACCCGCAGCGGCAGCAGCGCGGTGCCGAGCCGGTCGTCGGGCAGCGCCGCGCGGGTCACCGCCGCCGGCCCACCCGTGTGCCAGGACGCCTCGACCGTCCGCCGCGCCGGGTCCCGCAGCGCGGTCTCCAGCAGGACCAGTCCCCCGGCGCTCAGCCGCTCCCCCACCACCCGCAGCTCCGGCTCCGCCTGTACGGCGATGTCCAGCCGCACCGGGCCCAGGGGGCCGTCCGCCGTACAGCCGATGCGGAAGCCGCGACGGCCCTGGCCGTCGGGCCGGGCGTCCTCGGGCACGCAGGCGGCGGGGTCGGGGAACACCTCGTCGAGCGACGCCCCGCCGGCCAGCCGGGCCAGCGCCTCGTACGCGCGCAGCACACCGGTCTTGCCCGACCCGCTGGGCCCGGCCAGGAGCGTCAGCGGGCCGAACGGGAGACGCACCCGGCGGTGACCGGCGAAGGCGGACAGCCGCAGCTCGGCGACGCACGCCCGCTCCGCCCGTGCCGCCCCCGACGACCCCGACGACGCGGACGCGCCCGAGGCCGAGGGCGAGGGCGAGGGCACCGCCACGGACGCGGCCGGAGACACGGCCGGAGAGGTGGACGCGGCCGAGGAGGTGTGTGGGGCCCGGTCCGTACGCGGGGCCTGGGACGGGTCCCGGGGCGGGGACTGCACGGTCGGGGGCGCGGGTGCGGCGGACGCCGGGAACGCGGTCATGCCCGGACCGTAGGACCCCGCCACCAGGGCGAACCGTTCCGTCCGCACCGGCTTCCCACGATCGGGGGACGGCCCCGCACCCTCCCGCGACGACGGGCTTGACGCCGTCCCCCGGCCGGCGCCGGCTCAGACGCCGGGAACCGCCGCGCTCTCCATCAGCCCGCTCACCTCGGTGCCGGGCGGGGTCAGCAGGAACACGTTGCGGTCGACCCGGTGCATTCCGCTCGCCAGGCCGAACACGACCCCCGTGCTGAAGTCCAGGATCCGCTTGGCGACGTCGCCCTCGGCGCTGGTGAGGTCCAGCAGCACCGGAACGCCCGCCATCAGCGTCTCGGCGACGTCGCGCGCGTCCGCGAACACGTTGACCCTGAGGACGACGAACCGGCGGCGCAGTTCCGTCGCCGCGTCCGGGAGGGCGCGGTGGTCCACCGCCGACGGCCACGAGTCGCGGCCCCGCAACGGAACGACCTGGGCGAGCCCTTCCCACTGTTCATCGGTGACGTCGTGGCTGTTCACCGGCTCCCCCCCGACCTGACTCGCACTCATCGCCTGCACCAGACCAATTCTTACGCCATGTCACCTGTTCGGCCCAACAGCGACACGTTGGGCGACGGACAGGAGGCGAACGTCACGCCCGCTCCCGGTCGCCTGCCCCGTCGCCCGGAGGCCATCCCCGCCCCGCACCACTCAGGCCGCACCGGCCCCGCCGCCCCCTGCGGGGAGGCCCCTCCGGTCGCCCCGGTACGGTACGTGGACCGTCGCGGGAGGCGCGGGGCGGCGGCGTGGGGACAAGCGGGGATAATCCGTGGGTGAGTCCCGTTCGATTTCCTGTTCGCCCCTCGTGGGCCGGACGCAACTACACGCTGCTGACCGCCGCCGCCGTCGTCTCCGGGCTCGGGAGTTCGGGTGCGCTGGTGGCGGGAGCCTTCGCGGTGCTCGCCGTCGGGGGCTCGGCGACCGACGTCGGTCTGGTGGCCGCCGCCCGCACGGTCCCGTTGATCGTGTTCCTGCTGATCGGCGGGGCGCTGGCGGACCGGCTGCCCCGGCACCGGGTGATGGTGGCGGCCAACGCGCTCAACTGCGTCTCGCAGGCGCTGTTCGCCGTCCTGGTGCTGGCCGGCTCCGCACGGGTGTGGCAGATGGCGGTGCTGGCCGCGCTGGGCGGCGTAGGCCAGGCGTTCTTCTCCCCCGCCGCCGAGGGGATGGTGCTGGCCACCGTCTCGGGCAGCCGGTCGGGGCGCGCCTTCGCCGTCTTCCGGATGGGTGTGAACGGCGCGGGCATCCTCGGCGCCGGTCTCGGCGGCGCGCTGGTGGCGGCGGCCGGGCCGGGATGGGTGCTGGCGATCGACGCGGCGGCCTTCGCCGTCGCGGGTTCGCTGCGCGCCTTCCTCGACGTGCGCGGGATGCCCGAGCGGCGTGGCGGCGCGAGTCTGGCGGCGGATCTGCGGGACGGCTGGCGGGAGGTGGTCGGCCGGCCCTGGCTGTGGTCGATCGTGTTGCAGTTCTCCGTGGTGAACGCGATGGTCGCGGCGGCCGAGACGGTGTACGGCCCGCTGGTCGCGCGGGAGCGGCTGGGCGGACCGCAGCCCTGGGGCCTCGCGCTGTCCGCGTTCGGCGTGGGCACGGTGCTGGGCGGGCTGCTGATGACCCGCTGGGCGCCGAGGCGGCTGCTGCTGGTGGGCGTCCTCGCGGTGCTGCCGCTGGCGCTGCCGTCCGCCGCGCTCGCCGTGCCGGTGCCGACGCCCGCGCTGGCGGCGGTGATGTTCGCGACGGGGGTGAGCGTCGAGGTGTTCGCCGTGACGTGGATGTCGGCGCTGCACCAGGAGGTGCCGGAGGAGAAGTTCTCCCGGGTGTCCTCGTACGACTGGCTGGGTTCGCTGGCGATGGTGCCGCTCGCGACGGCGGCCGCCGGCCCGGTGCAGAACGCGGTGGGCCGCCCGGCCGCGCTGTGGGGCTGCTCGGCGCTGGTGCTGCTGCTGACGCTGGCCGTCCTGTGCGTCCCGGACGTACGACGCCTCACCCGCCGGCCGGCGGACCTGCCGAAGACGGAGGCGGCGGGCACGGAGGGTACGGCGGGCACGGCGGATCCCGCCGATCCGATCGCCTCCGCCTGATCCGTCGACGATCGCGGGCGCGGCGACCTGCACGCCGAAGCCGACGGCCCGGCGGGACGCGAACGACCCGGCCGGCTCCCCACGTCACATCACGTCACGCCGGGGCCGGCCGGGGCCGGATCTCGTCGCGGCCGTCAGGCCGGGCAGACCCCGAGGTCCTCCCAGACGCCCCACTCACCGGTGGTGCCGGGCTTGTCGCCGCTCACCCACCACTTGGCGCGCCAGTTGTGGCCGCCGTAGGAGACGGTGTCGCCGCCGTTGTAGACGCGCGCGGCGTCCCAGGCCGGCGCGGTGCAGACGCCGCCGCCCCCGCCATTGCCCCCGCCGGTGCCGCCCCCGCCGCCGCCGATGTTGACGTCCACGCAGGAGTAGAAGGCGTTGGCGGTGTCGGCGATGTTCCAGACGGCCAGGACCTTCTGGCGGCCGGTGAAGCCGCCGAAGTCGACCTGCTGGCTGACGTCGGCGCCGGGCTGCGCGTTGTGCCCGTCGAACTCGGCGATCTTCTGGTTGCCGATGAAGTACTGCCAGTTGGCGGTGGAGTGCCGGGCGGCGTTGTGCCAGGTGAAGGTCGCCGACGAGCCGACCGGCGTGACCTTCCACGCCTTGCTGTCGTCGTCGAGCTCGGCGTACTCGGCGTGGCCGCCGCTGCAACTGTGCAGCCCCTTGGGCCCTTCGACGCTCTGCGGCTCGTACTTGATCTGACCGCAGTCGACGAGTCCCTCGGCGCACTGCTCCTGCCGGCTGGTGGGCAGGGTGACCCAGCCGTGGGCGCTGGCCGAGCTCGCGGGAAGGCTGACGGCGAGCACGGGCGCGGCCAGCGCGCCGATCACACAGGCCACCCGTCTTTTCGTGTTCATGCCACACCACTCTCCTCGATGGACCGAAGCCGACGCCGTGCGGAACGACGCCCGGGGGTTCGAAAGAAGGCACACAGGTCTAGACCTGCCGTGAACTTGGTCTAGACCATACTCGGCAAGCGCACCCGGTCAAGGGGTTGGACAAGGCGAACTGCCCCCGTGGGCCGACGAGATGAGAAAAGAGCACGTCGCTCGGGCGGCCCGCGAGCGAGCCCGCCCCGCAGACGTACGGGGAAACACGCCCGCGCCCACCGGCCGGCGGTCACCCGCGCAACCTCCCCTGCCTGCGCATGCCACGCGCGGGTACCTGACACCCGTGGCACAGGACCGGTCCACAGCACCGCTTCGCACAACCGGATCGCAGGATCGGATCGCAGGATCGGATCGCAGGGGCGGACGGAAGGATGAACGGATGTCGGTCGACCTCGTCGGCTTCCTCGGTGTGGTCTTGGTGGCCTACGTGGTCCCCGGGCCGGACTTCGTCGTGGTGCTCAGATCGGCCGCCGAGCATCCGGCCATGGGGCGGGCCGCGGCGCTGGGCGCGCAGAGTGGGCTGTGCGTGCACATGCTCGCCGCCGCCGTCGGACTGTCGCTGATCGCGGCCCGCTCCCCGGTGGTCTACGACGCGATCAAGCTCCTGGGCGCGGCCTACCTCGTGTACCTGGGCGTCCGCGCGGTGCTGACCGCCCGAAGGACCGCGCGCCGGGCCGCCCACGAGCGACGCGCCGGCCGGCCGGCGGACGGCGATCCGGGAACTCCCGGGGTGCCGGCCGCGCCGGAGGACGGGCCGGGCCGGAACCGCCTGCGGTCAGGCTTCACCCAGGGCTTCCTCACCAACGTCCTGAACCCCAAGGCGGCGCTGTTCTTCCTCAGCATCCTGCCGCAGTTCGTCCACGGCGGCGGTTCCGCGGCCCGGCAGATCTTCTTCCTCGGCACCCTGGACGTCCTGATCGGCGTGGCCTACTGGTTCGCCCTGGTCGCCGTGGCTGCCCGCCTGCGCGCCCTCCTGATCCGCCCGAAGATCCGCCGGCGCTGGGAGCTGGCGACCGGCTGGCTGTTCATCGCCATCGGCATCGGCGTCGCGGCGGCCGCGTGAGGACGCATAAGAACTGACGTTCTTATTTAGTGTACGTTTGTTCCTATGAGCGAAAAGGGGACAGGCGCCCCCGAAGGACACGAGGGACGCGAGGGACGCGAGGCGGCGGGCCCCGGCGGACGACGGGCGCGGCGGCACGATCCGCGGCGCAGGGAACGGATCCTGGACGCCGCTCTGGAGGTGCTCGCCGCGGACGGGATCGTCGGCCTCACGCACCGCAAGGTGGCCTCCCGCG
Organism: Streptomyces similanensis; assembly: GCF_039543625.1. NCBI lineage: Bacteria > Bacillati > Actinomycetota > Actinomycetes > Kitasatosporales > Streptomycetaceae > Streptomyces > Streptomyces similanensis. Next base: position 102,022 of record NZ_BAABKC010000011.1, on the reverse strand, counting down.
CGGACGTACCGCTGGGCTCGGTCACCTACCACTTCGCCAGCCTGGCCGAACTGCGGACGCGGGCGTTCGCCTGGTACGTCGGACAGCGCTCCGCCGAGTACGCGGCCCTCTTCACGGACGTGGCGACACGCGAGGACCTGGTCGACGTCCTGGTGGACATGGTCCAGGAAGGACCCGCCCGGCACCGCAGCGCGGTCCTCGGTTTCGAACTGCGTCTGGCGGCCCTGCGCGACCCGGCCCTGCGCGCGCTGACCCACGAGTGGACCACCGCCAGTCGCGCCGTACTGGCCCGCTTCACCGGGCCGGAGACCGCCGCCCGCCTGGACGCGCTGCTGGAGGGAATGATCATGCACGCGCTGCTGTCGACGGACCGGGAACCGCGCGAGCGGACCCGGGCGGCCATCGCGCAGACCCTCGGCCCGACCACCGCGACCCCGGCGACGCGCCCCCGTACCGACGCCCGCCCGCACACCCGACACACCTGACGTACCCGACACACTCGACACACCTGATCTGACACACCTGACACACCCGGGAGTACGCCGTGCCGACCCCGACCAGACCACCCGTAATCCAGGTCAGTGACGCCGAACTGGCCGATCTGCGCGCCCGGTTGAACGCCACGAGGTGGCCCGAGCCGTGGCCGGTCGAGGGCTGGGAGGCCGGCGCCGACCTCGCGGAACTGCGCCGTCTCGTCGCCCACTGGGCCTCCGACTACGACTGGCGCACCCACGAGGCCGCCGTCAACGCCCTGCCCTCCCACTTCGCCGACCTCGACGGCACCCCCGTGCACTACCTGCGCTACGACGGCGAACACCCGGACGCGCTGCCCATCGTGCTCACCCACGGCTGGCCCAGCACCGTGCTGGAACTCACCGCCCTCGCCGAACGCCTGGCCGCCCCCTCCCGCCACGGCGGCAGGCCGGAGGACGCGTTCACCGTGATCGTGCCCTCCCTGCCCGGCTTCGCCTTCTCCCCTCAGCGCCCCGCGCTCGACGGCGCCGAACAGACCCACGACCTCTGGCACCGCCTGATGCACGACCACCTCGGCTTCGAACGCTACGCGGCGCACGGCGGCGACCTCGGCGCCGGCATCACCTCACGGCTCGCCGAGGCCCACCCCGAGGCCGTCGTCGGCATCCACCTGCTCGCGGTGGCCGCACCGGCCGACCCGGCGGGACTCACCCCCGAGGAGGAGCGCCACGTCGCCTCCGTGGCGGCCTGGCAGACGGAGGAGGGCGGCTACCTGCACCAGCAGAGCACCCGCCCCCTCACCCTCGCCCCCGCCCTGACCGACTCACCGGCCGGCCTGCTCGCCTGGATCACGGAGAAGTACCGCGCGTGGAGCGACTGCGGCGGCGACCTGTCGGTGCGCTTCAGCGACGACTTCCTGCTCACCCAGGCATCGCTGTACTGGTTCACGGGCACGATCTCCACCTCGTTCCGCCCCTACTACGAGTACGCCCACGGCCTGACCCGGCGGGTACGGCGGGTCGAAGTCCCCACCGCCGTCGCCCTGTTCCCGGCCGACCTGAGCCACCCGCCCCGCAGCTGGGCCGAACGCACCCACCACGTCACCCGTTACACCCGCATGCCCTGCGGCGGCCACTTCGCCGCCCACGAGGAACCCGCCCTGCTCGCCGAGGACATCACCGCCTTCTTCCGCCCCCACCGCCCCCCGACAGAAGAGGAGACCAGCAGTGGACTGGACGCTTGACGAGAAGTTCGAGACACCCGGCGGCGTGGTGCGGTGGGGAACCTTGGGCAGCGGGGACCCGATCGTGCTGGTACACGGCACGCCGTACTCCTCGTACCTCTGGCGGGACATCGCCCCGGCGCTCGCCCGTACCCGGAAGGTCTTCTTCTTCGACCACCTCGGCTTCGGCCGGTCGGACCAGCGCGAGGGTCAGGACCTCAGTCTGGCGGCCCACGCCCGCAACTTCGCCGGACTCCTCGACCACTGGGGACTGTCCCGCCCCAGCGTCGTCGCCCACGACATCGGCGGAGCGGTGGCGCTGCGCACCCTGCTGCTGGAGGAGAGGAGCTACCGGGACCTGACCCTCTTCGACGCGGTGAGCGGCGGCGAGTGGGAGAGAGGACTGTTCCGGCTCTTCCTGGAGCACACGGAGGTGTTCCAGCAACTGCCGGGCTACGCGCACGAGGCCCTGGTCGCCGGCCACCTGCGGCACGCCACGCGGGCGGGCTTCCGGCCGGGTGTCCTCGACGCGTTCCTCGCACCGTGGCGGGGAGAAACGGGACAGGCGGCGTTCTACCGTCAGTACACCCAGATCAGGCAGGCGGACACCGTCCCGTACGAGCACTTGTTGAGCGACATCTCGATCCCGGTACGGCTGATCTGGGGCCGCGAGGACCGCATCCTCCCCCCGCGGTACGCCGAGTGGTTGCACGCACACATCCCGCACGCGGAACTCCACTGGATCGAGGACGCCGGCCACCTCCTCCAGGAGGACGCGCCCGGACAGCTGCTGGCCTACCTGACAGAAGGTTTCCCGTCGCCCTGAGCAGCGTGACACGTGACGGTGGCCGCCCGACGTGGCTCCCCCGGCGTTCGCGGCGGGCGGCCTGGCCAGCGCGCTGGGGGATCACCGCCCGGATTCCACGTCGGCGCAGGTGAGTCCGGCTCACCGGCCGGGACCTCTTCCGACGAGCGGGATGGATCTGACGGAAACGTCCCGGGTGACGCCGGGCAGCAGAGGAACCCTGCCGCCCGGCCGCAGTGGTGTCGCGTCAACAACTCCCCTGCTGGCGGGTCCTGGTCCGGGTCGAGACGCAAGAGGCCCTGAAACGTCGTGGATTGTTCACACTCCACCGACGCTATGAGCATGGTGGCCTGAGGCGGCGTAACCACGCAACCGGCCTTCGTACGCCGACACCGACAAGTGGCGTCTGAGCAGTGGATTCACGGAGAGGAAGAATTCTTCAAAATCGCCTTCCCGATCCGATTATCGAAGAATGACAGCGTCCGATCTTCAGTTTTCGTTCGAGGGGGTGTCTTGTCCTGGTCGGGCCGGTGAAGATGTTCGTGGCAGGGCATCCAGCGTCAACTGGCCCCTGTCGGTACACCTTGTCCGGGTCACTCGGGTCGGGGCCGCGGCTCTCCGTGGCAGCCGGCTCGACAGGAAGAATCGAGACCTCATGTCCTTCGCCCTGCCTCAGGTTCTCTCGTACCACCAGGCCCTCCTGCGATGCTCCGCTCGCGGTGACGCGGTCGTCGCCGCTCCGGGTGCGCTCATGCCGCCTGCGGCTGCGGCGGTGCTCGCCCTGGTGCTCGCAGGAGTGGGCTGGCTGATCATGCTCGGCTGCACGCCGCACGTCGCTGTGGCGACGGTGGCCGCCAGCGGTGTCGTGGCGGCCGAGTTGCGGCTGCGGCTGTCCTGAAACAGGTGAGGGGCAAGGGGTGCTGGGCGTTCGGCGCCCCTGCCCCGTCGAGAGGAGCGTGACCAGCTTGGCACGGCCGAACAACGAACTGCCGGACGAGCCGGATCTGCCCTGTGTGGAGCTGGCGGCGGACTTGCGCGTCCTGCGGAGACGGGCCGGACTCACCATCGGTGCCCTGTCGGAGATCTCCGGGCTGGCGACCGGGACCTTGTCCAGTGCGCAGAGCGGGGTCAGCGTGCCCAGCGAGAAGACGCTCAAGGCGTTCGTCACCGCCTGCGGCGATACCGATGCCACCACGTGGCTGGTCCGTCGGGAGGCCGCGCTGCGCGGGGAGCGTCCGGCGTCGGCGGGGGCTCCCACCCGGCGCATGGTCCACGAGGACCGCATTCGGCCCGCGTGGCGGGGGACTTGGCGACGCTGGGACAAGACCGGTCGGCTCACGCCGCCCTCGGGTGCCACAGGCCCTCGGGCACTGCCGTTCTGGCTGTCGGGGCTGCGGGCCTACCGGTCGATGTCGTTCCGGGCGATGGCCCGGGAGTGCGACTACGCGCACTCCACGCTCGCCGCCATGGCCAACGGATTCCAGCCCGTGACGGTGCGGGGGTTGCTGGCCTTTCTCGACGCCTGCCGGGTTTCGAGCTTCGCGGAGCGGGTCGAGTGGCTGGAGCTGCTGGAACGCACCTGCACCAGCCCTCGCCGTCGGCTCGACGCGGCACGCGAACAGGTGCGTCTGCGCGCTCTGATGACAGGTAGGCCTTCGGATGCCTCGGGGGAGGCCGCATCAACCGGCGGGCACGGCGAGGACGACGGCCCGCGCGACTGGCCCGAACTGCCCAGGCCCGCCTGGCCGAGGCAGCGGGCCGTGCATGTGGATCGGCTTCTCCTCAAGACCGATCTGCAGGCGTTGAACCGGTTCTACGGTGGCCAGTTCGTCCCGCTCCTGGCACGACACACAGGCATAGGCGTCTCGACCTTGCACCGATACCTGCGCAACGAGGTCGGCTTCCTCGGTGCGGATCAGATGAACAGGCTGGCGGCCGCCCTGGTCAGGCTGGGCAGTACGCCTCCGCCCCGGGACCGGCTCGCCTCCCTCCTGCCGCCGCCGGCCGCCTGGCCCGGGGCGGACCGGGATCCGATGCGCCCCTCCGGCTCCGCCGTCAGGGACAGGACGTGAGGGACGGGGCGTGAGGTCGCCGGAACGTCCGGCCTCGGGTCCGTCACCCCGCGCTCTTCGGCCCGGGCCCCGGTCGCACATCATGTGCGTCCATTAAGCCGCAGGTCAGGAGCCCTTCGCTGCAGGCTCCAGAATGACCACGCACTCCACATGATGCGTCATCGGGAAGATGTCGCATGACCAGGGAGCGGGAGCGTACCAGCTCCGAGGGTGCTTATTGCTTCTTCGAGCGGGGTGCTGGGGCCGTAGCGCGCCGAACGAACGGCATCATCCTCAAGGCGACAGAGCCCTGCTCGTCAATGGCTCGATACTCGTCGGATCTGCGGCCGCCGCGCTCTCGAGATGCGCCTCAGCGGGAAGGGGCCCCGGTCCAAGGTGCGTGAGCAAGCTGATAGCAGCCCTGTGCTCCAACTGCGCCCGTTCGGCGGTGGCCGCGAGCGGGACGCCGATCCACGCCACGTCCGGCCCTTGAGCCAGGACGAGCTGCTCAGCGCTCTCCTGTCCGAGGTCAATGCTTGCAGTCAGCAGAGCCACGGCACCAAGTGACCGTACCACCCGTCAACGGCCGTGGCCGAGCCCGTCCAGAACCACTCCTCTTGATCGCCACGCTCACCTAAGATGGCGACCGAAAACATCTCAGCGGCCCGACGGGCTTCCTGATCCGTCACGCACCCGCCCCCGCGGCGGCGCGCGGCGGACACCGGAGGACATGCCCCCACCCGCACGAGTCTTCTTCGTGCTGCCTGGGGGCATTTCCTTGCTGTTCCGTGAGTCCGCGGCGTCCGTCGCCGCCCGCATCCTCGAAGGGTCGCTGGCGCTGCATCTGACCGAGAACTTCCGTCATCTGCACGGTCGGACGCCCGCGCAGGCGGAGATACGGTCTTGGGAGCGCAGTCTGCCCGCCCTCGTCAATGCCCTCACGGAGGCCGGGCTTGACGACATCGAGGTCGTCATCGAGTACAGCCTGCCCCTCACCAGCAAGCGCGCCGACGCCGTCCTGGCCGGCGTGCACCCGACGACGGGACAGCCGTCGTACGTCGTCGTGGAGCTGAAGCAGTGGAGCGAGGCGCACCCGGACGAGGAGGACCCCCTTCTCTGCCGGCTCGACGCCTACCCGCAGCCCGTTCTCAACCCGATCGAACAGGTTCGCGGCTACTGCGAGTACCTGCTGTCCTTCAACGCGGCCTTGGAGCGGATGCCCGGGTCGCTGGCCGGTGTGGCCTTCCTGCACAACGCGACCGAGTCCCGGATCACCGGGCTGCGGAGCGTCAGGGAGGACCAGTACGGCCGGATGTACACGGCCGACCAGCGGGGCGCCTTCCTGGACTTCCTGCGGTCTCGGCTCGCCGCCAAGCCCGGCGCCGAGGCCGCCGACGTCCTGCGGGACGCCAAGATCCGGCCGTCCAGGCAGCTGATGGCCGTCGCGGCGGCCGAGATCCGCGATCGAGAGCAGTTCGTCCTTCTCGCCGAGCAGCGGGTCGCATACGAGATGGTGATGTCCGCCGTACGCAAGGCCAAGCGCGGCAACCACAAGAAGGTCATCGTGGTGACCGGCGGCCCCGGTTCCGGCAAGAGCGTCATCGCTATGTCGCTGCTGGGCGAGCTGTACCGGCGCGGGGAGACCGCCCTGCACGCCACCGGGTCGGCGTCGTTCACCAAGACGATGCGGAAGGTCGCCGGGCACAAGAAGCGCGAAGTGCAGCAGCTCTTCAAGTACTTCAACAGCTTCATGGATGCCGAGCCGAACGACCTCGACGTGCTGATCTGCGACGAGGCGCACCGGCTGCGGAAGACCTCCGCCAACCGCTACACCAAGGCCGAGCTGCGCACCGGCCGGCCACAGGTCTCCGAACTCATCGACGCGGCCCGGGTGCCGGTGTTCCTGCTCGACCAGCATCAGGTGGTGCGGCCCGGCGAGATGGGGACGAAGGAGGAGATCCAGCGGGCCGCCGCCACGGAGGGCCTGGACTGCACTGTGATCGAGCTGGATGGCCAGTTCCGGTGCGGCGGCAGCGACGCGTACGAGAAGTGGGTCATCGACCTGCTCGGCCTGGAGGGCGGTACGCCCGGTCCGTGGGAGCCCGACGGCAAACTGGAGCTGCGGACCGCCGAGAGCCCGCAGGAGCTGGAGGACTTCCTCGTCTCGAAGCGCGCGGAGGGCTTCGGCGCGCGGATGTCGGCCGGTTACTGCTGGAAGTGGACGACCAAGGTCACCCCGGAGATGACGGCGCTTCCCACCGACGTCGTCATCGGCGACTGGGCACGGCCGTGGAACGTGTACGGCGACCGGTCCGTGTTCGGGGCCCCGCCGGCGCCTCTGTGGGCCACGGAACCGGAAGGATTCGGCCAAGTCGGCTGCGTCTACACCGCACAGGGTTTCGAGTACGACTGGTCCGGCGTGATCATCGGCCCCGACCTGGTGTGGCGTACTGACCACTGGGTCGTGGACCGATCCGCGTCCAAGGACCCCATCTTTACGAAGGCCACACCGGAGAGCGAGATCAACCGGCTCATCCGCAACACCTACAAGGTGCTGCTGACGCGGGGCATGGTCGGCACGATCGTCTACTCGACGGACCCGGAGACACGGGAGAAACTGCGCTCGCTGGTGCACCCCTCGTCCGGGGTGGAGGCGCCCGCGCTCGTGTAGTCGGGCAGATCGACATCAAGGAGTCCATCTCCACGTCGGACTTCGCCCTCCAGCTCTCGGAGGCGACGACGCCCGAGGGCGCCGAGCGCGCGCTGCGCGACCAGTGGTCACGGAGCGGCTACTGGAGAACTTCGACGAGGCGCTGGGGCTGATCCGGGCCGCGCTCGACGGCCGCACGTCGAAGGCGGCCTACCTGCACGGCTCGTTCGGTTCCGGTAAGTCGCACTTCATGGCCGTGCTGCACGCCCTGCTCAGCGGCAACCCGGCGGCCCGCGCCCGCACCGACCTCGACCCGGTGCTCACCAAGCACGAGTGGCTGGCACGGAGGGCAAGCGGTTCCTGCTCGTGCCGTACCACATGCTCGGGGCGAAGGCACTGGAGCAGCGGGTCCTCGGCGGCTACGTCAGCCACGTCAAGAAGCTGCACCCTCAGGCGCCGACGCCGCAGGTGTGCCGGACTGACGCCCTGTTCGAGGACATCCGGGCGATGCGCTCCCGCATGGGCGACGCGGCCGTGATCGGAGGACTCACCTCGCCGGACGACGGCGGGGCGGACGAGGAGGACGAGTGGGGTGAGGCGTTCGGCTGGTCGCCCGGACTGCTCGACACCGCGCTGGACGCCGAGGAGGTCCACGAGGGCGGGCAGGCGCTCAACCTGGTCAGCCCGTCCACGCCCGCCGAGCTGCGGGCGCGTCTCGTCCAGGAAGCGAGCACCCACCTGCTGGGTTCATCTCGCTGGACGCCGGGCTGTCCGTAATCGCCGAGCACGCCAAGTCGCTCGGTTACGACGGGTTCATCCCCTTCATGGACGAGCTGATCCGCTGGCTGGCCACCCTCATCCACGACCAGAAGTTCGTGGCTCGGGAAGCCGGCAAGATCACCAACTTCGTGTAGGGCGGCGACGCCCGCCGCGCCGTCCCGGTCATCTCCTTCATCGCCCGCCAGCGCGACCTGCGCGAGCTGGTCGGCGAGGAGACGTCGGGGGCCGCGGAGGCGTCCATCCAGGACACACTCAACCTGGCCTCCGGCCGCTTCGACAAGATCACCCTGGAGGACCGCAACCTCCCCCAGGTCGCCCTTGCCCGGCTGCTCAAGCCGAAGGACGCGGAGGCCGCCGCCCTCGTCGAGGCAGAGTTCGACAAGACCCGCAAGATCCGCCAGGGGGTGTGGGACACGCTTCTGGGGTCCGACCGCGGGGCGGAAGGCGTCGGCGCGGACGAGGAGAGCTTCCGGCTGACGCACCCGTTCTCACCGGCGTTCATGGACACCCTCGTGCACGTCTCCTCCGCGCACCAGCGCAACCGGACCGGCATGAAGCTGATGGGCCAGCTCCTCGCCGACCACCGTGCCGAACTGCGGCTGGCCGACCTGATCCCGGTCGGCGACCTGTACCCGCTGATCACGGCGGGCGGCGACAAGCCGTTCACCCACAGCCTGAAGGTGGTCTTCGAGGCAGCCGACAAGCTGTACCGGACCAAGCTGCGGCCCTACCTCACAGCGTGACGGAGGAGGACGTCGAGCAGTACGCGAACCGTCCCGACAGCGTCACCAACCCCACGCCACGAACCCGAATCAAGCAGTTCACCGGGGACAACCGGATCATCGGCACCCTGCCGCTGTCGGCGCTCGCCCCGAGCGTCCCCGCCCTGTCCGACCTGACCATCCGCCACCTGTCCGCACTGAACTACGGCTCGGTCACCGCTCCGATCCCGGGGAGGCCTACGGACTCGCCGACAGGAAGGCCGCCGACGTAAAACTCGGCTTCTCCGACCACCTGCAATCGCTGCGGAGGTCGACGGGCTCACCCTGTCCTTCGGCCAGTCGCTCCGCGACGGCGTCCGCCCCATCGCGAGCCGGCTGCTCGCCGGCCAGTACCTGGCCCCAGACGAACGGCAAGGTCGAACGCTTCAACCGGACGCTGCCGGACGAATGGGCCTACGCCCACCCCTACCGCAGCGAGCGGGAACGACGCGAAGCGTTTCCCTGCTGGCTGCACACCTACACTCACCACCGCGGACACACCGCGCCCAAGGGTCGACCACCCGCCAGCCGTCTCCCCAACCTCGCAGGGCAATACACCTAGGTCCACGAGATCGTCACTGACCTCATCGGTGTGGTGCTGATCGGGGCTTCCTTATGTCCTCCATGAGCCGCAACAAGCGGCTCGCGGATGCAGAGGTGTCCGGCGCGACAGAGAAGACGGTGATGATCTCCGCGAACTGATCATGTTGTGGCCGGCCGCACTCGATGACGAGCCATCAAAACGACGTCAACGGAGCGCCGAGGCGGTCGGTCTCCCTTCGTGCCGAGAGAAGGGAAGACCGCACCGTCGTCCCAGTACGCCATCTAGAACGCCAGGTCAGACGGCGTTCGCGACCGAGGAAAACCGCAGTTCAGAGCCCCTTTGCAGCAGGCTCCAGAATCGCCACGCACTCCACATGATGCGTCATAGGAAACAGATCGAACGCCCGCAGTGTCCGTACCCGGTAGCCGCCCTCGCGGAAGTAGGCGAGGTCTCGGGCGAGGGCTGCCGGGTCGCAGGCGACGTAGGCGATGCGGCGGGCGGAGAGGGCGGTGAGGTGGGCCACCGTCTGGCGGCCGGCGCCGGCTCGGGGCGGGTCGAGGACGATCAGGTCGACCTCGGTGATGCCGGTGCGCGGCAGGACCGACTCGACCTTGCCCTGTTCGATGCGCACCCGCGGGAACTCGGCGAGGTTGTGCCGCGCGTCCGTCACGGCCCGCTTGCCGGACTCGATGCCGAGGACGGCGCCCTTGTCGCCGATGCGGTCGGCCAGCGCGCCGGCGAAGAGGCCGACGCCGCAGTACAGGTCGAGGGCCATGTCGCCCTTGCGCGGCAGCAGGCCCTGCATGACCGCCTTGACCAGGGTGTCCGCCGCCTTCGGGTGGACCTGCCAGAAACCGCCGGCGCCCACCCGGTGGGTGCGGCCGTCGGCGCGCTCGCGGACGAAGGGGCGGCCGTGGACGCGGTGGACGCCGCCGGTCTTCTCGTCGACGCGCAGGACCGAGACCGGCTTGTCGAGTTCGACCAGCGGGAGGCGGCCGCCGGGGCGCGGGGTCAGGACGACCTGGCGGTCCTGGGAGCCGGTGGCGGCGATCGCCTCGACCGTCTCCATGCCCGTCCAGTCGCGCTGCTCGATGCCGAGTTCGCTGACGCCCTGCGCCGCGATCATGCAGTGCTCGACGGGCTCGACCTCGTGCGAGCGGTGCCGGCGCAGGCCGGCGTGGCCGGTGGCCGGGTCGATCGCGTACTGCACCCGGGTGCGCCACTGCGGGACCTCGCCCGCGGGCAGCTTGTCGCCCTCGGCCGGCATCACCGTGCCGTCCCAGCCGGCCTCCTCGGGCGTGAGGCCCGCGAGCCGCTTCAGCTGCTCGGCGATCACCTCGCCCTTCAGCCGCCGCTGGGCGCCGGGCTTGGCGTGCTGCCAGTCGCAGCCGCCGCAGCGGCCGGGGCCGGCGTAGGGGCAGGGCGCCTCGACGCGGTCCTTGGACGCCTCCAGGACGCGTACCGCGTCGGCGCGCAGGAAGCGCGCGACCTCCTCGCCCTCGGTGACCCGGGCCACGACCCGCTCGCCGGGCAGCGCGTGCCGGACGAACAGCACCTGGCCCTCGGCGGTGCGGGCGATGCAGTGGCCGCCGTGGGCGACGGGGCCGATCTCGACCTCGTACTCCTGCCCCACCAGCGTGTCCGTCTCCGGCCCCGCCTGTCCCACCTGCGTCTTCTTCGGTTCTGCCTGCATGGTGGGGTGACTCCAGATCGGAAAGCGGGAAACGGCCGGACAACAGCCCACCAGTCTACGTGGGTGTCGTCCGGCCGTTCACCACGAGGCACGAGGCACGAGGCACGAGGCACGAGGCACGAGGACGCCGGCTCAGCTCTTCGACGCCGGTGACTCCTTCGGGCGGTCCTGGGCCGGTCCGCGCCGCACGGCGCCCGGCGCGCTCCAGTTCTGGCGCCTGCGGGCGCGCATCTTGGCCGCCTCGGAGGAGGCGAGCTGGTAGGGCACCGAGGTGACCATGACGCCCGGCGTGAACAGCAGCCGGCCCTTGAGCCGCAGCGCGCTCTGGTTGTGCAGCAGGTGCTCGTACCAGTGGCCGACGACGTACTCGGGGATGATCACGGAGACGGCGTCGCGCGGGGACTCGTTGCGCAGTCCCTTGACGTACTCGATCACCGGGCGGGTGACCTCGCGGTAGGGCGAGTCGAGCACCTTGAGCGGTACGTCGATGCCGCGCCGTTCCCACTCCGCGCGCAGCGCCTTCGTCTCCGCCGGGTCGACGTTGACGGTGAGCGCCTCCAGGGTGTCCGAGCGCATCAGCTTGGCGTAGGCCAGCGCCCGCAGCGTGGGGCGGTGGATCTTGGAGATGAGGACGACGGAGTGCACGCGCGAGGGGCGGACCATGTCGTCGCTGGGGCCCTCGGGGGCGGCGATCTCCTCGGAGACGCGGTCGTAGTGCTTGCGGATCGCCGTCATCGTCGCGAAGAAGATGCACATGCCGAGCAGGGCCACCCACGCGCCGTGGGTGAACTTGGTCAGCAGGACGACGACCAGCACCAGGCCGGTGAGGAAGGCGCCGAAGGCGTTGATGGCGCGCGAGCGGACCATGTGCCGCCGCTTGGTCTCGTCGCGCTCGGCGGCCAGGTGGCGGTTCCAGTGCCGCACCATGCCGATCTGGCTGAGCGTGAAGGACACGAACACGCCGACGATGTACAGCTGGATCAGCCGGGTGGAGTCCGCGCCGTACAGGACGGTCAGCAGGGTCGCCGCGCCCGCCAGCAGGACGATGCCGTTGGAGAAGGCGAGGCGGTCGCCGCGGGTGTGCAGCTGGCGGGGCAGGTAGCGGTCCTGGGCGAGGATCGAGCCGAGCAGCGGGAAGCCGTTGTACGCCGTGTTCGCGGCGAGGAAGAGGACCAGCGCGGTGGCCGCGGCCAGGACCACGAACAGGAAGCTGCCCTTGCCGAAGACGGCCTCGGCGACCTGGGAGATCACCGGGTTCTGGACGTAGCCGGAGCCGAGCGGGAGGCCCTTGTGGATCAGGTCGGTGGCCGGGTTCTCGGCCATGTGGACCTTGGTCGTCATGGCGAGGACGATGATGCCGCAGAACATCGTCACGGCCAGCAGGCCCATCATCGCCAGCGTGGTCGCGGCGTTCTTCGACTTCGGCTTGCGGAAGGCCGGGACGCCGTTGGAGATCGCCTCGACGCCGGTGAGCGCGGCGCATCCGGAGGAGAAGGCGCGCAGCAGCAGGAAGACGAGCGCGAAGCCGGCGAGTCCCTGGTGCTCGGCCTTGATGTGGAAGTCGGCGGTCGGCGCGCGCATCGTGTCGCCGAGGACCAGACCGCGGAACGCGCCCCACGCGATCATGATGAAGACCCCGGCCACGAAGACGTACGTCGGGATCGCGAACAGCGTCCCCGACTCCTTCATGCCGCGCAGGTTCATCAGCGTCAGCAGCACGATCACGGCGACCGCGCAGAAGACCTTGTGCTCGACGACGAAGGGGATCGCCGAGCCGAGGTTCTCGATGCCCGAGGAGATGGAGACGGCCACGGTCATGACGTAGTCGACGAGCAGCGCGCTCGCGACCGTCAGGCCGGCCTTGGGGCCGAGGTTGGTGGTCGCCACCTCGTAGTCGCCGCCGCCGCTCGGGTAGGCGTGCACGTTCTGCCGGTAGGAGGCGACGACGGTGAACATCAGCACGACGACCGCGAGCGCGATCCACGGGCTGAAGTGGTACGCCGACACGCCCGCGATGGACAGGACCAGCAGCACCTCGCCGGGCGCGTACGCCACGGAGGACAACGGGTCGGAGGCGAAAACGGGTAGGGCGATGCGCTTCGGCAGCAGGGTCTCCCCCAGCCGGTCGCTGCGCAGTGCGCGCCCGATCAGAATCCGTTTGGGCACGTCGGTCAGTTTGGACACAACAGAGGATCGTAGGGCTTCGAACTGGGGCTCGCCCACCTGCCACCCGAGATCTGCCTCACGAGTGAAAACGGCGGCGGCCAGGGCGACGGATTCCGCAGGTGAGGGCGTCGCCGTGCCTAGATGGCTGAAATCCCGGCGTTTTCTCCGCCCTCGCCGACACCCGGAGGTCCCATGCCCCCGACCGCGGAGCTAATCGGCGCCGCCGCAGCGCTGCTCGGCCTCGGATTCCTGACCCTGTGGAGCGTGCGCAGCATCACTCGGCGGGGGGCGTCGGAGGCGGAATAGGACGTCTGTCAGTCTCTTTCGCGTGCCGGCGTGCGGCTTCCGGCGGGCGCGTACGGCCGCTCTCGCGCGCGCCTGCGCGGGCCACCGTGCGCGCCCGCGGGAGCCGCCGCGCGCGGGGCGGGTCGCCGGGTCCGCCGAGGCCGGGGACGTGGCCGGGGACGTGGCCGGGGGCCGGCGCGCGGGGCGGGGCGCGTCCGGGATGCGGCACGGGGGTGCCCTCCGCGCACGGGGCATGTGTAGCTTGTCCCTCTGTCTGAGACCCTGATGGGGCTGAGCAGTAGCTATTGACACCGGAAGGACGGTCGTGCACATCGTCATCATGGGCTGCGGGAGAGTGGGTTCCGCTCTCGCCCAGACCCTGGAGCAACAGGGGCACACGGTCGCCGTGATCGACCAGGACCCCACCGCCTTCCGTCGGCTGGGCCCCGGGTTCGGCGGCCGCCGGGTCACCGGGATCGGCTTCGACCAGGACACCCTGCGCGAGGCGGGCATCGAGGAGGCCGGCGCCTTCGCGGCCGTCTCCAGCGGCGACAACTCGAACATCATCTCCGCCCGGGTGGCCCGCGAGATGTTCGGCGTGCAGAACGTCGCGGCCCGTATCTACGACCCCCGCCGTGCCGAGGTGTACCAGCGCCTGGGCATCCCGACGGTGGCCACGGTCCGCTGGACGGCCGACCAGATGCTGCGCCGGCTGCTGCCCTCGGGCGCCGAGCCGCTGTGGCGCGACCCCACCGGCGGTGTCCAGCTCGCCGAGGTGCACGCCTCGCCGAAGTGGGTCGGCCACAAGATCAGCAGGCTGCAGGAGGAGACGGGCGTCCGGGTGGCGTTCCTGACCCGCCTCGGCGAGTCGATGCTCCCGTCCTCGCAGACGGTGCTCCAGGAGGGCGACCTCGTGCACGTGATGATGCGGACGGACGAGGTGGAGAAGGTCGAGGCGGCGTTCGCCGAGGGCCCCGAAGAGGAGAGCGGTCACTGATGAGGGTCGCCATTGCCGGTGCCGGAGCGGTCGGTCGGTCGATCGCGGCCGAGCTGCTGGAGAACGGCCACGAGGTCCTTCTCATCGACAAGGCGCCGACCGCCATCTCGGTCGAGCGCGTGCCGCAGGCCGAGTGGCTGCTGGCCGACGCCTGTGAGATCACGTCCCTGGACGAGGCCGCGTTGCAGCGCTGCAACGTGGTGATCGCCGCGACCGGCGACGACAAGGTCAACCTGGTCGTCTCCCTGCTGGCGAAGACGGAGTACGGCGTCCCGCGCGTCGTCGCCCGGGTGAACAACCCGAAGAACGAGTGGCTGTTCAACGAGGCGTGGGGCGTGGACGTCGCCGTCTCCACGCCGCGGCTGATGTCCGCCCTGGTGGAGGAGGCGGTGAGCGTCGGCGACCTGGTCCGGCTGCTGCGCTTCAGCCACGGCGACGCCAACCTCGTCGAGCTGACCCTGCCGGAGGAGTCGGCGCTGGCCGGCACCCAGGTCGGCGACGTCGAGTGGCCGGAGGACACCTCGCTGGTCACCATCATCCGCGGCACCCGGGTGCTCACCCCGTCCCAGGAGGACTCGCTGGAGGCGGGTGACGAACTGCTGTTCGTGGCCGCGCAGGCCCGCGAGGAGCAGCTGGAGGACCTGCTGTCGGTGCGGCGCGAGAGCCCGCAGGGCTGAGGCCCTTCAGGCGTACGACACGAGGGGGCGCCCGGAGATCTCCGGGCGCCCCCTCGTGTCGTACGGGTCGTGCGGGCGCGGTCGTGCGGGCGGTGCGGATCACGGCGCGGTCGTGCGGGCGGTGCGGATCACGGCGCGTCGTGCGGGCGGTGCGGATCACGGCGCGTCGTGCGGCTCGCCGTCGTGCGTGGCTACGCCTCTCGGCGGTGCCGGCCCGCCGCGGGGCCGTCCGCCGCCGGGCCCGCGCCGTCCGGGGTCTCGCCGGGCTCGGCCGCGAGGGCCGCCTTCCGCTCCTCCTCGGCCTTCTCCTCCGCCTCCATCTCCGCGAACACGTCGATGGGCGGCGGCGCCTTCGCCAGGAACATCCAGGTCAGATAGACCGCCAGCAGGAACGGCGGGATCTTCAGGATGACCAGGACCCAGCCGAGCTGGGTGGTGTCCGCCCACCAGTACAGCGGGAAGAGGATCGCGCACTTGGCGAAGAGGATCACACCCCAGGCCCAACTGGCCTTGGTGTACGCCTTCTTGCGGCCCGGGTTGCGGGTGCGCCAGGAGAGGTTCTCCTTGAAGACCGGGCCGAGGATCAGACCGATCAGCGGCACCCCGGCGAGCGCGGTGACGAGGTACGCCAGGCTCAGCCCCAGGGTGTAGAGCATGCCGGGCAGGTAGAAGTCCTTGGCGTTGCCGGTCATCATCGCGAAGACCACGCCGAAGGCCACGCCGAAGACGCCGCTGAAGGCGTGCTTGACGGTGTCCCGCATCGCCAGCCGGACCGCGACCAGGCCAAGGGAGACCACCAGCGCGGCGATCGCCGACCAGTGCAGGTCCTTGTTGATCGTGAAGATGGTGACGAAGAGCAGGCCGGGCAGGACGGTCTCCACCATGCCCCGCACCCCGCCGAACGCCTCGAACAGCGCGGCCTCCGTCACCGCCCTGGCCTCGGCGTCGGCGGTCGTCTCTTCGGTCGGCTTGTCGAGTGACGTCACGGGCTACTCCCGTCCGAGGGGTCGCAATTCGTACTTGGGGTTGAACAGCACCCGGCGGCCCCGGCTCATGGAGATCCGGCCCGATGCGATCAGCTTGCGCCCCGGTTCTATCCCGACGATGGAGCGCCTGCCGAGCCACACCACGTCCAGGGCGGCGGAGCCGTCGAACAGCTCCGCCTCCAGGGCGGGGACTCCGGCGCGCGGGCGCAGGGTGACCGTGCGCAAGGTACCAGTAACGGTGACGACCTGGCGGTCGTGACAGTCGCCGATCCGGGTGCAGCCGGCGGTCTCGGCGTCCTCCCGCAGCTCCTTGGACTCCAGGTCCTCCTGGGACGAGGAGAGCCGGTCGAGCATGCGCCGGAACCGGCCCACCGGCTTTTCGGAACGCGGAACAGCACTCATATCTGAAGCGTACCGGGGTGTCCCGAGGACGCCGTAACCGCGCTCACCTCTCGAACCGGTAGCCCATGCCGGGCTCGGTGACGAAGTGCCGGGGGTGCGAGGGGTCGGCCTCCAGCTTGCGGCGCAGCTGGGCCATGTAGACGCGCAGGTAGTTGGTCTCGGTCCCGTACGAGGGCCCCCACACCTCCTGAAGCAGCTGCTTCTGGCTGACCAGCCGGCCGGTGTTGCGCACCAGCACCTCCAGCAGGTGCCACTCGGTCGGGGTGAGGCGTACGTCCTTGCCCCCGCGGTTGACCTTCTTCGCGGCCAGGTCGACGGTGAACTGCTCGGTCTCCACCGTGGTGACCTCGTCGTCGCCGGCGCCCACGGGCTCGGCCCGGCGGACGGCGGCGCGCAGCCGGGCCAGCAGTTCGTCCATGCCGAAGGGCTTGGTGACGTAGTCGTCGGCGCCCGCGTCCAGCGCCTCGACCTTCTCGTCGGAGGAGTGCCGGGCGGACAGGACGAGGATCGGCACCCGGGTCCAGCCGCGCAGGCCCCTGATCACCTCGACGCCGTCCATGTCCGGGAGGCCGAGGTCGAGGACGACCACGTCGGGGTGGCGGGAGGCGGCCAGGTCGAGGGCGGTACGGCCGTCGCCGGCGGCGTCCACCTCGTACTTGCGTGCCCTGAGGTTGATCACGAGGGCGCGCACGATCTGCGGCTCGTCGTCGACCACCAGCACCCTGGTCATGAAGCCTGCCTTTCGGTGTGTACGGAGCTGCGCCGCGCGCCCCTGGGGCGGCGATCCGGGTCAGGGGCATCGGGGCCGGGGGCATCGGGGTCGGGGCGGCGGTCCGGCTCAAGGCCGGCGGGTTCGGGGCGGCGATCAGGTTCGGGGCCGTCGGGTCCGGGGCCGTCGGGTCCGGGGCGGGGGCCGGCGGCCCGGACGGTGAGGACCATGGTGAGGCCGCCGCCGGGGGTGTCCTCGGCGCCGAGGGTGCCGCCCATCGCCTCGGCGAAGCCGCGGGCCACCGCGAGCCCGAGTCCGACGCCCGCCCCGCGCGGGGCGTCGCCGTGCCGCTGGAACGGCTCGAAGATGCGTTCCTTGGCCTCGTCCGGGACGCCGGGGCCGCGGTCGACGACGCGTACCTCGACCCGCTCGGCGATGGCGCTGGCGGAGACCAGGACCTGCGCGCGGGCCGGGCTGTACTTCACGGCGTTCTCCACGATGTTGGCCATCGCGCGCTCCAGCAGCCCGGCGTCCACGGCGACCATCGGCAGCGTCTCGGGGACGTCCAGGTGCACGCTGTCCTCGGGCACGCCGCCGAGCGCCATCGGCACCACCTCGTCGAGGTCGATCTCGCGGATCAGCGGGGTGACGGTGCCGGTCTGGAGCCGGGACATGTCCAGCAGGTTGCCCACCAGGTGGTCGAGGCGGTCGGCGCCCTCCTCGATGCCGCCGAGCAGTTCGGCCCGGTCCTCCTCGGACCACTCGACGTCCTCGGAGCGGAGCGAGGAGACGGCGGCCTTGATCCCGGCGAGCGGGGTGCGCAGATCGTGGCTGACGGCGGCGAGCAGCGCGGTGCGGATGCGGTTGCCCTCGGCGAGGGCGCGGGACCGGTCGGCCTCCTCCTGGAGGCGGCGGCGGTCCAGTACGACGGCGGCCTGGGCGGCGAAGGCGGCGAGCACCCGGCGGTCGGAGGCGGGCAGTACCCGGCCGGTGAGCGCGAGGGCCATGTGGTCGCCGACGGGCATGTCCACGTCGGCGTCCTCGGGGCGCTGGAGCGGCCGGTCGGCGCCGGCCCGGCCGGCGCAGGTCCAGGGGTCCACGTCGCTCTGCCGTTCCAGCAGGGCCACCGCGTCCATGGCGAACGTCTCGCGGACCCGCTCCAGCAGTGCTTCGAGGCTGGTGTCGCCGCGCAGGACGCTGCCGGCGAGGAAGGACAGTATCTCCGCCTCGGCGCGCAGCCGGGCGGCCTGGTGGGTGCGGCGGGCGGCGAGGTCGACCACGGAGGCCACGGACACGGCGACGCCGACGAAGATCGCTATGGCGACGATGTTCTTGGGGTCGGCGATGGTGAGCCGGTGCAGCGGGGGCGTGTAGTAGTAGTTCAGCAGGAACGATCCGACGGCCGCCGAGCCGAGCGCCGGGAGCAGTCCGCCGAGCAGGGCCGCCGCCACCGTCAGGGCGAGGAACAGCAGCATGTCGTTGGCGAGGCCGAGGTCGACGGTGTTCAGCAGCAGCCCGAGCAGGACCGGTCCCGCCACGGCGATCACCCAGCCGGACACGATCCGGGCCCGGCCGAGCCGCGCGCCCCGGGCCACGGGCAGGCCGCGTCCCTTGGCGATCTGTCCGTGGGTGACGATGTGCACGTCGAGGTCGGGGCCGGACTCGCGGGCGACCGTGGCGCCGACGCCGGGTCCGAAGACGTACTGCCAGGTCTTGCGGCGCGAGGAGCCCAGCACGATCTGGGTGGCGTTGACGCCGCGCGCGAAGTCGAGCAGCGCGGCCGGTATGTCGTCGCCGACCACGTGGTGGAAGGTGCCGCCCAGGTCCTCCACCAGGGTGCGCTGGAGGGCCAGCTCCTTCGGGGAGGCGGAGGTCAGCCCGTCGCTGCGGGCGACGTAGACGGCCATGACCTCGCCGCCGGCGCCCTTCTCGGCGAGGCGGACGGCGCGGCGGATCAGGGTGCGTCCCTCGGGGCCGCCGGTCAGGCCGACCACGATCCGCTCGCGCGAGCCCCAGATCCGGGAGACCTGGTGTTCGCTGCGGTAGCGCTTCAGGTACTCGTCGACCCGGTCGGCCACCCACAGCAGGGCCAGTTCGCGCAGTGCCGTGAGGTTGCCGGGGCGGAAGTAGTTGGACAGGGCCGCGTCGACCTTGTCCGGCTGGTAGATGTTGCCGTGCGCCATGCGGCGGCGCAGCGCCTCGGGCGACATGTCGACCAGCTCGATCTGGTCGGCGCGGCGGACGATCTCGTCCGGGACGGTCTCGCGCTGCCGTACGCCGGTGATGGACTCGACGACGTCGCCGAGGGACTCCAGGTGCTGGATGTTGACGGTGGAGACGACGTCGATGCCGGCGGCGAGCAGGTGCTCCACGTCCTGCCAGCGCTTGTCGTTGCGGGAGCCGGGGACGTTGGTGTGGGCGAGTTCGTCCACGAGGGCGACGGCGGGGGCGCGACGCAGCACGGCGTCGACGTCCATCTCGGTGAACGTGCCGCCGCGGTGGGTCAGCTCGGCGCGGGGCACCTGTTCCAGTCCGTGCAGCATCACCTCGGTGCGCGGCCGGCCGTGGTGCTCCACGAACGCGACGACGCAGTCGGTGCCGCGCTCCACCCGGCGGTGCGCCTCGGAGAGCATGGCGTAGGTCTTGCCCACGCCGGGTGCCGCACCGAGGTAGATCCGGAGCTTGCCGCGTCCCATGGCCTCATTGTCTTCCGTCCCGACTGTGCACGCTGCGACGACCCTACGGCCGGCGATCGGGACAAAAGACGCCGTACAGGGGGTGAGCTGCGGTCCTTGACGCATCTCTGACGGCGGCCGGCCGAGGCGACGGCGGGCGCCGCCGGGCCTGCGGGAGGGGACGACGACCTGCGGGGCCGGTGCGGGTGCGAGTCGGGGTGCGAGTCCGGGTCCAGGTGCTGGTGCTGGTGCGAGTCCGGGTGCGGTCAGTGTTCGACTATCTCGCCGTCGCGCAGTTCCAGGACGCGGTCGGCCAGGCCCAGCAGGGTCGGGTCGTGGGTGGCGACCAGAGCGGTGACCCGGCGGCTGTGCACGACGGCCCGCAGCAGCTCCATCACGGCGAGACCGGTCTCCGCGTCCAGCTGGCCGGTGGGTTCGTCGGCTATCAGCAGCGCCGGGTCGTTGGCGAGGGCGCGGGCGATGGCCACGCGCTGCTGCTGGCCGCCGGACAGCTCGCCGGGCCGCTGCCCGGCGTGGTCGCCGAGGCCGACGAGGGACAGCAGCAGCTCCACCCGCTCCTCGCGCTCGCGCGCGGCCGCGCGCCGCATCCGCAGCGGCACCCCGACGTTCTCGGCGGCGGTGAGGATCGGGATCAGCCCGAAGGACTGGAACACGAACCCGACGCGGTCGCGGCGCAGCGCCAGCAGACCGTCCTCGCCCAGCCCGGACAGGTCGTCCCCGTCGACCTCGACGCGGCCCCGGTCCGGCTCGTCGAGCCCGCCGACGATGTTGAGCAGGGTGGTCTTGCCGGAGCCGGAGCGGCCCTTGAGGGCGACGAGTTCGCCGCGCGGCACCTCGAAGGAGACGCCGCGCAGCGCGTGCACCGCGCCGGCGCCCTGTCCGTAGGACTTGTGGACGTTCTCGACGCGCACCATCGCCTCGGTGACGACCTGGCTCATGGGTCCCTCCCCCGTCGTGCTCCCCCGTGGACCGGGCGCCGGTATCGCCACCGGCGTCCGTCCGTTCAATCCTCCAACGCCCGCCGCCGCGCCATGGTTCCACCGCCCACAAGGACAGCCGGGACAGCAGGGCCGTGGACGGCGGAGGCGGGCAGCGGAAAGGGCCGCGCTCCACGGAGGGCGCGGCCCCTGTGCTGTGCGGCCGGGCCGCCCGGCCGGCCGCTCACGGTCGAACGGTCAGCGCACCTCGGTGATCTCCGGGCCGCGCTGGAGCTGGCCCATGCCGCCGGAGAAGCGGGACTGGCCCTCCTCCTGCTGTACGCCCTCGGGGACCATCTGCGCGTCGTTGGGCAGCTTCAGGACGATCGGGTCGCGAGGCGCCATCGGGCCCTCGCCGCGGACCACGACCGTGTCCCGGAAGATCTGCTCCAGCAGTCCGGCCGCCTGCGGCTGCACCGCGCCCTGGCCGGAGATCACCCCGCGCAGGAACCAGCGGGGGCCGTCCACGCCGACGAACCGCACGACCTGAAAGCCGCCCGTGCCGTCCGGCAGCTGCACCGGGACCTGGGCGCGCAGCTCCCAGCCCAGCGGTCCCTCGACCTCGTCGATGATGCCGCCCTGCTGGGTGATGCCGGTGCCGATCTCCTCGCGCACCTCGCCCCAGATGCCCTCGCGCTTGGGCGCGGCGAATGCCTGGAGCTGTACGGCGCTGTCCCCCAGGACGACGGTCGCCGCGACGATCGCGTCGCCCGCGACCTCCACCCGCAGCTCCATGCCGTCGACGCCGGGCACGAACAGGCCGCCCAGGTCCACCCGGCCCTCGTTCGGGTCTCGCACCTCGGCGCTGTCCCAGGGCCCGTCGGGCCGCGGTTCCGGCTCCAGGCGCACCCGCTCGCGCTCGCCCTCGTCGTCCGCCTCGGTGTCGACGCTGTCGACGACCTGCTCGGCCTCGCCGGCCGCGTCCTCGGCGGCATCCTTCTTCTTGCGACGTCCGAACACGTCACTGTCCTTCCCGGTCGGATACGACCGAAGCGTATCTATTCCCACCCGCCTGACCGCCGTTGGCGGCCCGACCGCTTGTGCCGCTCACGCCGTCCACGGCGGCGTGGCCACCGGTGGACCCGAAGCCCCCCTCGGCCCGCGCCGAGCCGGGAAGCTCCGCCACCTCCTGGAAGCGGACCCTCTCGACCTGCTGGACGACCAGTTGGGCAATCCGGTCGAAGCGCTCGAACCGCACGGACTCGCGCGGGTCGAGATTCACCACGATCACCTTGATCTCCCCACGGTACCCGGCATCAACCGTCCCCGGGGCATTCACGAGGGCGACACCGCAGCGGGCGGCGAGACCGGACCGGGGATGCACGAAGGCCGCGTACCCCTCGGGGAGCGCGACAGACACTCCCGTGGGCAGGACGGCGCGCTCGCCGGGCGCGAGTTCGCACGCCTCGGTGGTGCGCAGATCGGCGCCCGCGTCGCCGGGGTGCTCGTACGCCGGAAGCGGGACGTCGGGGTCCACGCGCCGGATCAGCACGTCCAGGGGCGGGCGGCCGCCGGGGTGCGCGGCGCTCACGGGTTCACCTCGAAGGCGCGGGCGCGGCGGATCTGGTCCGGGTCGTCCATGGCGGCCCGGATCTCCTCCTGGCGGCCGTGGTGCACGAAGTGGTCGACCTTGACCTCGATGAACAGGGCCTGCGCGCGCACGGCGACCGGTCCGTCGGGGCCGCCGACGCGTCCGGTGGCCCGCGAGTAGATCTTCCGGCCGGCCACGGCGGTGACCTCGGCCTCCAGGTACAGGGTGGTGCCGACCGGCACCGGCCGTACGAAGTCGGTCTCCAGCCGTCCGGTGACGGCGATGGTGCGCAGCAGCCAGTTCAGCGAGCCGAGGGTCTCGTCCAGGGCGGTCGCCAGGAGCCCGCCGTGCGCGAGGCCGGGGGCTCCCTGGTGGGCCGGCTGCACGGTGAACTCGGCGGTGATGGCGACGCCCTCGCCGGCGCGGGCCTGCAGGTGCAGTCCGTGCGGCTGGTCACCGCCGCAGCCGAAACACTCGCCGTAGTGCGCGCCGAGGAGTTCGCCGGGCGCGGGCGCGTCGGGATGCCGTACGGGCCGGACGGCGTCGGCGGGGGGCTCAAGAGCTGCGGGACTGGCACTCACAGGCGCAGACCTTACCCGCGCCTGCGGGTATCGCCGACACCGTGCCAAGCTAGCTTCATGCAGCTCTCCGCCCAGCCGTACGAAGAACGTCTCACCGCGCCCCGTTCCTGGTGGCTGATCAGCTTCCTGGTCGGTGTCTCGTTCGCCTTGATCCTCTTCCCCTTCGGCATCCTGCCGACGCTCGGCGGGCTGGTCGGCGGCACCGCCGCGGCGGCGGTCGTGGCCAGCTCCTACGGCTCGGTGCGGATCCGGGTGGTGGGC
Source organism: Streptomyces similanensis (assembly GCF_039543625.1). Taxonomy (NCBI): domain Bacteria; kingdom Bacillati; phylum Actinomycetota; class Actinomycetes; order Kitasatosporales; family Streptomycetaceae; genus Streptomyces; species Streptomyces similanensis. The sequence goes on along the minus strand of NZ_BAABKC010000011.1, from coordinate 78,774 downwards.
GGCGATCTGATCGCGGGCGAGGCGAAGGTGCCGGTGACGGCGCTGGGCTCGGCGGAGATCCTGGACGCTGAGGAGGCGCGCGCCTGGCGCACGCACAAGGCCGACACCCGCGCCTTCCTGCTGCTGCGCGCCTACATCCCCACGGCGCTGCGGGTGGAGGTCACCGACCCCGCCGATCCGACGCCGTACCTGTACCTGTCGACGCGTGAGCCGCAGCGCCTGGCGGACGCCCTGGTGGCGGCCCGGGCGGCGGCGAAGCCGGAACCGGCGTAGGCGCCGGCGGGACGCCGAGGGGCCGGGGCGCCCGCCCGCCTTCAGGCGGGGTCGTCGTCGCCCAGCTTCAGCGGGGTCTCGGGGGCGTCCAGGGGCGGCAGCGCCGGCAGGGCGTCCCAGGGGACCTGGATCTTGCGCAGGTCGGCTCTGACGCGGCCGACGAGTTTCCTGGTGTCGCGCCGGTTGATCACGGCGCCGACGGCGGCGCCCACCAGGAAGGGCATCAGGTTGGGCAGGTCGCGCACCATGCGCTTCATGATCTGCTGGCGCAGCCGGCGTTTGGTCTGGCCGCCGAGGGCGGCGTCGATCGTCATGGGCTTGCGCACGTCGATGCCGCGCTCCCCCGACCAGGAGGAGAGATACGCGGCGCTGCGGGCCTTGAGCGGCCCGGGCGGCCGTACTCCGTAGACCTCGTGCAGCTCGGCGATGAGCTTGAGCTCGATCGCGGCGACCCCGGTGATCTCGGCGGCCAGTTCGGTCGGCATCGCCGGCGGCACCGGCAGCATGGCGGCCGCGCCGATCCCCGCTCCGACCGAGGACGTCGCGTTGGCGGCGCCGGCCACGAGTTTGTCGGCGAGCTGTTCGGGGCCGAGGCCCGGGAACTGCCGGCGGAGCGTGTCGAGGTCGCGTACGGGCACGCGCGGGGCGATGTCGATGATCCGGTCGGCGAGGTGGGACAGCGCCGACCTGGCGAGGCTGCCACCGCGGCGGACGCCGTTGAGGGCGGCTTCGCCGGCCCTGCCGCCGAGCGCCGCGACGCGGCGTCGGGCGAGGGGCGCGGGCCGTTCCGCCGAGGCGGGGTCACCGCGCCCGGACACCTGTTCGAGCGAGGCCGATCCCGTTGCCGTGGCATCCGTCCGGTCGGACGGGTGGGATGGGCCTCGCTCGTGGTCACGCGCGCCGTAGGGGCCGTCGGACGGCCCCGGGTCCGCCTTCCCGCGTTTCCCGCGGGTCGAGCGGCGCTTCCAGGGAGGGGTCGAGCCAGTCACGGCCGACCCCGCCTCAGTCGCAGTCGCGGCAGATCGGCTGGCCGTTCTTCTCGCGGGCCAGCTGACTGCGGTGGTGCACCAGGAAGCAGCTCATGCAGGTGAACTCGTCCTGCTGCTTGGGCAGCACCCGGACGGCCAGCTCCTCGTTGGAGAGGTCTGCTCCGGGCAGTTCGAGGCCCTCGGCGGCCTCGAACTCGTCGACGTCCACGGCGGAGGTCGACTTGTCGTTCCGCCGGGCCTTCAGTTCTTCAAGGCTGTCCGAGTCGACGTCGTCGTCGGTCTTGCGTGGGGTGTCGTAGTCGGTTGCCATGTCGCTCTCCCCCTCTGGGTGTCTGCGGTGTCTCCAGCGCACGTAACGCGTGAGAGGCCGGACTTGTGCCCGACCTGAGGCGGAGATTTTGCCTCACATCAAGGTCTGTTACTCAATCGACACCCAACCGATCTCCTCAAGAGTGATCGGCTTGGATGGCGATGGGGACCGTACACGGTTCGAATGCCGCAGTTCAAAGCGGTCTCACCGTGTACTTCCCGTGATCAGGGCCCCCGAAAACCCGGATTTTCCCGGCTTTCCGACCCCTTCCATGATCACGGAGAGTAGATGGCCGGAAAACCGCCCATGTGATCGATCGCACAGGAAGAGGTCGGCGGGCGCGCCCGAAAATTCAGCGCAAAGCGAACATCCTCGAATGTCGAGGCCATGGTCTCAGATCGGCAGGGTGACCCGCATCACGAGCCCTCCCCCCTCACGCGGCTGGGCCGAGATGTGGCCGCCGTGCGCCCGCGCCACCGAGCGCACGATGGACAGGCCGAGACCGACTCCCTTGTCGCTGCCGGTGCGTTCGGTGCGCAGCCGCCGGAACGGCTCGAAGATGTTGTCGATCTCGTACGCCGGCACGACGGGACCGGTGTTCGTGACGACCAGGACCGCCTGTCCGCGCTCGGTGTCCGTGGTGACCTCGACCCAGCCGCCCTCCCGTCTGCCGCCACCGCCCTTGTTCGGAGGCGCTTCGCGCTGCACCCCCTCGTCGGCCAGGTTGTAGCGCACGGCGTTCTGCACCAGGTTCAGCGCGATCCGCTCCAACAGGACGCCGTTGCCCTGGACCACCGCCGGCCGCCGCTCGCCGCGGATCTCGACGCCCTTGGCCTCCGCCTCGCCGTGCACCTGGTCGATCGCCTGCGAGGCGACCTCGGCGAGGTCCACCGGCTTGCGCTCGACGATCTGGTTGTCGCTGCGGGCGAGCAGCAGCAGGCCCTCCACGAGCTGCTCGCTGCGCTCGTTGGTGGCCAGCAGGGTCTTGCCGAGCTGCCGCAGCTCCATCGGCGCGTTCGGGTCGGAAAGGTGCACCTCCAGCAGCGTGCGGTTGATCGCCAGCGGGGTGCGCAGCTCGTGGGAGGCGTTGCCGACGAAGCGCTGCTGGGCGGTGAAGGCCCGCTGGAGCCGCTCCAGCATGTCGTCGAAGGTGTCCGCCAGCTCCTTCAGCTCGTCGTCCGGGCCGTCCAGCTCGATGCGCCGGGACAGGTCGGAACCGGCCACCGCCCGCGCGGTGCGGGTGATGCGGCCCAGCGGCGCCAGCACCCGCCCCGCCATGGCGTAGCCGAAGGCGAAGGCGATCACCGCGAGGCCCAGCAGGGCCAGCAGCGAGCGGCTGAGCAGGCTGTCCAGGGCGACCTGGCGCTGGTGGTCGGTGCAGGCGCTGATCGCGGCGTTGAACTCCGACAGCGACAGGTTGCCGTTGTTGACGCCGGGGCAGTCGTTGCTGGCGACCTTGAGGTTGCTGAAGTCGAGGATCTTGAACAGCGGCTGGTTGCCGGTGCGCAGGGCCTGCGCGGCGAGCAGATAGATGATCGACAGCAGCAGGATGCCGGCGATCAGGAACATGCCGCCGTACAGCAGCGTGAGCCTTATGCGGATGGTCGGGCGCAGCCACGGGAAGGGCGGGTCCGGCCTCCTGGGGTCCCAGGTGGGCTTCGGCGGGGCCTGGGGCGGCGCGGGGGTGGCGGCCACGGCGGGTCAGATCCGGTAGCCGGAGCCGGGCACCGTGACGATCACCGGGGGTTCGCCGAGTTTGCGGCGCAGCGTCATCACGGTGACGCGCACGACGTTGGTGAACGGGTCGGTGTTCTCGTCCCAGGCCTTCTCCAGCAGCTGTTCGGCGGAGACGACCGCGCCCTCGCTGCGCATGAGGACCTCCAGGACCGCGAACTCCTTGGGGGCGAGCTGAACCTCCTTGCCGTCGCGGAAGACCTCGCGGCGGTTGGGGTCGAGCTTGATCCCGGCGCGCTCCAGGACGGGCGGCAGGGGGACGCTGGTGCGCCGGCCGAGGGCGCGCACGCGTGCCGTCAGCTCGCTGAAGGCGAACGGCTTGGGCAGGTAGTCGTCGGCGCCGATCTCCAGCCCCTCGACGCGGTCGCTGACGTCGCCGGACGCGGTCAGCATCAGCACCCGGGTGGGCATGCCCAGTTCCACGATCCGGCGGCAGACGTCGTCGCCGTGCACGAGCGGGAGGTCGCGGTCGAGGACCACCACGTCGTAGTCGTTGACGCCGATGCGCTCCAAGGCGGCCGCACCGTCGTACACGACGTCGACGGCCATGGCCTCCCGGCGCAGTCCGGTGGCCACCGCATCGGCGAGCAGTTGCTCGTCCTCGACGACGAGTACGCGCACGTCGCTTGTCCTTCCTGTGTCCGCCCGCGCGGCGCCGTTCGGGCACGCGTGGGCAGGGTTCTTCATGGGTGTGTGCGTCCATCCTGCCCTTTTCGGCCATAAGTCGGCTGTAAGCCGGGGAGACGCCCGCCGGGGGCGCGGTGCGCGGTCGGCGCGGGGCGCGGCAACGGAGGAATTTTTTCTCGCGCGGGCGAGGTTTTGCCGCGAGGAAGGCTGGGGAGGACGGCTTTACACCCCGCGATCACGCTCTGCATGTGCCGCACCACCATGCGGTACATGGCAGTCCGCTTCCGCAGAGCGGGCGTGGGTGTCCGGCACCGTCGCCGCCCGCACGGCAGCGCTGGGCACCTGCGGGAGACGTGATCGCCCCTTCCCGACGGCACACCCCCGTGCCACCGACCCACGACCCAGGACGAGGGGGCGCAGCATGGACGCATTCACCGCAGGACTTCTGCAGCGCATAAAGGCGACCGAGTCCGACATCACGCGGGCGCGCGACGAGGGCGACGACTTCCTCGTCGACGTGGAGCTGGCCGAACTCGACGACCTGCGCCGCCTCGCCGCCGAGCACGGTGTGGAGGTCGGCATGTCCGGCGTCTGACCGGCCTGTACGCGAACCGGCACGAAGAGCGGGACCCCGGCGAATCCAGCGCCGGGGTCCCGCTCTTCGCCTTGCCCGTCCGTCCGCGTTCACTCCGCTCCGGGCGCGGAATCCCACCCTCGCCGGGCGCGGGGCCTCGTTCAGTCGTGCCAGGCGCCGAAGTCCTCCAGGAGTTCCTGGAGCGGCTCGAAGACGCCGGGTGAGGCGGCCAGGGTCAGTTCGCCCGAGGGGCGCTCTCCGGGGCGGCCACCGGTCACGGCGCCCGCCTCACGGGCGATCAGGTCCCCGGCGGCGTAGTCCCACGCGTGCAGACCGCGCTCGTAGAAGGCGTCGAGGCGGCCGACGGCCACGTCGCACAGGTCGATCGCGGCGGAGCCACCGCGCCGGATGTCGCGCACCAGCGGGATCAGCCGCTGGGCGACGGCGGCCTGGTGGGCGCGGACCTCGGCGACGTAGTTGAAGCCGGTGGAGACCAGGGCCTGGTCGAGCGGCGGCGCGGGGCGGCAGGCGAGCTTGCGCTCACCGGCCCAGGCGCCGGTGGCCCAGGCGCCGCGGCCGCGTACGGCGTGGAACGTCTCGTCGCGCATCGGCGCGGTCACCGCCGCCACGACCGGCTCGCCGTCCTGTTCGGCGGCGACGGAGACGGCCCAGGTGGGCAGCCCGTAGAGGTAGTTCACCGTGCCGTCCAGGGGGTCGATCACCCAGCGGATCCCGCTGGTGCCCTCGGTGGCGGAGCCCTCCTCGCCGAGGATCCCGTCGTCGGGGCGCCGGTCGGCGATCAGGCCGGTGATCAGTTTCTCGGCCGCGAGGTCCATCTCGGTGACCACGTCGATCGGGCTCGACTTGGTGGCGGCGACGGTCAGATCGGCCGGGCGGCCGTCGCGCAGCAGTTCTCCCGCGCGGCCGGCGGCCTGGAGGGCGAGCTGGAGCAGTTCCGTGTGCAGGGCGTCGGTCACGGTGTTCCTCACGCGTAGGGGCTGTCGGCGCCCGCGGCGGCGGGCCGGGCGGTGCGGGCCGGGCAGCAGCCCACCGGGCAGACGTCGTGGTCGGCGCCGAGGGCGCCCAGGGCGCACGGCGTGATCCGCTGCCCGCGCTCGACGGCGGCGCGTTCGGCGATCAGCTCGCGGACGGCGGCGGCGAAGCGCGGGTCGGCGCCGACGGTGGCCGAGCGGCGCACCGGCAGGCCCAGTTCGGCGGCCTTGGCGGTGGCCTCGGTGTCGAGGTCGTAGAGGACCTCCATGTGGTCGGAGACGAAGCCGATGGGGGCCATCACGACGGCCGGGACGCCGGCCGCGTGCCGCTCCTCCAGGTGGTCGCAGATGTCGGGCTCCAGCCAGGGGATGTGCGGGGCGCCGGAGCGGGACTGGTAGACGAGCTGCCAGGGGTGGTCCACCCCGGTGCGCTCGCGGACCGCGTCGGCGATCAGCCGGGCCACGTCGAGGTGCTGGCGCACGTAGGCGCCGCCGTCGCCGTGCTCCGGCGCCGGGCCGGAGGTGTCGGCGGCGGAGATCGGGATGGAGTGGGTGGTGAAGGCGAGGTGCGCGCCGGAGCGGACGTCCTCGGGGAGGCCGGCCAGGGCCTCGACCACGCCGTCGATCATGGGTTCGACGAAGCCGGGGTGGTTGAAGTAGTGCCGCAGCTTGTCGACCCGGGGCGGCTCCAGTCCCTCGGCCCGGAGGGTGGCGAGCGCGTCGGCCAGGTTCTCGCGGTACTGGCGGCAGCCCGAGTAGGAGGCGTAGGCGCTGGTGGCCAGGACGAGGACGCGGCGGCGGCCGTCGCGGACCATGTCCCGCAGGGTGTCGGTGAGGTAGGGCGCCCAGTTGCGGTTGCCCCAGTACACCGGCAGGTCCAGGCCGTGGGCGGCGAAGTCCTCGCGCAGCGCCTCCAGCAGGACGCGGTTCTGTTCGTTGATGGGGCTGACGCCGCCGAACAGGAAGTAGTGCTGTCCGACCTCCTTGAGGCGTTCCTTCGGGATGCCGCGCCCGCGCGTCACGTTCTCCAGGAACGGGACCACGTCGTCCGGCCCCTCCGGGCCGCCGAACGAGAGCAGGAGCAGGGCGTCGTACGGGGTGACATCGAGCGCGTCGGGCATGGTCCCGATCCTGCCACCCGGCATCGACGGCCGAGCGCCCGACCCGCGACCGGTGGTGCGCCGGGGACGGCCGACCCGTAAGCTGTATCAGCTTCCTTCGCGCCTTACCGGACCACCGGAGACGCCCTACCGGACCCGGAGAACCTGTGCCCAGCCCGTACCGCGCCCTGTTCGCAGCTCCCGGCTCACGGGCGTTCAGCGCCGCGGGATTCCTCGGCCGGATGCCGCTGTCCATGATGGGCATCGGCGTGGTCACGATGATCTCCCAGCTGACCGGCCGCTACGGACTGGCGGGGGCGCTGTCGGCGACCATCGCGCTGGCCGCCGCCGCGATCGGACCGCAGATATCCCGGCTGGTGGACCAGTACGGGCAGCGCCGGGTGCTGCGGCCGGCGACGCTGGTGGCGCTGTGCGCGGCGGCCGGGCTGCTGCTGGCCGCGTACTTCCGGTGGCCGGACTGGGTGCTGTTCGTGTGCGCGGCGGGGATCGGCTCGGTGCCGTCGCTGGGGGCGATGGTCCGGTCGCGCTGGGCGGCGGTGTACCGGGGGACGCCGCGGCTGCACACCGCGTACTCGTTCGAGTCGGTGGTGGACGAGGTCTGCTTCATCTTCGGGCCGATCGTCTCCATCGGGCTGTCGACGGCCTGGTTCCCGGAGGCGGGACCGCTGCTGGCCGCCTGCTTCCTGGCGGTGGGGGTCTTCTGGCTGACCGCGCAGCGGGCCACGGAACCCGAGCCGCATCCGCGCGGGCACCAGGGGGCCGGCTCGGCGCTGCGCTCGCGCGGCCTCCAGGTGCTGGTGGCCACCTTCGTGGCGACCGGGTCGATCTTCGGGTCGGTCGACGTGGTCACCGTGGCCTTCGCCGACGAGCGCGGCCACAAGAGCGCGGCCAGTGTCGTGCTCGCGCTGTACGCGGCCGGCTCGTGCACGGCGGGGGTGCTGTTCGGTCTGCTGCGGCCGTCCGGTGCGCCCGGCCGCCGCTGGCTGCTGGGCATCTGCGCGATGGGCGTGAGTATGATCCCCCTCCTACTGGTCGGAAACTTGCCGTTTCTGGCCGTGGCGCTGTTCGTTGCGGGCCTGTCCGTCGCTCCCACCATGATCACGACGATGGCCCTCGTCGAAGAGCACGTACCGCGCGCGCACCTGACCGAGGGCATGACCTGGGTGAGCACCGGCCTGGCGGTCGGGGTGGCGCTGGGCTCGTCGGTGGCCGGCTGGGTGATCGACGCGGCCGGCGCGCGCTCGGGGTACGGGGTTCCGGCGGTGTCCGGGGCCGTCGCGGTCGCGGTGGGTTTCCTCGGGTACCGCCGGCTGAGCAGGCCGGCTCCGGGTCGGGGAGGCTCCGTTGGGCAGCAAGACGAGCGCGAAGAGCGGCACGTGGCGTAACTGGGGCGGCAACGTCCAGGCCCGCCCCGCGCGGGAGGTCGCTCCGGCCTCGGTGGAGGAACTCTCCGCCGCCGTGCGCAGGGCCGCGGAGGACGGCCTGAAGGTGAAGGCCGTCGGTACGGGGCACTCCTTCACGTCCATCGCCGCCACCGACGGCGTATTGATCCGTCCTCAACTGTTGACGGGCATCCGCACCATTGACCGGGACGCCATGACGGTCACGGTGGAGGCCGGCACCCCGCTCAAGAGGCTCAACCTGGCCCTGGCGCGCGAGGGACTGTCCCTCACCAACATGGGCGACATCATGGAGCAGACGGTGTCCGGGGCGACCAGCACCGGCACCCACGGCACCGGCCGCGAGTCCGCCTCGATCGCCGCCCAGATCCGCGGCCTGGAGCTGGTCACCGCCGACGGCACGGTGATCGCCTGCTCGGCGACCGAGAACCCGGAGGTCTTCGCGGCCGCCCGAATAGGGCTCGGCGCGCTGGGCATCGTGACCGCGATCACCTTCGCGGTGGAGCCGGTCTTCCTGCTCACCGCCCGCGAGGAGCCGATGCCCCTGGACCGGGTGCTCGCCGAGTTCGACCAGCTGTGGGCAGAGAACGAGCACTTCGAGTTCTACTGGTTCCCGCACACCACCGGCACCACCACCAAGCGCAACAACCGCAGCGCGGGCCCCGAGCAGCCGGTGGGCCGGCTGGCCGGCTGGGTCGAGGACGAACTGCTCTCCAACGGCGTGTTCCAGGTGGCCAACTGGGTCGGGCGCGCGGTGCCCGCCACCGTCCCGGCCATCGCCCGCCTCTCCAGCCGGGCGCTGTCCGCGCGGACGTACACCGACATCCCGTACAAGGTCTTCACCTCGCCGCGCCGGGTGCGCTTCGTGGAGATGGAGTACGCCGTGCCGCGCGCCGCACTAGGCGACACGCTGCGCGAGCTGAAGACGATGCTGGACCGCTCCGGGCTGCGGGTGAGCTTCCCGGTGGAGGTGCGCACCGCGCCCGCCGACGACATCGCCCTGTCCACCGCCTCGGGCCGCGACAGCGCGTACGTCGCCGTCCACATGTTCCGCGGCACGCCCTACCAGCGGTACTTCACCGCCGCCGAGCGCATCTTCACCGCGCACGAGGGCCGGCCGCACTGGGGCAAGGTGCACACCAGGGACGCGGAGTACCTCGCCGGCGTCTACCCGCGCTTCGGCGAGTTCACCGCGCTGCGGGACCGGTTGGACCCCCAGCGCCTGTTCCAGAACGACTACCTGCGGAGGGTGCTGGGGGCGTAGCGGACGCGCCGGGGGCGGGGGTCGTGCCGCCGCCGGCGCCCGACGAACCGTCCGCCGTTCCGGCGCCGCCGGTCGGCGTGCCGCCGCCCGGTGTGCTGCTGTCCGTTCCGGCTCCGCCGTCGCCCTGCGCGCCGGTCCCCGTGCTCGCGGAGGCGTCGGGAGTCGGGGCGGGGGTCGGCGCCGTGCCGCCGCCGGGGCGGTCGGAGGGGGCGCCGCTCGGCGACGTGCCGCCCGACGCGCCGTCGCCGGCCGTCGCGCCCGGGGTCGGTGACGTGGCGGGGTCCGGCGTGTCGTCGCCGGGCGACGGGGCGGCGTGCCGGCCGGTGACCGCGTCGCCGACCGTCGTGCCGTGCCCGCCGCTGAAGCTGTTGCCCGACATCGTCTCGTACACCGTGATGCCGCCCATGGTGACGCCGAAGACGAGGGCGGCCCCGAGGATCGGCCGCTTCCAGCTCTTGACGCGTGCCCGGTAGACGGTGCCCCGGGAGAACTCGCCCGGCAGCGGCGCGGTCCGCTCGGCGGGCGCGGTGGCGCGCGGTTCCGCCGGGACGTCGGTGGAGCCCGGCCGGGTGGCGACGGCCACCGTGCGGATCTGCTCGCCGGTGCGCCGGAAGAAGTGCTGGAAGACCGAGCCGCCGCAGGTGGCGATGACGCTGACGACACCGGCCCCGAGGATCGTGCCGTAGACGCCGAAGTACGAGGCGAGCTTCGCGGCCACCACCGCCGCCACGGCGCTGCCCGCGACCTGGGCGGCGTTCAGCTCCAGCCGCCTCTTCCTTCCCTCCTCCCCCGCACTCGACACGACACCATTGCCGGGGTTGTCGGGCTTTTCTCGCATACCCGGACCTTGCCTGCCTCTCCCGTACATCGGCGAATCTTCGGGACGTGATCGACCCACTGCACGAGAAAGGGACGTATGGACGAAACGGTTAGTTCCGTTTCTGGCGATTCCGTGAAGTACGCCACGTTCATGATCGATAAATCCGGTCAGGGACGGTCAAGTCCCGTCCCCGGCCAGAAGTTGGCCGCGCGCCAATCCACGCACGTGGTCCGAATGGAGTACTGTTGCGAGCCCTGGGGCCGGTCTCCCGCCAGGGTGTCCGGGACCCGTCTGGACCGCCGGGAGGGGGCTGGTTGCACAGGGTGACGCGGTTGGTCACTTAGCGTTGCGAACAGGTAACCGTGCCATAACGGCGTTCCAGGGCCCGTGCCCGACACGCCGGGCAACTCGGCAAGGTTGTGGCAGGCTGCACCCGGGCAGGCCACACTCGACTAGCGGAAGCAGCGACGCACGTGACGTCGGCAGGCACCACCCGGGAGGTCCCCATGCCCGAACTGCGTGTCGTGGCCGTCTCCAATGACGGCACACGGCTGGTGCTGAAGGCTGCGGACAGCACGGAGTACACGCTTCCGATCGACGAACGGCTCCGTGCCGCCGTGCGCGGCGACCGTCCCCGCCTCGGCCAGATCGAGATCGAGGTGGAGAGCCATCTCCGCCCCCGCGACATCCAGGCGCGGATAAGAGCGGGTGCGACCGCGGAAGAGGTCGCCCAGCTCGCCGGCATCCCCGTCGACCGGGTCCGGCGCTTCGAGGGGCCGGTGCTGGCCGAGCGCGCCTTCATGGCGGAGCGGGCCCGCAAGACCCCGGTCCGCCGCCCCGGCGAGAACTCCGGCCCGCTGCTCGGCGAGGCCGTCCAGGAACGGCTGTTGCTGCGCGGCGCCGAGAAGGACACCGTCCAGTGGGACTCCTGGCGCCGCGACGACGGCACCTGGGAGGTCCTGCTCGTCTACCGGGTCGCGGGCGAACCGCACTCGGCGAGCTGGACGTACGATCCGCCGCGGCGCCTGGTGCAGGCCTTCGACAGCGAGGCGCGCGCCCTGATCGGCGAGTCCGACGACCTCGGCGCGCCGGAGCCGAGCTTCCCGTTCGTGCCCCGCATCGCCCGGCTGCCGCGCGACCGCCCGCTGGACCGCGAGCCCCGCGAGCGGGACCGTCCGGCGCTGCCCGCACAGGGCTCCGAGCCGGCCGAGGAGAGTGCGGGCGAACGCGACTCGCTGACCAGCCTGCTGGAGGCGGTGCCGAGCTTCCGCGGCGATCTGGTGGTGCCCGAGCGGGCGCCGGAGCCCGCGGCGGAGTGCGAGGAGGAGGCGGAGCTGGAGGAGCCGCCGGCCCCCGCGGCGTCCGCGGGCGCCGGGTCGGCCTACGCGGACGTCCTCATGCCCCGCTCCGTCGGCAGCCACCGCGACCGCCTCGTCGGGGCCACCGACCGCCAGGCCGAGGCGGACGGCGTCCGCCCGGGCCGCCGGGCCGCCGTCCCGAGCTGGGACGAGATCGTGTTCGGCACCCGCCGCAAGAAGCAGGAGTAGCCCCGCAGAGCGGTTCCCGCAGGGGCGGGGCGACGGTGGGCGTGGCCGGGCCGCGGTGATCATGCCGTACGGGTGTGCGGGTCACCGCCGTCGGCCGCCGCCCCGCGTCTCGCCTCACCTCGCCGATCGAGGCGGTACCGCGTGTGTCGGGCCATGTGTGTCAGGGGCCGCTCCCGTAAGGGACGGCCCCCTGCGCGTGTCCCCGCTACCGCGGGTCGGGTCCCACGGCCACCGGCCGGGCCGGGTCCGAGGACCACTCCGACCATGAGCCGACGTACAGCGCCGCCGGGATCCCCGCGACGGCCAGCGCCAGCACCTCGTGCGCCCCGGAGACCCCCGAGCCGCAGTAGACGCCGACCTCCTTGCTGTCGCCCGCGCCCAGCGCCCCGAACCGGGCCCGGAGTTCGGCCGCGGGCAGGAACCGGCCGTCGGGGCCGACGTTCTCGGTCGTGGGCGCGGACACCGCGCCCGGGATGTGGCCGCCCACGCGGTCGATCGGTTCCACCTCGCCCCGGTACCGCTCCCCCGCCCGCGCGTCGAACAGCAGCCCGGAGAACGCCAGTTCCCCGGCCGCGTCGGCGTCCAAGAGCGGCACCGCGCCCGGCGCCGGCGTGAAGTCGCCCTCGGCGGGCTCGGGCACCGCCGTCTCCAGCTCGCCCTCCCAGGCCGCGAGGCCGCCGTCCAGGACCCGCACGTCCGCATGACCCGTCCAGCGCAGCAGCCACCAGGCGCGCGCCGCCGCCCAGCCCTGCCCGCCGTCGTACACCACGACCGGCCGGTCCGCGCGCACTCCGGCGCGGCGCATCGCGGCGCCGAACTCCGCGACGTCGGGCAGCGGATGACGGCCGGCGCCGCCCGGCGCCGAGGCCAGTTCGCGGTCCAGGTCGACGAAGACGGCACCGGGGACGTGCCCGGCCGCGTGGGCGGCGCGCCCGTCGAAGGGCGGCTCGCCGGCCGCCTTGGCCACGCTGAGCTGCCAGCGGACGTCGAGCAGCACCGGCGGGTTGGGGCTCGCGAGGGCGGCGGCCAGATCGGCCGCGGAGATGATGGCGTTCATGGTCACCATCCTTGCGCACGGGGTGGCCCCGGCGCCCGGGTGCGGCTACTCTGCACGGCCGCGGGCCCGATCACGAAGGGTACGAATCCGGACACGCGCCGTACGGGCGATCGACACCCGCCGGCCGATGCGCCGCGACGGACGGGACACCGCCGGGAGCACGCTTCGGGCGGCCCCTCCGCCCGACGGGCGCGGGGCGTGTGCCGGACCCGCGGGCCCGGCGCGATCCGAACGACGGGCCATGGAGGCCGGGAAGAGGATGACGATGACCGAGGCAGCGGAGTCCGCCGACGACAGTGGACACGGACCGGCCGGACGCCGGGCGGGCACACCGTGCTGGGCGAGCCTGATGGCCCACTCCGTGTCCGTCGCCCAGGCGTTCTACGGGGAGCTGTTCGGCTGGGAGTTCCGGCCCGGCCCCGACCGGCTCCGCCCCTACGCGCGGGCCGTGCTGGACGGCCGGGACGTGGCCGGGATCGGCCGGCTGCCTGCGGACCTGCCCCTGCCCGTCGCCTGGACGCCGTATCTCGCCTCCGCCGACGTGGACCGGACGGCCGAGACGGTACGGCGGTGCGGCGGCACGATCGGGGTGGGGCCGCTGGAGACCGGCGGGGCCGGGCGGCTGGCGATCGGCTCCGACCCGTCGGGCGCGGTCTTCGGCCTCTGGCGGGCACCCGCGCGCCGGGACACGGATGCGGGCGGCGCGCCCGGCACCCCGGTCTGGCACGAGCTGCACACCTTCGAGACGGCGAGCGTCGCCAAGTTCTACACGAGCCTGTTCGGATACGAGGCCGAACGCCGGGACCCGCAGTCCGGTCCGCCCGCGGACCACGTGACGCTGTCCCTCGCCGGCCGCCCGGTCGCCGCGCTGCACGGCGCGGGCGCCGACCTGCCCCGCGACCGGGGCTCGTACTGGCTGACGTACTTCGCGGTCGCCGACGCCGACGCCTCCCTCGCCCGTCTCACCGCCCTCGGCGGCCGTGTCCTGACCCCGCCCCACGACACCGCCCACGGCAGGGTGGCGACGGCGGCGGACCCGGAGGGGGCGCGGTTCGCGCTGCTGGCGACGGCGCGTTGAGCGGCGTACCGCGACGGGCAGGGCGACCGCGCGGGTGCCGTAGGCGGACGGGCCGCGCCGGTCAGTGCGGGGTGACCGGCAGCACGTCCGGGGACAGGGCCGCCGCGCGGGCCGATGCCGCGGTCATGCGGCGGCGGTGGTGGCGGCGGCACAGCACCTCGTAGCCGATCTCGTCCGCCGAGCGGGTCACATCGCCGACGACGACCTGGGCACCCTCCACCACCATGACGCCGCCCACCGTCCGGGCGTTGTGGGTGGCGCGGGCGCCGCACCAGCACAGCGCCTCGACCTGGAGCACCTCGACGCGGTCGGCGAGTTCGACCAGCCGCTGGGAGCCGGGGAACAGCTTGGAGCGGAAATCGGTCGTGATGCCGAAGGCGAAGACGTCGATCTCCAGGTCGTCCACCACGCGCGCGAGCTGGTCGATCTGCTCGGGCGCGAGGAACTGCGCCTCGTCCGCGATGACGTAGTCGGCGCGGCCGCCCCGGGAGAGCCGGTCGACGAGATAGGCGTACAGGTCCACGCCGTCCTCGACCTCCACCGCGTCCGTGACCAGGCCCAGGCGCGAGGACAGCTTGCCCTCGCCGGCCCGGTCGTCGCGGGTGAGGATCAGGCCGACCAGACCGCGCGCCGAACGGTTGTGCTCGATCTGGAGAGCCAGCGTCGACTTCCCGCAGTCCATCGTTCCGGAGAAGAACACCAGCTCGGGCATGGGAGGTCGGGCACCTTTCGGCGGAGTGGGGGAAGGTCGGTGAGGCGGGGCCGCGCGCGGTAGCGCGTCAGGAGCGTACTTCGAGGAGGGGCACGAGCTGTTCGGCGGGGGTCATCGAGCCGTGGTTGCCGACCATCGAGGACTCCTTCGGCTCCCGCTCGGAGGCGATGAGCAGCACGTCGTCGCGGGCGGCGGCGATCACGTCGCCGAGTCGTCCGTGCACGCGGTCGTCCACCCGCGGCCCGAACCAGCCCGCCGCCACCGCCTCGTCCCGGGAGGCCACCCAGAACTGCTCGCCGAGCACCTCGCGCCAGCAGGTCAGCACGTCCCCGGCGGCGCCCGGCACGGCGTACACGTGCCGCGCGCGGCCCTCGCCGCCGAGCAGGGCGACGCCGGCGCGCAGCTCCCAGTCCTCGTCGAAGTCGATGCGGTGCTGCTCGTCGAACGGGATGTCGACCATGCCGTGGTCGGCGGTGACGTACAGGGCGCTGCGCTCGGGCAGCTGTTCGGCCAGGCGCTGGACCAGCCGGTCGACGTGCATGAGCTGGCCGCGCCAGGTGTCGGAGTCCACGCCGTAGCGGTGTCCGGCGCCGTCGAGCTCGGAGTAGTACGTGTAGACGAGGGCGCGGTCGCCCGCGGCCAGCTGCTCGGCCGCGACGTCCATGCGGTCCTCGCCGGTCAGCCGGCCCAGGAACGTTCCGCCGGAGAGGGCGACCTTGGTCAGCGGGGTGTTCGCGAAGGTCGGCGAGGACACCTGGGCGCTGTGCACCCCGGCCCGCTGGGCCAGCTGGAAGACGGTGGGGTACGGCTGCCAGGCGCGCGGGTCGGTGTACGGCTGCCAGCGCAGCTGGTTCATCAGCGCGCCGGTGGCCGGATCGCGCACCGTGTAGCCGGGCAGGCCGTGGGCGCCCGGCGGCAGGCCGGTGCCGACGGAGGCCAGCGAGGTCGCGGTGGTGGCGGGGTAGCCGGCGGTGATCGGGCGGCCGGTGCCGCCGCGCGAGCTGTCCAGCAGGGAGGTCAGGAAGGGCGCCTCCCCGGGGTGCGCGCGCAGCTGCTCCCAGCCGAGCCCGTCGATCAGGAAGACGCAGGCGCGGTCGGCCGGGGTCAGCTCGGGGATGGCGGCCGTCATGTCGGGCACGCCCATGCCCGCGGCCAGCGTGGGCAGCAGGTCGGCGAGGGAGCCGGAGCCGTACGCGGGGACGGGCGCGGAGGCGACGGCGAGCGGCTCGGGGTGGCCCCAGGCGGTGGAGAGGGTCATCAGCGAGTGACGTCCGCTGTGGCCTCGGAGACGGCCTGGGCGAAGGCGAGGGTCTGGCGCACCGTCTCGGGGCCGTCGCCGGCCTCGCTGACGCGCAGGCTCAGGTCGTCCGCCGTCGAGTTGCCCGTGTAGCCGTGGTCGGCCTCGCAGTTGGGGTCGCCGCAGGCGGCGGGCTCCAGGTCGATGCGCGAGACGGCGCCCCAGCCGATGGTGAGGACCACTTCGCGGGGCAGGGTGCCCGGCGTGTACTGCTCGGGGTTGGCGACCATCCGGCTGACCACGACCGACGAGATCCGGCCGATCTTGACCGACTCGGTGGAGGTGGTGGCGTAGGGCGTCGGGGAGGTGGTGTCGGCGGCCTGCTCGTCGGTGTGGCTGACGATGAAGCGGTTGCCCGTGAGGACGAGCACCGTCACATGGCGGCGCACCTCGTTCTGGTCGAAGGTGGTCTCCTGGTGGACCAGGTACGACCGGATGGGCTCGCCGCCCACGGCGGCCTCCACCGCCTCGGCCACGAGAGCCGGGTAGTAGCCGCTGCGTTCGATCGCCGCCCGCAGCCCCTGGGTCGTCGTACTGGTCTTGGCCATGCCGTCCATCCTACGGGGGCGTACCGACTGCGAGGCACCGCTGCGCGCGGGAGAAGCGCCCTCAGTACGCCGGGAGCGTGCGCGGCCCGAGATCGTCCCGCGCGGGCGGCGGCGCCAGGCGCACTCCGGCGCTCAGGACGCTCACCCCGTGCGGGGCGACGACGGCCGGCTCCAGGGTGACGGCGACCACTTCCGGGTGGTCGTCCACGAGCCGCGACACGCGCAGCAGCAGCTCCTCCAGGGCGGGCGTGTCGACCGGCGCGGAGCCGCGCCAGCCGAACAGCAGGGGGGCCGTCCGGATCGAGCGGACCATGGAGATCGCCTCCCGGCCGGTGACCGGAACGAGCCGGTGCGCCATGTCGTCGAGCAGCTGGGAGGCGGCGCCGGCCAGCCCGAAGGAGAGCACCGCGCCGGCCGCCGGGTCGATGACGGCGCGCACGACGGTGTCGACGCCCCGGGGCGCCATCGCCTGCACCACCGGCCGCAGTTCCTCCGGCGTGCCGAACAGCTCGGTCAGCTCGGCGTAGGCGCGGCGCAGTTGCTCCTCGTCGGCGAGGTCCAGTCGTACGCCGCCGAGGTCGGCGCGGTGGCGCAGGTGCGGGGCGGTGGCCTTCAGGGCGACGGGGTAGCCCAGGGCGCGGGCGGCTTCGGCGGCGGAGTCGGGGGTGGGCGCGGGCAGCGCCCGGCGGACGTGGATGCCGTAGCGGGCGAGCAGTTCGCAGGCGTCGTCGGCGCCGAGCGTGCGGCCCTGGCCGCGGGCGAGCAGGGAGCGGATCAGCTCGGCGGCGCCCTTCTCGTCGATGTCGTCGTACTCGGGCACCTTGCCGGGATCGGCGGCCTCCCGCCGCCACTGCCCATACCGGACGGCCTCGGCGAGGGCGCGGACGGCGCGCTCGGCGGCGGGGTAGGCGGGGATGAGACGCGAACCGGCGCCGGGGCCGGCGGGTGCCGGGGCCGCGTCGGACGGCTGCGCGGGCGGGGAGGGCGGGGTGGGGGACGTAGTTGAGGCGGGGGTGCTGGTGGGGGCGGTCGGGGACGCGGCGGGACCGCCGGAGGCCGTCGTGGGGGTGACGGGGCCGGGGTTGGCGGAGCCGGGGGCGGTCGCCGGGGTGACAGGGCCGGGGGCCGTCGTGGGAACGGCAGGGCCGGGAGTGGCCGTCGGGGTGGCGGGGGCGGTTGTGGCCTGGGGGCCCGTGCTGGCCGCGGCGGACAGGGCCTCGGCCAGGCCGCCCAGTTCGACGTGGACCACCAGCACCGGCTTGCCGGGCGCCGCCCCGGCGGCCGACCGCAGCGCCTCGGCGAGCGCGGCGTCCTCGGTGGCGCCCTCCCCCAGTGCCGGTATGGCGGTGACGACCACCGCGTCGCTGGTCTCGTCGGCGAGCGCCTGGGCCAGCGCGGCCCGGAAGTCCGCCGCCGACGCGGCGGTCGTCAGGTCGCGGGGCGGCTGCGGGCGCAGCCCTTCGGCCAGGCACCGGTCGTACGTCAGTACGCCCAGCGACTCGGAGTTGCCGAGGATCGCCACCCGGGGTCCGGTGGGCAGCGGCTGGCGGGCGAGCAGCAGTCCGGTGTCCACCAGTTCGGTGATGGTGTCCACGCGGATCACGCCGGCCTGCCGCAGCAGCGCGGACACCGTCGCGTGCGGCAGCCGGGTCGCCCGTACGGCGTGCCCCTGCGGGGCCGAACCGGAGCCCTGCACGACGACCAGCGGCTTGGCGGCCGCCGTGCGCCGGGCGAGGCGGGTGAACTTGCGCGGGTTGCCGATGGACTCCAGGTACATCAGGGCGACGTCGGTGTCCGGGTCGTCGTACCAGTACTGGAGGACGTCGTTGCCGGAGACGTCCGCGCGGTTGCCGGACGAGACGAACGTCGACACGCCGGTGGTGCCGGTGACGCCGCCGCCGCGCCGGTGCAGCCGGGAGAGCAGGGCGATGCCGATGGCGCCGGACTGCGCGAACATCCCGATCCGGCCGGGCCGGGGCATCTCGGGGGCGAGGGAGGCGTTGAGCCGGACGCCGGGCGAGGTGTTGACGACGCCGAAGGCGTTCGGCCCGATGATGCGCATGCCGTACGAGCGGGCCTGCCGCACCAGGGCGCGCTGGCGCTCGCGTCCCTCGGGGCCGCTCTCCGCGTACCCGGCGGAGATCACGACGAGGCCCTGCACGCCGTGCTCGCCGCACTCGGTGACGACCCGCGGGACGTGCTCGGCGGGGACGGCGACCACGGCGAGGTCGACCGGCCCGTCGATCTCGCGCACCGACCGGTGGGCGGGCACCCCGTCGATCTCGGTCCGGTCCGCCTCGAAGGCCCGGTTGACGGCGTGCAGCCGGCCGGTGAAGCCGCCGTCGCGGATGTGGTCGAGGATGCTGCGCCCCACGCCCCGGTGCGCGCGGCCCACCCCGACGACCGCGACCGAGCCGGGCCCGAGCAGGCGGCGCACCGAGCGGGCCTCGGCGCGCTGTTCCCGCGCGCGCTGCACGGCCAGCGAGCGGTCGGTGGGTTCGAGGTCGAACTCCAGGCGGACGACGCCGTCCTCGAAGCTGCGCTTCTGGGTGTACCCGGCGTCCGTGAACACCTTGATCATCTTGGTGTTGGCGGGCAGCACCTCGGCGGCGAAGCGGCGGATGCCGCGCTCCCTGGCGACGGCCGCGATGTGTTCGAGCAGCGCGGAGGCCACTCCGCGGCCCTGGTGGGCGTCCTGGACCAGGAAGGCGACCTCGGCCTCGTCGGAGGCGTCCGAGGCGGCGGGCAGCCCGGTGGCTCCGATGCGGTCGTAGCGGACGGTGGCGATGAACTCGCCGCCGATCGTGGCCGCGAGCCCCACCCGGTCCACGAAGTCGTGGTGGGTGAAGCGGTGGACGTCCTTCGCGGACAGGCGCGGGTAAGGCGCGAAGAAGCGGTAGTACTTGGACTCGTCCGACACCTGTTCGTAGAAGCTGACCAGCCGGTCGGCGTCCTCGGCGGTGATGGGCCGGATCCGCGCGGTGCCGCCGTCGCGCAGCACCACGTCGGCCTCCCAGTGGGCTGGATACTCGTGCCGGTCCGACGCGGTCTGCATGGGCCCCAGAGTACGGCTAGCCTCCGACGGCGGCGCGAGGCAGTCTGTGGGGAACACACCGGAGGAACCCGCCCGGACCCGGCGGAGAACACCGGGGTCGCGGGGACTTAGCGGACGCCGGGGCGCCGCGGTCCGTCGCGGTTCCCGGGGCGGCGGCCGGGCCGCTCGGGGCGGTGCCTCAGGTGTGGGAAACTGGTCTAGACAACTTGGTACACCTGAAGGGCAGCATCACATGGCTGAGCGCCGCGTCAACGTCGGCTGGGCCGAGGGCCTCCACGCCCGCCCCGCCTCCATCTTCGTCCGGGCCGCCACGGCCTCCGGCGTCCCCGTGACGATCGCCAAGGCCGACGGCGCGCCCGTCAACGCGGCCTCCATGCTGGCCGTCCTCGGCCTCGGGGCGCAGGGCGGCGAGGAGGTCGTCCTGGCCTCCGACGCCGAGGGCGCGGACGCCGCGCTCGACCGCCTGGCCAAGCTGGTCGCCGAGGGGCTCGAGGAGCTTCCCGAGACCGTCTGATCCACCGGGTCCGGCGGCTCGCCCCCGGACCGGACGCCGAAGCCGCGCCGCCCTTTTCCGGACGGGGCGGCTTCGGCTTTTCCGTTCGGCGCGACGGCCCCGGCCCGCGCGTCTCCGGCGGGCCGACTCGTATTTCTCGGGGCAGCCTTCGGGAAGCGTCCACACCGCACCCGTACATGAATTCAGGGACACCGAAAAAGGCGGCACGAATTCTCCACCGCCGGATATCCCTCTTTGTATACGGGCACCGTGTTAATGCCACGCGCCCGACATGTTGACGGGATGTTGCGAAGTCCTCACGCGGCAGCCGGCGGCCGTCCGCTCGGTGTGCGCGGCGGTCAGCGCACGCGCGCGCTCGCCGTCGCGGCGCGCCACGGCGTCCACGATGGCGCCGTGCTCGGCCCAGGCGGCGACCGGGTCGGCCGGGGTCTCCACCACGTACATCCAGGCGATCTTGTGCCGCAGCTGGGTCAGCGTGGCGGTGAGCGCGGGACTGCCGCAGGCCTGCGCCAGCGTCTCGTGGAACCAGCCCCCCAGGGCGCGCAGTTCCTCGCCCAGGCCGCTCGCGGCCCGCTCCTGGCCCAGTCTGACCAGGCCGCGCAGCACCCTGAGGTGGGCCTGGGTGTGCCGCTCGGCGGCCCGGGCGGCGCACAGCGGCTCCAGCAGCCGGTGCATCTCCAGCAGGTCGGCGGCCTCCTGCCCGGTCGGCTCCGCCACGCACGCGCCCGCGTGCCGGCGCGTCACCACGAAGCCCTCGGCCTCCAGGGTGCGCAGCGCCTCGCGCACCGGAACGCGGGAGACGCCGTAGCGGCGGGCGAGGACTTCCTCGGTGAGCCGGCTGCCGCGCTCATGGACACCGGCGACGATGTCGTCCCGGATCGCCGTGCACACCGAGTGCGCCGGAACACGCATTCCCGACCTCCGCCCGAATCCCGCTGAAATCACCGTGCCGCTTCGGCGACGGACGCTTGTTCCCGTGACTCTATTGCAATGCGCCGGGATTTCCGACGGACGGCCGAGGTCCATGGGTAATTTTTGGACAGCAAAATACCCGTGGCTGTCGAAAACACCGAAAACCCCGGCGCGGGGCCGGGGTTCTCGCGGGGTGCCGCGGACCGTGGACGGTCCTCGGGAGGGCTTCGGCGCGCTCGCGCCGTCGCCGTGCGGGGTCGGTCAGACGTTCACGCCGTGGTGGCGCAGGTAGGCCACCGGGTCGACGTCGGAGCCGTAGTCCGGGGAGGTGCGGGCCTCGAAGTGGAGGTGCGGTCCGGTGACGTTGCCGGTCGCGCCGGACACGCCGATCTGCTGACCAGCGGTGACCTGCTGGCCGACCGTGACGCCTATGGACGACAGGTGGCCGTACTGCGTGTACATGCCGTCGGCCATCCGGATCACGATCTGGTTGCCGTACGCCCCGCCCCAGCCGGTCTCCACGACCGTGCCGACGCCGACCGCGTGCACGGTGGTGCCGGTCATGGCGTGGAAGTCGATGCCCGTGTGCGAGCCGGAGGACCACAGGGAGCCGCCGGTCTTGTAGCCGGTGGAGACGTAGGAGCCGGAGATCGGCGGCACGAAGGCGTTCAGGCGCTCGCGCTCGGCCTCGCGGGCGGCCCGCTCCTTGGCCTCGCGCTCCTTCTTCGCCAGCGCCGCGGCCTTCACGCGCGCGGCCTGCTCGGCCAGCTTCTGCTCGGCGGCGTGCTGCTGGGCGACGGCCTGGGCGTCGATCTTCGCGGCGACGGTGTCACCGATGCTGATGACCGGGGTGAGGCCGGTGTCCTCGGGGGCCGGGGTCTCGGCGGCGAGCGCCGGGGCGGCGGCCAGGGTGCTGAGCACGCCGGTGGTGGTGAGGGCCGCTACGCCCGCCGCTCGGGCGGTGGTGCGGTGCATCCGGCTGGGCCGGCGGTGCTTCCCGGTGGCGCGGGTGAACGCCATGCAGACGTGGGTCCTTTCCTTCCCTCTCGCCTACCGGGTTAGCTGACGGGTTCGGAGCAGGAAGGTCTCCTACGGGCCCCCTCGCTGGCGCGCGGGCGTCCGATTCACCCCAGGGACTGAGTGGGTCCCCGGCTCCCCTGGCTCGCGCCGTACGGGGACTCGGCGATGGCTGTCCGGTGCCGCGGGTGCGGCGCACTGCCGACGAACAGCCGGACCGACGCTAGACGGGGCCGCTTTCAATTCCCAAACGGATCCGCTGTTTTGTAGCGCAGACCACAGGTCAGACGGGCAGCCTCTCCCGCAATTCGGACATGACGGGGCCCTGGTGACGCTTCGGTCACCAGGGCCCCACGCGCGCGTGCGCGCCGTTGCCGCCCGCGCGGGCGGCGGATGCCGCTACTCGGCTGGGACGACGGTGACCTGACCGATGCCCAGGGCCTCGACGGGCTCCTTGATCTGCGCCGCGTCACCGACGAGGACGGTCACCAGGCGGTCCACCGGGAAGGCGTTGACGACGGCCGCGGTGGCCTCCACCGTGCCGGTGGCGGCGAGCTGCTGATAGAGCGTCGCCTGGTAGTCGTCGGGCAGGTGCTGCTCCACCTGGTCGGCCAGGGTGCTCGCCACGGCGGCGGCCGTCTCGTACTTCAGCGGCGCCACGCCGACGAGGTTCTGCACGGCGACGTCCCGCTCGGCGTCGGTGAGGCCGCCGGCGGCGAGCTTGCGCAGCACCGTGAACAGGTCGTCAAGGGCCGGTCCGGTGTTCGGCGTGTCGACCGAGCCGCTGATGGCGAGCATCGCGGCGCCCGAGCCGTCGGGCGCCGAGCGCAGCACCTGGCCGAAGGAGCGCACGCCGTAGGTGTAGCCCTTCTCCTCGCGCAGGACGCGGTCCAGGCGGGAGGTGAGGGTGCCGCCCAGGCAGTAGGTGCCGAGCACCTGCGCGGGCCACACCCGGTCGTGCCGGTCGGGTCCGATACGGCCGATGAGCAGCTGCGTCTGGACGGCGCCCGGGCGGTCCACGATGATCACGCGGCCGGTGTCGTCGGCGGTGACCGGCGGAACGGGCCGCGGCTTGGCCGGCGAGCCGGTCCATGCGCCGAGGGTCTCGCCGAGCAGCTCGTCGAGGTCGATGCCGGTGAGGTCGCCGACGACCACCGCGGTGGCCGTGGCGGGCCGCACGTGCCGGTCGTAGAAGGCGCGGACGGCCGCCGCGTCGACGGCGCGGACGGTGTCCTCGGTGCCCTGGCGCGGGCGCGAGACGCGCGCGGTGGCCGGGAACAGCTCCTTGGAGAGTTCCTTGGCGGCGCGGCGGGAGGGGTTGGCCAGCTCGTGCGGGATCTCGTCGAGCCGGTTGCCCACCAGCCGCTCCACCTCGGAGTCGGCGAACGCGGGCGCCCTGAGGGCGTCGGCGAGCAGGCCGAGCCCCTTGGCCAGGCGGGAGGCGGGGACCTCCAGGCTGAGCCGGACGCCGGGGTGGTCGGCGTGCGCGTCGAGGGTCGCGCCGGCGCGCTCCAGCTCGGCGGCGAACTCCTCGGCGGAGTGCTTGTCGGTGCCCTCGGAGAACGCCCGCGCCATGATCGTGGCGACGCCGTCCAGGCCGTCCGGCTCGGCGTCCAGGGGTGCGTCGAGCAGGACCTCGACGGCGACGACCTGCTGGCCGGGGCGGTGGCAGCGCAGCACGGTGAGGCCGTTGTCCAGGGCGCCGCGCTCCGGCGCCGGGAACGCCCACGGCCTGGCCTCGCCGGCCTGCGGCTGGGGGTGGAAGTCCATGGTGGCCAGCTCGGTCACTTCGCCGTCTCCTCGGTCTCGTCGGTGGCCGCGGCGTCCGCGTCCTGGGCGTGGTCCGCGGCGGGCGTGGGCTCGTAGACGAGCACCGCGCGGTTGTCGGGGCGCAGGCGGGCCTTGGCGACCTCCTGGACCTCCTCGGGCGTCACCTCCAGGACCCGCTGGACGGCGGTCAGGGCGAGCTGCGGGTCGCCGAACAGGACGGCGAAGCGGCACAGTTCGTCGGCGCGGCCGGCGACCGTGCCGAGCCGGTCCAGCCACTCGCGCTCCAGCTGGGCCTGCGCCCGCTCCATCTCCTCGGCGGTGGGGCCCTCCTCGGCGAACCGGGCCAGTTCCTCGTCGATGGCGGCCTCGATGACCGGCACCTCCACGTCGCCGGACGCCTTGACGTCCAGCCAGCCCAGGGAGGGCGCGCCGGCCAGCCGCAGCAGGCCGAAGCCGGCCGCGACGGCGGTGCGGTCGCGGCGCACCAGGCGGTTGTAGAGCCGGGAGGACTCGCCGCCGCCGAGGACGGTCAGGGCGAGGTCGGCCGCGTCGCCGGCGCGCGTGCCGTCCTCCGGCAGCCGGTAGGCGGCCATCAGGGCGCGGGCCGGGACCTCCTCCTCGACGACCTCGCGCAGCTGCTCGCCGATGACGTCGGGCAGGGCGCCGTCGCGCGGCTCGGGCTTGCCGTCGTGGGCCTCGATGGAGCCGAAGTACTTCTCGATCCAGGCGAGCGTCTGCTGCGGGTCGATGTCGCCGACGACCGACAGGACGGCGTTGCCCGGCGCGTAGTACGTGCGGAAGAACGCGCGGGCGTCCTCCAGGGTGGCCGCGTCCAGGTCCGCCATCGAACCGATGGGCGTGTGGTGGTACGGGTGGCCCTCGGGGTAGGCGAGGGCGGTCAGCTTCTCGAAGGCGGTCCCGTAGGGGACGTTGTCGTAGCGCTGGCGGCGCTCGTTCTTGACCACGTCGCGCTGGTTCTCCATGGACTCGTCGTCCAGGGCCGCGAGCAGGGAGCCCATGCGGTCGGCCTCCAGCCAGAGGGCGAGCTCCAGCTGGTGGGCGGGCATGGTCTCGAAGTAGTTGGTGCGCTCGAAGCTGGTGGTGCCGTTGAGGGAGCCGCCGGCGCCCTGCACCAGCTCGAAGTGGCCGTTGCCCTTGACCTGGGCGGAGCCCTGGAACATCAGGTGCTCGAAAAGGTGAGCCAGACCGGTGCGTCCCTCGACCTCGTGACGGGAGCCGACGTCGTACCAGAGGCACACCGCCGCGACCGGGGTCAGGTGGTCCTCGGAGAGCACCACGCGCAGGCCGTTGGCCAAGCGGTGCTCGGTCGCTGTCAGGCCGCCGGAGCCTGCCTCGGCTGTGGCCGTGTGACCCATGGGCATGTACGTCCCTTCGATCGCGATGGCGGTCCGCAAACCGCCCTTTTCCTGCCGGTCCTGCCACTGTATTCAAGCGCGCGCACCCCTGGCGAAGTTCCCGGACGTCGTACGCCGAGAGCGAGCACGAAAGGGGGACGGCGCGGCGACTCGCCGCCGCCCGGCGGGAACCGCGAGAACCGCGGGGAGCGCGGCGGGTGGACGGGCGGTGTGCGGGGGGCGCGGCCGGGGGTGCGGACGGGGTACCGGTGGCGCGGCGGAGTGGGCGTGGCGGTCTGCGGCGGCCGGGGGCGGGGGTGTTGGGCGGGGCGGGAGGCGGTGGGCCCGGCGGCCGGGGGGCGGGGTACGGTCCGCGTTGTCAGTCGGGCGGTCCACAATGGTCCGCGTCAGATCCCGTCACACGCTTCAGCAAGGAGCCGGCAGCGATGGCCCGCCGCAGCACGAAGACCCCGCCGCCCGACGAGCCGTACGAGGAGAAGATCCTCGACATCGACGTCGTCGACGAGATGCAGGGCTCCTTCCTCGAGTACGCGTACTCGGTCATCTACTCCCGCGCCCTGCCGGACGCGCGGGACGGCCTCAAGCCGGTGCACCGCCGCATCGTGTACCAGATGAACGAGATGGGGCTGCGCCCCGAGCGGGGCTACGTGAAGTGCGCCCGCGTCGTCGGCGAGGTCATGGGCAAGCTCCACCCGCACGGCGACGCGTCGATCTACGACGCGCTGGTGCGGCTGGCGCAGTCCTTCTCGATGCGCGTCCCCCTGGTCGACGGCCACGGCAACTTCGGCTCGCTGGGCAACGACGACCCGCCGGCCGCCATGCGGTACACCGAGTGCCGGATGGCCGAGGCGACGAGCCTGATGACCGAGTCGATCGACGAGGACACGGTCGACTTCGCGCCCAACTACGACGGCCAGGAGCAGGAGCCGGTGGCGCTGCCCGCCGCCTTCCCGAACCTGCTGGTCAACGGCGCGTCGGGCATCGCCGTCGGCATGGCCACGAACATGCCGCCGCACAACCTCGGCGAGGTGATCGCAGCCGCCCGGCACCTGATCCGCTACCCGAACGCGGACCTGGACGCGCTGATGAAGTTCGTCCCGGGACCCGACCTGCCAACCGGCGGCCGGATCGTCGGCCTCTCCGGCATCCGGGACGCCTACGAGAGCGGCCGCGGCACGTTCAAGATCCGCGCCACGGTCACGGTGGAGACGGTGACGGCGCGCCGCAAGGGCCTGGTCGTCACCGAGCTGCCCTTCGCGGTGGGCCCGGAGAAGGTGATCGCCAAGATCAAGGACCTGGTCGGCTCGAAGAAGATCCAGGGCATCGCCGACGTCAAGGACCTCACCGACCGCGAGCACGGGCTGCGCCTGGTCATCGAGATCAAGAACGGCTTCGTGCCGGAGGCGGTCCTGGAGCAGCTCTACAAGCTGACGCCGATGGAGGAGTCCTTCGGCATCAACAACGTCGCCCTGGTCGACGGCCAGCCCCTCACGCTGGGTCTGAAGGAACTGCTGGAGGTCTACCTCGACCACCGCTTCGAGGTCGTGCGGCGCCGCAGCGAGTACCGCCGCGGCAAGCGACGCGACCGGCTGCACCTGGTCGAGGGCCTGCTCACGGCGCTGGTGGACATCGACGAGGTCATCCGTCTGATCCGCTCCAGCGACAATTCCGCACAGGCCAAGCAGCGGCTGATGGAGCGGTTCTCGCTGAGCGAGGTCCAGACGCAGTACATCCTCGACACCCCGCTGCGCCGGCTCACCAAGTACGACCGGATCGAGCTGGAGGCGGAGAAGGAGAAGCTCCTCGCGGAGATCGAGGAGCTGACCCGGATCCTGGACTCGGACGCGGAGCTGCGCAAGCTGGTCTCCACGGAACTGGCGGCGGTGGCCAAGAAGTTCGGCAACCCGCGGCGCACGGTGCTGCTGGAGGCGGGCGCCGTGCCGGTCGCCGCGGTGCCGCTTCAGGTGGCGGACGACCCGTGCCGCGTCCTGCTGTCCTCGACCGGCCTGCTGGCGCGCACCCCGAACGGCGGTCCGCTCCCCCGGGACGCGGACGGCAGGCGGGTCAAGCACGACGTGATCGTCTCCGCGGTCGAGGCCACCGCGCGCGGCGAGGTGGGTGTGGTGACCTCGGCCGGCCGCCTGCTCAGGGTGAACGTCGTCGACCTGCCGCAGCTGCCCGAGACGGCGACCGCGCCGAACCTCTCCGGCGGCGCGCCGATCGCCGAGTTCGTCTCCCTCGGGGACGACGAGACGGTGATCTGCCTGACCACGCTGGACGAGTCCTCGCCGGGTCTCGCCCTCGGCACCGAACAGGGCGTCGTGAAGCGGGTGGTGCCCGACTATCCGACGAACAAGGACGAGTTGGAGGTCATCACCCTCAAGGAGGGCGACCGCATCGTCGGCGCGGTGGAGCTGCGCACCGGCGAGGAGGACCTGGTCTTCGTCACGGACGACGCACAGCTGCTGCGCTACCAGTCCTCCCAGGTCCGGCCGCAGGGCCGCCCGGCCGGCGGTGTGGCGGGCATCAAGCTCACCGAGGGCGCCAAGGTCATCTCGTTCACGGCGGTGGACCCGGCGGCGGACGCGGTGGTCTTCACGGTCGCGGGCTCGCGCGGCACGCTCGACGACTCCGTGCAGACGACGGCGAAGGTCACGCCGTTCGACCAGTACCCGCGCAAGGGCCGGGCCACCGGCGGCGTGCGCTGCCAGCGGTTCCTCAAGGGCGAGGACTGCCTGTCGTTCGCCTGGGCGGGCCCCGTCCCGGCGCGGGCGGCTCAGAAGAACGGCACCCCGGCCGAACTCCCGGACATCGACCCGCGCCGTGACGGCTCGGGCGTGTCGCTGGCCAAGACGGTGGCGGCGGTGGCTGGGCCGGCCTGATCCGGAGAGGTGGCCCGGGCCCGGGTCGGGTCAGGCGTCCGTCCGGGTGAGGGTGCGGGTGCGGGGCCGGGTGCGGGTGCGGGGCCGGGGTCTTCGTCCGTCCGGGCGTACGGCCTGGGTCTGGATCCGCCCGGACGCAGGGCCTGGGCCTAGAGCTCGGGCGTCCGGTGCGGGTCGGGCGTCCCGAAGTCGAGTGTCCCGGTGTCGAGTGCGTCGGTGGTCCGCGGGGCGTCCTGGGCCCCCGGTTCCTCAGGCTGCGGCACGTAGCGCAGGACACCCCACATGGCGTGCTCGTCGGCGGTGTGCGGGGCCTCCGACTCGCACGCCTGGAGCTCCTTGTCCAGGGCCGGTACGTCGATGCCGGCGCCGATCAGCACGAGCTGGGTGCGGCGGGGCGCGCCGGCCGGCCACGGCTCGGGGTAGAAGCGCAGGAACCGGCCGACGGCGTGCACCGCGTACCGGTTGCGGGCGTCGTGGGGCCCGAAGTCGACGTACCCCTTGACGCGGTAGAGGCCCTCGGGGCGGCTGTCCAGGAAGCGCATCAGCCGGCGCGGGTCGAGCGGCGTGTCGCAGGCGAAGGACAGGGTGTCGTAGCCGGTGTGCGGGTGGCCGTGGTGGTCGCCCTCGGCGCCGTCCTCCTCGTGCACGTGCAGGTCGTCGAAGGACAGCTGCCCGACGCGCTCCTCGCTCGGCCGGCAGTCGAACAGGAAATCGGGGTCGACGCGTCCGTAGGCGGCCCGGACGACGGCGGCCCGGTCGACCAGGGACCGTACGAGTCCGAGCACCCGTTCGCCCCCGTCGCCCCCGTCGGCCCGGTCGGCCTTGTTGACGACCACGAGGTCGGCGAGCGCGAGGTGGCGGTCGATCTCCGGGTGCTGGGCGCGCGTGGCGTCGAACTCGGCGGCGTCCACGACCTCGACGAGACCGCCGTACACGACCCGGGGGTTCTCGCTGGCGAGGACCATGCGGACGAGTTCCCGGGGTTCGGCGAGCCCGCTGGCCTCGATCACCACGACGTCGATGCCGGCGGCGGGCCGGGTGAGCCGGTCGAGGTAACCGTCGAGCTCGCCGGCGTCGACCGCGCAGCACAGGCACCCGTTGCCGAGGGAGACGGTGGAGTCGCCGAGCGCCCCGGCGACGGCCATGGCGTCGATCTCGATGGCGCCGAAGTCGTTGACGATCGCGCCGATCCGGCTGCCGCCGCTGTGGTGCAGGAGGTGGTTGAGGAGCGTGGTCTTCCCGGAACCCAGGAATCCGGCGAGCACGACGACCGGAATCTGCCGCACCGTGGGGCCGGGGCCCTGAACCGGGCTCGACTGCTTCACCGCGCTACCTCGCTCACACCGACACGCGCACCGGCTCACGGCCGCGGTGCGCGCAGGACACTGGACGGCGCCCAGGATACGAGCCGCGCGACTCGTGCCGAGGTGAACGGTCGGCAGCAGCGCGCACCGGGCAGACGTCGGGCACGGCGCTGGAGTGTGCGACCCTCGCCTCGGTTCCCTCCGTGCGCCGCCTCTCCGCCTCCCCGCCGACCGGCGGACGGCCGCCTGAACGGGGGTTGACATGGGCACATGGAAGAAGGGCGCGGGGAGATTCGGCTCCGCCGCGACCGGGCTGCCGCTCGCCACCGCCACGCTGACGCCGGCCGCGCGCCGACGCCGACTGGAGGCGGAGCGGCTGGCGGCGCGGCGGCGGAAGCTGGGGGAACTGTCCTCCCGGCGCGACACCCTGCGGCACCAGCAGCGCATGCACGGGGACCTGGACGAGCGGGAGCTGTTCGGACGGCTGCGCGAGATCTTCCAGGACCCGGTGATGCGGGACTACTGGGAGGAGTCGAGGGAGCAGCGCGCCACTCTCGAACACACGTCGGACGAAGCACGGATGGGGCGGATGGTCGACGGCCTCATCCGCGCCCGGGAGTGGGGAACGAGGGCCCCGCACGGGTGACTTTCAGGTCGTGCGGCCACATCCTGCCCATCGGCCCCAGTACCGTGCTCTGGCCACAACTGTGCCCAGAACGTGTAAGGACCGGTGACCCTTGAAAATCGTGCGCCGCATCGGTGTGCCGCCGAGCGCCCGTGGCAGTACCTCGGGAGCCAACTGCCCCGACCTCTTCGAGCTGAGCGACGGCGACTTCGCCGTCATCGGCACCGAGGCCACCGAGGCGCTGGAGCGTGAGCTGCCCGCCGACGCCTCCCGCGCGGACTACGAGCGCATCGTCGTCGTCAGCCGGGAGACCCTGATCCGCGCCAAGGCGGACATCCCCGACGCCTGACACTCCCGCACGAGCACGCGTCCACCCCTGACCCGGCCCGTCGCTCCTCCCGGCCGCACGCAACCGCCCACCGCGCCGGATCCGTCCGCCCGGCGAGCGGTCCGGCATCCCGTCCCTGCTCGACGCCCCGCCGATGAGGTCTGGTGCCAGAACGGCACCAGGCCGCACGCCCGCTCCCGTTCTCGCCCGCGCTCCCGCCGCCTTGCGGTCGTCTCCCCCGTCTCTCTCGTCGCCCTCGCGCCCCCGACGGCGCCCCCTCCGGTTCGCCTCAGGCCGCCGCCGGCAGCTCCGCCGGCGCCTGCGGGCCCACGTACCGCGCCGCCGGCCGGATGATCTTCGAGTCCTCCGCCTGTTCGAGGATGTTCGCGCTCCAGCCGACCACGCGGGCCGCCGCGAAGGTCGGGGTGAACATCTCCCGGGGCAGGCCGCACAGTTCCATGACGACGCCGGCGTAGAACTCGACGTTCGTGTGGAGTTCGCGGCCGGGCTTCAGCTCGGCGAGGATCGCCTCGACCCGCCGCTCGACCTCGACGGCGAAGTCGACCCGCGGCCCGCCGAACCGCTGCGCCGTCTCGCGCA
This sequence comes from Streptomyces similanensis, assembly GCF_039543625.1. Taxonomy (NCBI): domain Bacteria; kingdom Bacillati; phylum Actinomycetota; class Actinomycetes; order Kitasatosporales; family Streptomycetaceae; genus Streptomyces; species Streptomyces similanensis. Next base: position 48,048 of record NZ_BAABKC010000011.1, on the reverse strand, counting down.
GCATCCGCGAGCGGGGGTCCTCGGTGCGGTAGACGGCGTGACCGAAGCCCATGATGCGCTCACCGGCCAGCACCCGTTCGCGGATCCAGGCGTCGACGCGGTCGGGTGTGCCGATGGCGTCCAGGGTGTCCAGCGCCCTGCTGGGCGCGCCCCCGTGCAGGGGCCCCGACAGCGCGCCGACCGCGCCCACCAGGCAGGCCGCCACGTCCGCGCCCGTCGACGCGATCACCCTGGCGGTGAAGGTTGACGCGTTGAAGCCGTGGTCAACGGTGGAGATCAAGTACTGCTCGACCGCCCTGACCCGCTCCGGGTCCGGGTCCTCCCCCGTCAGCATGTAGAGGTAGTTGGCCGCGTACGACAGGTCCGCGCGCGGCTCGACCGGCTCCAGCCCCCGGCCGAGCCGGTGCAGCGCGGTCAGCAGGGTGGGGACGGCGGCGCACGCCACCAGCGTGTCCCGGCGCCGCTGCTCGGCGTCGACGTCGTACACCGGGCGGAAGCCGCGCGCGGCCCCGAGCAGCGACAGCGCCGTACGCAGCCCGGCGAGCGGGCCGGAGCCGGCGCTCGCCGCGGCCACGCCGGGCAGCGCCGCGCGGACCTCGTCGGGCAGCCGGCGCAGCTCGGCGGTGCGCGCCGCGAAGGCGGCGCCGCGGTCCGCGTCCGGCAGCTCACCGTGGACGAGCAGGTGCCAGACGTCCTCGAAGCGACGGTGGTGCGCGAGGTCGACGGCGGAGTACTGGCGGTAGTGGTAAAAGCCTTCGAGTCCGCGGACGTCACCGATTCGGGTGTCCGTCACGACGACTCCGGCGAGCCCTCGCGGCGCGTCGAGGACTGTGGACGCGGTCCTGTCGCTGGTCATGATTCCTCCCTTTACTTGATTCGACTGTCCATGCTTGACTATAAGGCTGTCAATATTGATTACATCAATGCTTCGTCCGTACGTCCGGACGGTTACGGTGTGCTCCATGCGTGATCAAGAAGCTCCCGTCGGCCCCGCGGAGCGGCGGCTGAGCACGAAGGAGACCGCCGAACTGCTCGGCGTGAAGCCGGAGACCGTGTACGCGTACGTGAGCCGCGGACAGCTCGGCAGCCACCGCGTACCCGGCGGCCGGGGCAGCACCTTCGACGCCGCGGAGGTCGAGGCGCTCGCCCGGCGCAACAGGCGGGAGAGCGCGGCCACCGCCGGCGCCGGCGCGGAACTGTCGGTGCGGACCCGCCTCACCCTCATCGAAGGGGACCGGTACTACTTCCGCGGGGTCGACGCGACGGAACTGGCCGCCCGGCACACCTACGAAGAGGTCGCCGAGTGGCTGTGGACCGGACGGCTGCGCCCCGGAGCCGCCTTCACCGCGCCCGAGGCGTCCGCCGCCGTCGCCCGCCGGGCCGTCGACGCGCTGCCCGAGCACGCGAGCCCCACCGACCGGCTGCGGGTCGCCGCCATCGCCGCGGCGGCGGCCGACCCCCTGCGGTTCGACCTGTCGGAGGACGCCGTGCTCGGCACCGCGCGGGTCCTCATCCCGACCCTCGTCGACGCGCTGCCGCCGGTCCTGCACGGCCACCGCGACGAGGGGCCGCTCGCCCGGCGCCTGTGGGCCCGGCTGACCGGCCGTCCGGCCGACGACGCCTCGCTGCGCGTCCTGGACACCGCGCTGGCCCTGCTCGTCGACCACGACCTGGCCGCCTCGACCCTCGCCGTGCGGGTGGCCGCCTCCGCCCGCGCCCACGCGTACGCCGCCGTCTCCGCCGGGCTCGGAGTCATCGAGGGGCCCCTGCACGGCGCGGCCGGCGGCCTCGCCCACCGGCTGATCCTGGAGGTGCTGGACCGGGGCTCGGCCGGCCCGGTGATCGCCGACGAACTGCGCGAGGGCCGCCGCATCCCCGGACTCGGCCACCGCCTCTACACCGGCGAGGACCCACGCGCGCGTGCCCTGTTCACGCTCCTGGAGGATCTTCCGCAGGCCGCGCCCGCCCTCGCCGCGGCCCGGGACATCGTGGCGACCGCCGCCCGCAGCACCCCGCTGCACGCCAACGTCGACCTGGCCCTCGCCGTGTTCACCACCTCCAGCGCCATGCCCGCCACCGCGAGCGAGACCGTCTTCGCCGTCGCCCGCACGGCCGGCTGGATCGCCCACGCCCTGGAGGAGTACGGGGAACGCCCGCTGCGCATGCGCCCGAGCGGCCGCTACGTCGGGCAGCGGCCCCCGCAGCCGCTGCCGGAGTAGCCCGTCCCGCGGCCGGAAGTCACCGTGCGCGCGGGCAGGTTAGGCTTACCTCTGTGAGTACGTGCGCGACTGTCTCCCGGCAGCTCGACGAGCCGGTGTCCGCCACCGCGCCCACGGCGACGACGTGGCTGCTCCTGGAGCAGTCCGGGCCGTGGGGCGCCGAGGCGCTCACGTCGAGCCACCTCGACCCGGCCCTGGGACGCGCCCTGGAGCGGGCGGCCCAGGGCACCGGTGTCCGGGTGGCGCTCATCCGCCGCCCCGGCCGGCACGCCGACTTCCACGCCCCCGCCGCGCGGCACGTGTACGCCGCCCACACGGTCCCGGGCGGCGCCTGGCTGCACGGCGCCCTGACCACCGCGCCGGAACGCCTGCTGGACCTCGACTTCCACGCGCTGGGCGGCGGCGACCACCGCACGTTCGACACGGCTCTCGGCGGCCGGCCGCACACCGGCGACCCGCTCGCCCTCGTGTGCACCAACGGCAGGCGGGACCGGTGCTGCGCGCTGCTCGGCCGGCCGCTGGCGGCGGAACTGGCGGCTTCCGGAGTGCGCGGCGTCTGGGAGTCCACCCACCTCGGCGGCCACCGCTTCTCGCCGACGCTGCTGATCCTGCCGTACGGATACGCGTACGGCCGGGCCGAGGCGCGCACCGTCAAGGAGGCCCTGCGGGGCGTGCGGGAGGGCCGCGTCGTCCTCGACGGCTGCCGGGGCCGCACCGCCTGGCAGCGGCCCGCGCAGGCGGCCGAGCTGGCCGTGCGCGAGGCCACCGGCGAGTACCGCGCCGACGCGCTGACCGTGACGCGCGCCGACGCCCTGGGCGCCGACGGCGACACGCCCCGCTGGGAGGTGACCGTCAGCCACACCGACGGTCACCAGTGGCACGTCGTCGTGGCACAGGGCGCCGCCCTACCGCCCCGCCCGGAGAGCTGCGGCGCGGCGGTACTGGGCGGCCCGTCCCGGATGGACGTGGTGTCCGTCCGGGAACTCGCGCTGTCCTGAGACGGGGGCAGGGGCGCCCGGCGGCGGCCCGCGCCGAGACGGACTCGGGGAGGGCACGGCGCGGGGAGGGCACGGCGCGGGCGCGGGGTGGACGTGGGCACAGGTGCGGGCGGGACGCGGGAGGCGTCTGGGAGATCCGTGCCGTACCCCTGTGGGCGGCGCGTGCCGCCGCGTACCGTCGTCGCCATGACGTCCACCGCCCCAGCACGCCGCCGGCGCCTCGGTCTGCCGCGGCGGGTGTTCTCGCAGGTGCTGCTGATGCAGCTGGCGGTCGCCGCCGGGGTCGCCGTCCTCGCGACCGGGCTGTCCCTGGCCCCGCTCAGCCACCAGCTGGACGACCAGGCGATGCGCCGCGCGCTGGCCATCGCCGAGACCACCGCCCAGGACCCGCGGATCGCGCGGGACCTGCGGAGCACCGCGCCGAGCGTGCGGGGGCCCGTGCAGCGGGAGGCGGAGCGGATCCGGCTGGCCACGAGCGCCGAGTACGTCGTCGTGATGGACATGCGCGGCACCCGCTGGTCCCACACCGACCCGCGGCAGATCGGCCACCGCGTCTCGACGGACCCCAGGGCGGCCCTGGACGGCCACGAGGTCATGCAGATCGACACCGGCACCCTGGGCCGCTCCGCCCGCGGCAAGGTGCCGCTCCGCGATCCCGACGACCACCGCGTCATCGGCGCGGTCTCGGTCGGCATCGCCTACGACAGCGTCCGGGCCAGGCTGGTCGACGCGATCCCGGGCCTGCTGGCGTACGCGGGCGGCGCGCTCGCGGTGGGCGCGCTGGCCGCCTGGCTGATCTCCCGGCGGGTCCAGCGGCAGACGCGGGACCTGGCCTTCTCGGACATCGCCGCCCTGCTCGCCGAACGGGAGGCGATGCTGCACGGCATCCGGGAGGGTGTCGTCGCCCTGGACCGCGGCGGTCGCGTCCGCCTGCTCAACGACGAGGCCCGGCGGCTGCTCGGCATCGGTGACGAGGCCGTCGGCCGCACCCCGGACGAGGCGCTCGGCGAGGGCCGTACGACCGACGTGCTGGCCGGCCGGGTGACGGGCACCGACCTGCTCGCCGTGCGCGGCCGGCGGGTCCTGATCGCCAACCGCATGCCTACCGACGACGGCGGCGCCGTCGCCACCCTGCGCGACCGCACCGAACTGGAGCAGCTGGGCCGGGAGCTGGACTCCACGCACGGCCTCATCGACGCGCTGCGCGCGCAGGACCACGAGCACGCCAACCGCATGCACACTCTGCTCGGGCTGCTGGAGCTGGAGATGTTCGACGACGCGGTGGAGTTCGTCGGCGAGGTCGTCGGCGACCACCGGGCCACGTCGGAGCAGGTGATGGAGAAGATCCGGGATCCGCTGCTGGCCGCCCTGCTGGTCGGCAAGGCGACCGTCGCGGCCGAGCGCGGGGTCGCGCTGTGGGTGTCGGACCGGACCTGGCTGCCGGACGGACTGGTCGACCCCCGGGGTCTGGTGACGGTGGTCGGCAACCTGGTGGACAACGCGCTCGACGCCGTGGCGGCGACACCGCACGCGCGCGTGGAGGTGGAACTGCGGGCCGAGGGGCGGACCGTCGTCCTGAGGGTGTGGGACACCGGCCCGGGGATCCCGGCCGACCGGCGCGACCTGATCTTCACCGAGGGCTGGTCCACCAAGCAGCCCCCGGCGCACGGCAAGCGTGGCCTGGGCCTGTCCCTGGTGCGCCGGCTCGCCGAACGGCACGGCGGCGGCGTGACGGTGGGCGAGGCGCACGGCGGCGGCGCGGAGTTCACCGTCGTCCTGCCCGAGGCGCTCGCCGAACCGGCCCTCCAGCCCTCGACGGCGCACCGCGCGGAGGCCGGGCCGGCCGGCGCCGCCGACGTGGAGCGGGCCGGCGGGACGGCGCGTTGAGCGGGGTACCGGCGGACGCGGCGCCGCGGGCCGCCCGGACACCGCTCGGGTGGGGGCGGCCCGCGGCCGACGGCCCGGCCCGTGGGGCGGGGGCGGTGGCGGTGTCCCTCCCCCGCGTACGGATGCGGCCGATGTCCTGCTCGTCTCAGCCGGTGGCCTTCTTCACGAACTCGGTGGTGTAGGTCTTGCCCAGGTCGACGTCGGCGTTCTTGATCGTGGGGTTGAACGCCTTGAGGACCTTCTCGACGGTCTCGGGGCCGCCCTCCGGCATGACACCGTCCTCGGTGAACATGGGCAGGGTGCTCTTGATGGCCGCCGCGTACAGGAACTTGTTGCCCTGCGAGTAGTCGTCGGGCATCTTGTCGGCGATCTCGGACGCGCTGTGGGTGGACATCCACTTGAGCGTCTTGACGAACGCGTTGGCGAGCTTTTGGACGGTGTCCTTGTGGCCGTTGACCCAGTCCGTGCTCATGTAAAGACTTGACGAGGGATAGGGGCCGCCGAGGGCCTCCAGCGAGCCCTGCGGGGTCCGCATGTCGACGAGGACCTGCCCGGCCTTCTTGTCGAGGATCGTGGCGACGGTCGGGTCGGTGGTCATGCCGCCGTCGATGGAGCCCTTCTGGAGCGCGGAGACGAAGGTCGGCCCGGCGCCGACGGCGACCGGCGTGAACTCGCTGACGCTCACCCCGTTCTTGACCGCGAGGTACTTGGTGAGGAAGTCGGTCGAGGAGCCGAGGCCGGTGACGCCGAGCTTCCTGCCCTTGAAGTCCTTGGGCGAAGCGATCTCGTCGGCCGCCTTGGCGGAGACGACCTCCACCTCGCCGGGCGCGTGCGAGAACTGCACCACGGACTCGATGTCCTTGCCCTTGACCTGGAGGTCGAGGGTGTGGTCGTAGAAGCCGACGGCGCCCTGCACCTGCCCGGAGACGAGGGCGGTCTCGGCCTGGACGCCGGCGGGTTCGCTCAGCAGCTCGACGTTCAGGCCCTGGGCGGAGAAGTAGCCGAGGCGCTGGGTGAGCATGGCGGGCAGGTAGATGACCTTGTCCAGACCGCCGACCATGATCTTCACGTGCTCGCCCTTGCCGCCGCCCCCGCCGCCGGAGCCGGCGGTGGTGCCGGCCGCGTCGTTGGCGCAGGCGGTGAGGGTGGACAGGGCGAGCAGGCCGGCGGCGGCGGACGCCGCGAATCTGGCGGGCTTGCGCATGGCGGTTCACGTCCTTGTGAGGGAATGGTACGAGGAGGAGAGGGTCCGGGGAGGGAAGAGTGCGGGGCCCGAGTTCGCTCAGTCGCCCGTGTCCGTGGGCTTCCAGCGGAAGATGCGCCGCTCGGCGAAGGTGAGCAGTCCTTCGGCGACGAGGGCGACCGCGGCGAGGATGACCATCGCGGCGTAGACGCCGGCCGCGTTGAACGTGCCCTGGGACTGCGCGACGAGCAGGCCGATGCCCTTGGTGGCGCCGATGTACTCGCCGACGATCGCGCCGATCAGCGCGAAGCCGAAGCTGACGTGGAGGCTGGTGAAGATCCAGGAGGTCGCGGACGGGATGACCACCTGGAGCGTCACCCTGCGGTCGCTCGCGCCGAGGATCCGGGCGTTGGAGACAAGGTTGCGGTCGACCTCGCGGGCGCCCTGGAAGGCGTTGAAGAACACCGGGAAGAAGACGAGGACGACGGCCGAGGCGATCTTGGAGACCGGTCCGAGCCCGAACCAGATGACGAAGATCGGCGCGAGCACGATCCTCGGGATGGAGTTGAGCACCTTGATGTAGGGGCCGAGGACGTCGGCCAGGAAGGCGACGCGGCCCAGCGCGATGCCGAGGACCACACCGGCCACCACGCCGAACACCCAGCCCAGCAGCGCTTCGTAGAGCGTGTACCAGATCTGCTCGCCCAGTGAGCCGAGCGCGGTGCCGTGGGTGATCCAGGTCCAGATCTGGTCCCAGATCCGCGAGGGCATCGAGAAGTTGAAGGGATCGATGACCTCGGCGCGGGAGAGCACCTCCCACAGACCGAGCACGGCCACCAGGAGCAGGGCGCGGGCCGCGTTGACGGTCGCCTTGCGCCGACGGGCGGCGCGGGCCCGCGACTGGGCCCGGTCGGGCGTCCCGGCCGTGTCGACGACGGGCGTGTCGAGGATCTCAGGCGACACGGGCGGCACCCCTCTCGCGGGTGATGCGGACCTCTTCGCCGAGGGACTCCCAGATCTCCCGGTAGATCTCGATGAACCGGGTCTGCAACCGCACCTGTTCGACCTTGCGCGGCCGGGGCAGAGCGATGTCGAAGACCCGCTTCACGGTGGCGGGACCGGCCGTCATCACCACGACCCGGTCGGCGAGCGCGATGGCCTCCTCCAGGTCGTGGGTGACGAAGACGACCGAGGCGCCCGTGCCCTCCCACAGCTCCAGCAGCTCGTCCGACATCAGCGCCCGGGTCTGCACGTCGAGCGCCGAGAAGGGCTCGTCCATCAGCAGGATCTCGGGGTCGTTGACGAAGGTGGCGGCGAGGGCGACGCGCTTGCGCTGGCCGCCGGAGAGCTGGTGCGGATAGCGGTCCTCGAACGCGGCGAGCCCGACCCGGTCCAGCCAGGCGCGCGCCTTCTCCTTGGCCTCCGCCTTCGGCACGCCGCGGAAACGCGGCCCGGCCATCACGTTGGACAGCACCGTGCGCCAGGGGAAGGTGGCGTCCTGCTGGAAGACGAAGCCGACCTTGCCGCCGACACCGCGAACCGGCTCGCCGGCCACCAGCACATCGCCCTGAGTGGGCTCCTCCAGGCCGCTGACCAGTGTCAGGGTGGTCGACTTGCCGCAGCCGGTGGGGCCGACCACGGCCACGAACTCGCCCCGGCGGACGGTGAGGTCGAGGTCCCGGACGGCCGTGTGCAGGCCCCCGGACGGGGTCCTGAACGTTTTGCTCGCGCCCCGCAGCTCGATGGCGGGGCTGGTGTCTGTGCTCATGGCCCGGGACGGTAGGTGTGGCCCCGGCCACAGCAGCAGTCTTTGGGGCGCAAGCCGTTCTTTTGCTCGCAAGGACCTGTTGTGCTCGTTTTGCTCGCGCTACAACAACGGAGCCGGAACACGGGCTGAACACTCGCCCGGCCTGGAGGAAGAGGCCCGATGATTGACGTCCTGGTGGTCGACGACGACTTCCGTGTCGCCGAGATCAACGCCAAGTACGTGGGAAAGGTTCCCGGTTTCCGGGTGGCCGCCCGCGCGCACAGTGCCGCCCAGGCGCTGGCCACCGTGGAGCGCGGGGACATCGACCTGGTGCTGCTCGACCACTATCTGCCCGACCGGACGGGCCTGGAACTCGTCCACCGCATGCGCGAGCAGGGGCTGGGCGCCGACGTCATCATGATCACCGCGACCGGGGACGTGGCCACCGTGCGGCAGGCGATGCGGCTGGGCGCCCTGCACTACCTGGTCAAGCCGTTCACCTTCGCCGCGCTGCGCACCCGCCTGGACTCCTACGCCGCCCTGCGCCGCACCGTCGACCGGGTCGGCGGCCGGGGAGTGGCCGGGCAGGAACAGGTGGACCGGATCTTCGGCGCGCTGCGCACCGGGCCCGCGCCCTCCTCCCCCGGCCTGCCCAGCGGCCACTCGGAGCCGACGACGGACCTCATCTGCGGCGTCCTGCACCGTGCGGGGCAGCCCCTGTCGGCCCACGAGGTGGCCGCCCGCACCGGCCTGAGCCGCTCCACCGCGCAGCGCTACCTCCGCCACCTGGAACAGGCGGGCCGCCTGCGTCTGTCCCTGAAGTACGGCGACACCGGCCGCCCGGAGCACCGCTACGCCTGGGTGGCGCCGTAGCGCCACGCCGACGCGGGGCGCGCCGCCGCGACGGCCGACGGACCGCCCGACCGCCGGACCGCCCGACCGCCGGCGCCGGGACCGGCCCTACACGGCCCCCGCGCCGGTCAGCGACCGCACCTCGGTCTCCGCGTGCTTGGCCTCGTCCGGCAGTTCGGCGGAGGTCACGGTGCCGAACCAGCCGGCGAGGAAGCCCAGCGGAACGGAGACGAGGGCGGGGTTGTCCAGCGGGAAGAACTGGAAGTCCACGCCCGGGAACAGCGAGCCGGGGCTGCCGGAGACCACCGGGGAGAGCGCGACGAGCCCCAGGGCCGGGATCAGCCCGCCGTACACGGCCCACACCGCGCCACGGGTGGTGAATCCGCGCCAGAAGAGCGAGTAGAGGAGGACGGGCAGGTTCGCGGAGGCCGCGACGGCGAAGGCGAGACCGACCAGGAAGGCGGTGTTGAGGTCGCGGGCGACCAGACCCAGGGCGATCGCCACCACCCCGATGCCGACCGCCGCCGCGCGCGCCACGGCGACCTCGCCGCGCGGCCGGCCGCCCCTGCGCCGCCGCAGCGACGCGTACAGGTCGTGTGCCACGGACGCCGACGAGGCGAGCGTGATCCCGGCGACCACGGCGAGGATGGTGGCGAAGGCGACCGCGGCCACCACCGCGAACAGCACGGTGCCGCCGGTGGAGGACGCGCCGCCGCCCAGATCGAGGGCGAGCAGCGGCACCGCCGTGTTGCCGGCCCCGTTCGAACCCCGGACAGCCTCGGGTCCGACGATCGCGGCCGCGCCGAACCCGAGGACGATCGTCATCAGGTAGAACGCGCCGATGAGCCCGATGGACCAGATGGTCGAGCGGCGGGCGGCCAGCGCGGTCGGCACGGTGTAGAAGCGGGACACGATGTGCGGCAGGCCGCCCGTGCCGAGCACCAGGGCGAGGCCGAGGCTGATGAAGTCGAGGCGGGAGGTCCAGTCCCCGCCGTATCGGAGGCCGGGTGCGAGGAACTCGCTGCCGTGCCCGCTGCGCTCGGCCGCGGTAAGCAGCAGCCGGTCGAGGTCGCCGTGGAAGCGGACCATGACGAGCGCGGTCAGCACGACGGTGCCGCCCAGCAGCAGTACCGCCTTGACGATCTGGATCCAGGTGGTGGCCCGCATCCCGCCCAGCGACACGTAGATCACCATGAGCGCGCCGACCCCGATGACGGTCCACACCTGGGCGGCGCCGCCGGTCCGCCCGAGCAGCAGCGCGACCAGGCTCCCCGCGCCCACCATCTGCGCCACCAGGTACAGGACCGACACGGTGACGGAGGAGGTGCCCGCCGCGATGCGCACCGGCCGCTCGCTCATCCGCGCCGCGACCACGTCGGCCAGGGTGAACCGCCCGCAGTTGCGTACCAGTTCGGCGACGAGGAACAGCACCACGAGCCAGCCCACGAGGAATCCGACCACGTACAGCACGCCGTCGTAGCCGAACAGGGCGATCAGTCCGGGCACGCCCAGGAAGGAGGCCGCGGACGCGTAGTCGCCGGCGATGGCAAAACCATTCTCCATGGGCGAGAAGAGCCGTCCACCGGCGTAGAACTCCTCCGCCGAACCGTGCCGGTGGCGGCTCACCCAGGTCGTGATCCCCAGCGTGACCGCCACGAACACGCTGAACAGCAGCAGCGCCAGGGTCTGATGATCACCGGTCACGACACACCGCCCTGAACGCCGCGGGTCAGTTCCTGGGTGTCCCAGCGCAGTTCGAGCGCGGCGCGGTCCCGGCGCAGCCGAGCGTGCCGGGCGTAGGCCCAGGTGAGGAGGAAGGTGGTCAGGAACTGGCCGAGTCCGGCGAGCATCGCCACGTTGACCGCGCCCGCCACCGGCCGCGCCATGAGACCCGGTGCGGTCGTCGCGGTCACGACATAGCCGACGTACCAGATGAGGAACGCCGTCACCGCGGGCACCACGAACCTGCGGTAGCGCCGGCGCACCTCCTGGAACGCCGCACTGCGCTGGACCTCGAGGTACGCCTCGGCCGCGGCGCGGGCGCCCCCGCCCGTCTCGTCCTCACGGCGTGCCGCCGGCACCGGCGCGGTGGGGACTCCGCCGCCGTCGCCCTCCCCCCATCCGGATGCCAGGGCGTCGTACCAGGGGTCGCGGTACGCCGTCTCCTCCCGTGCCGGTTCCTGGCCATCGTGGTTCCCGGGCGCCCTGTCGGGGCCTCCCCCGTCCCCTGTGGGACGGCCGTCACTTGACTGCATGCCCAAGCATGGACAGACCGGGAAGATCCCCGACTTCCCTTCCTCCCGCTGTTCACCCCATCAGGTGATTCACCTCGCCGGTGGCCGCACCAGTCCCTTCGCGTAGGCGTAACGCACGGCCTGCGCGCGGTCCTTGAGGCCGGTCTTGGCGAACAGGTTGTTGATGTGGGTCTTCACGGTCGCCGTCGACACGTGCAGCCGGCGGGCGATCTCCTGGTTGGTCAGTCCCTCGGCGATCAGCACCAGCACCTCGCACTCGCGGGCGGTGAGTCCGTCCGGCGCCTCGTCCGGTGCGGCCGCCCAGGGCTGCGGCTCGGGCTCGGACAGGCGTTCCAGCAGCCGTCGCTGGATGCTGGGTGACAGTCCCGCCTGGCCGGACAGCACGCTCTCCACCGCGCGGACGATCTCGTCGCCGCCCGCGTCCTTGGTCAGATACCCGCGTGCTCCCGCTCTGAGGGCGGGGAAGAGCGAGTCGTCGTCCGCGAACGTCGTCAGGACCACCACCTGTGTCCCGGGGTGCTCGGCGCGGATCCGCCGGGTGGCCTCGACGCCGTCGCAGCGGGGCATCCGCAGATCCATCAGGACCACGTCGGGAGCGAGTTCCGCGACGAGCCGCACGGCCTCGTCGCCGTCTCCGGCCGCTCCCACCACCTCGATGCCGGGCAGCAGGCCGAGCAGCATCACGATGCCCTCCCGCACCACGGTCTGGTCGTCGGCGACCACCACCCGCGCGGGCCTCTTGCCGGCCTCCTGCGTCATACCGGCACCTTCAACGTCACCGCGAACCCCTCCTCGCGCGGTCCTGCCTCCAGCGAACCGCCCAGCAGCTCGGCACGCTCCCGCATGCCCAGCAGACCGTACCCGCCGCCGGCGCCGGTGAGTTCGCCCGGAGAGCCGCCGAAGTCGCTGACGTCCAGCACGACCTGGTGCTCGCCGTAGTCCAGCCGCACCCGGACCTTCGCGCCCGCGGCGTGCTTGCGGACGTTGGTCAGGGCCTCCTGGGCGACTCTGCGCACGGCCTGCGACGCCTCGGCGGGCAGCGGTCTGCGTTCACCCGAGACGGTGACCTCCGCCCCGGCGTTCGCCTCCACCAGCTCGCTGAGGAACTCCTCCAGGGGCGTCAGCTCGCCGCGCAGGGCGGACAGTGCCTGCCGGGTCTCGGCGAGGCCGTCCCGGGCCATCCCCCGGGCGGCGACCACCCGCTGGAGGATCTGCTCCCGGTCCGCGCCCCGCTCGATGAGGAGCCGGGCCGCCTCCAGGTGCACCATCTGCGCCGAGAGGCTGTGGGCGAGCACGTCGTGGATCTCGCGCGCGATCCTGGCCCGTTCCGCGAGCGCCGCCGACTCCGTCTCCGCCGCGTGCGCCGCTCGCTCCTGGGCGAGAAGCCGTTGGGCGTTGCCGCGGGCGTCGGCGTCCAGCCGCAGCACATAGCCGGCGAGGGCGAGTCCGATCGTCGTGGCGACGGTGGTGAGCCATCGGTCGTCGTCGACCACGGCGTACGTGGTCAGGGCGAGCGCGGCCACGGGCGTGGCGGCGGCGAGGGGCAGCCGTTCCAGTGCCACGACGGCGCAGCCGCACCAGATGACGAGACCGGGCACGTCGAAGCCGCCGGTCCGGACGGCGGCTCCGACGCCGAAGAGCACCGTGAGGAGGCCGAGGGAGGGCCAGAGGCGGTGGGCGAGCGTGGTACGGAAGAAGGCCCAGGCCAGGCCCGCGGCGGCCAGGACGCCCGCCGCGGCCGCGACGGCCGCCCAGATGTGCACGTGGTGGTTGTGGACGGCGCCCCATAGCAGCATGCCGATCACCAGCAGCCGCACGCCCCAGCCGAGCAGGCGCCGGGGCCGTGAGATCCCTTCGCGGCTCAGCGCTTCTTGTGAGGGCCAGCGCGTCCAGACGTTGTCCGTCATACACGCTCCTTCCACGCGGGCCGCGGCTCCCCGTCACCGTACGCCGCGCTTCCGGCGTCCGCCGGGGCGAGGACCTTGGTGCGCTGGACGAGGACGGCCGAGCGGACGAGGAGGGTCGCCGCGAGCGCGAGCAGGACGGCGGCGCTGTCCTGGTGCACGCCCAGCAGCGCGCCGAGTGCGAAGAGGCCGACGCGCAGGAGGATGCCGCCGAGCCACACGGCGATGCTCGCCTTGGTGCTCTTGGTCCACACGGCGCCGTCCGGCTCCGTCCATATGCGCGTGGTCCAGGCCCAGCCGGCTCCGATGCCCAGGCCGACGATCAGTTCGGCGGCGAGCAGCGCGGCGGACCCGGTGCGGTGGTGGGCGTCGAGTATGCCGGGCTCGCGCAGCGCGACGACCGCGAGGATCGCGGGCAGGAGCCAGCAGCGCCGGGTCGTGTCGAGCCGGCGTGCGCGGAACTGCCGCGAGATCACCAGTGCCGCGACGGCGACGATCACCAGCGCGTTGACAAGCCCGGACATGGAGCCTCCGTGGAGCGGGAAGGGAGAGGCCGGCGGCGGAGCACCGTCGACGCCTTCGACGCTACGGAAAAGCGCGGGCTGCTTGATCGGAGCGGGGGTGGACCACGGGTGGATCATGGGTGGACCCCGCGGCACCGCTGATCTCCACCCGCGGGTGGAGATCAGCGGTGTTCACCGCCCGTCGCGGCCGGGCGGGGAGCCGAGGCGGCTACGCGTCGATGCGCGAGCGGTCCAGCGTGGCCGCCGAACTCGCGATGAACTCCTTGCGGGGCGCCACGTCGTTGCCCATGAGCAGGTCGAAGACCTGTTCCGCGGACTCCAGGTCGGAGAGGTTGATCCGGCGCAGGGTGCGGTGGCGCGGGTCCATCGTGGTCTCGGCCAGCTGGTCGGCGTCCATCTCGCCGAGGCCCTTGTACCGCTGGATCGAGTCCTTGTAGCGGATGTTCTTGCTCTGGAACTCGAGCAGCTTGTCGCGCAGTTCCCGGTCCGAGTACGTGTAGACGTACTTGTCCTGGCCCTTCTTCGGCTGGACGAGTTCGATGCGGTGCAGCGGCGGCACCGCGGCGAACACCCGGCCGGATTCGACCATGGGCCGCATGTAGCGGTGGAACAGCGTCAGGAGCAGCGTCCGGATGTGGGAGCCGTCCACGTCGGCGTCGGTCATCATGATGATCTTGCCGTAGCGCGCCGTGTCCAGGTCGAAGGTGCGGCCCGAGCCCGCTCCTATGACCTGGATGATCGCCCCGCACTCGGCGTTCTTCAGCATGTCCGTGACGGACGACTTCTGGACGTTGAGGATCTTGCCGCGGATCGGCAGCAGCGCCTGGAACTCGGAGTTGCGGGCGAGTTTGGCCGTGCCGAGCGCGGAGTCGCCCTCGACGATGAACAGTTCGCTGCGGTCGACGTCGTCGCTGCGGCAGTCGGCGAGCTTGGCGGGCAGCGAGGAGGACTCCAGGGCCGTCTTGCGGCGCTGGGCGTCCTTGTGCTGGCGGGCGGCGATGCGCGTGCGGGCGGCGGCGACCGCCTTCTCCATGACCACCCGGGCCTGCTGGGCGTCGTCCCGCTTGGTGGAGGTCAGGAACGCCTTGAGTTCCTTGGTGATCACGTTGCCGACGATGCGGCGGGCCGCCGAGGTGCCGAGGACCTCCTTGGTCTGGCCCTCGAACTGCGGCTCGGCCAGGCGCACGGTGACGACGGCGGTGAGTCCTTCGAGGGCGTCGTCCTTGACGATGTCGTCCTCGGCCACGCGCAGCATCTTCTTGGCGCGCAGCACCTCGTTCATCGTCCTGGTGACGGCCTGCTCGTAGCCGGCGACGTGGGTGCCGCCCTTCGGGGTGGCGATGATGTTGACGAAGGAGCGCAGGGTGGTGTCGTAACCGGTTCCCCAGCGCATCGCGACGTCCACGCCCAGTTCGCGGGTGACCTCGGTGGGCGTCATCTGGCCGTGCTCGTCGAGGACGGGGACGGTCTCCTTGAAGGTGCCCTGCCCGTTGAAGCGCAGGACGTCGCAGACGGGCCTGTCGCCGGCCAGGTACTCGCAGAACTCGCTGATGCCGCCGTCGAAGCGGAAGGACTCCTCGCCCTTGCTGCCGCCCTCGCCCAGGCCGTACTCGTCGCGGACGACGATGGTCAGGCCGGGCACCAGGAACGCCGTCTGGCGGGCGCGCTGGTGCAGCGTCTCCAGGGAGAGCTTGGCGTCCTTGAGGAAGATCTGGCGGTCGGCCCAGTAGCGCACGCGCGTGCCGGTGCGCGCCTTGGGGATCTTCCTGGCCTTGCGCAGCCCGCTCGTGGCGTCGAACTTCGCCTCGGGGCCGCTGCCGGTGAAGGCGCCGGGCACGCCGCGGCGGAAGCTGATGGCGTGGGTGTGGCCGCCGCGGTCGACCTCGACGTCCAGCCGCGCGGACAGGGCGTTGACCACGGAGGCGCCGACGCCGTGCAGGCCGCCGGAGGCCGCGTACGAGCCGCCGCCGAACTTGCCGCCCGCGTGCAGCTTGGTCATGACGACCTCGACGCCGGACAGGCCGGTGCGCGGTTCGACGTCGACGGGGATGCCGCGGCCGTTGTCGCGCACCTCCACGGAGGCGTCGTCGTGCAGGACGACCTCGATGTGGTCGCAGACGCCGGCCAGGGCCTCGTCCACGGAGTTGTCGATGATCTCCCACAGGCAGTGCATCAGACCGCGGCTGTCGGTCGATCCGATGTACATGCCCGGACGCTTGCGCACGGCTTCGAGGCCCTCGAGGACGAGCAGGTGCCGCGCGGTGTAGTTGGAACCGTCCCGGTCTGCTCCTGCCAGCAGCGCTGTGGACGGCACGGACGTATCGGCGGTCACGCGGTTCGCTCCTCGCTGAATTTCAGTTGAGGCCCTGGTGGGTAAGGGCGTGGCTTCGGTTGCCGCTCAGAGGGTACCGAGCCCTGGTAGAGCCCTTGTAACGCCACCCTCGGCAGCGACTCAGACTAGTCCAGAGTCGCATACACGTTCGATCCCTCGATGGAGTGAAGCACATATCACGTTCCCTTCGGGGCATGAACCATTTAGGCTCCGGGCACGTCCTCATGAACAACCGGCAATCCGGCCGGGAGGACCGACCATGACCGACAGCGCGAACCCGTAAGACACACAGACACGTAATACGGCACATTCGCCGCCAAACCGGCAACGGACAGCCGCCCCGGAAAGATTTTTCGGGGAAAAGCCGCGAGCGGGAACGTTTGGGGCTGGTTGGATGTTGACCCTGGTACGACAGCTCGTCGAGCTAGAGAAGAGGCGACGTGACTACTGTTCTGACCCCCGCGAGCCCGCTGACGGCCGCTGATCGCTGCGACCGCTGCGGCGCCCAGGCATACCTGCGCGTCGTGCTGCTCAGCGGCGGAGAGCTGCTCTTCTGCGCCCACCACGGGCGCAAGTTCGAGCCGGAACTCAAGAAGATCGCCGCTGAGATACAGGACGAGACGGAGCGTCTGACCTCCGCCCCGGCCAGCGCGTCCGAAGAAGAGCGCTGACACCACCTGGCACGACGAGCCAGCTCCGGCACAGGCCGGCGAACGGGCGGCCGCCCCTGTCATGACAGGGGCGGCCGCCCGTTCTCGTCTCCGGCGCCACCGCGTCGGCGCCCGCCGTTCCTCCCCGGCGCGGTCAGGTCGCGTCGGCCCCCGGGCGCAGCGCCTTGGCGCCGTCGGCCCGGCTCAGGGTCCTCACCACCTCGGACACCCGCGTGTACACGCCAGGGCTGTCCGCGCGCCCGCAGCCGTTACCCCAGGAGACCAGCCCGATCAGCCGTCCCTGGGCCACCAGCGGCCCGCCGCTGTCTCCCTGGCACGCGTCCCGGCCCCCCGTGGTCTCGCCCGCGCACAGCATCGTCTCGGCCGCGTACGTGCCGTCGCCGCCGCCCGGGTACGCCCGCTCGCACCGTGCGTCGGGCAGGACGTGCACCCGCGCGCCGCGCAGACTGTGGGCGTACGCGCCGTTGCCGTCGGTGTCCCCCCAGCCGTAGACCGTGGCACTGGTGCCGGGCGTGTACGCGGGGTCCCCGGCGCCCGCCATCGGCACGACGGCGCCGCTGGGCAGCGGTTCGGCGAGGGTGAGCACGGCGAAGTCGCCGCCGTTGGTGGAGCTGTCGTAGCCCGGGTTGACCCAGACGGAACGCACCGCGATCTCCTTGCCCTGGTCGGAGAGGAGGTCGGTGCGGCCGGTGATGACCTTCAGGTCCGGTGTCGGCGGGGCGCCCACGACGTCTCGGCCGAGGCAGTGGGCCGCGGTGAGCACGGCGGTCGGGGCGACGGCCACGCCGCCGCAGAACTGCCCCGCGCGGGTGCCTCCGAACAGGTCACGGCTGGCGAGCGCCACGGTCCACGGGCTCTGTGACACGTCGACGGGGAAGCCTCCGACGACAACGCTGTCGGCGGTCGCGGGCGCCGCGTTCAGCAGCGGTATCGCGACCCCGACGGCCGCCATGACCAGCGGCCGGGCCAGTGCCCGGACAATACGGCCTCGCATGCGCGCTCCTCACTCCGGATGATCGTTGAACACCCAGAGTCGGACAGGGCGGCGCACACCGCAGCACGAGGGCCCGGCTCCCCGCGGGGGAACCGGGCCCTCGGTGTCGGACGGGCCGCGACCTAGTCGAGGTAGTCGCGCAGCACCTGCGAACGCGACGGGTGGCGCAGCTTCGACATGGTCTTGGACTCGATCTGGCGGATCCGCTCACGCGTGACGCCGTACACCTTGCCGATCTCGTCGAGGGTCTTGGGCTGACCGTCGGTGAGACCGAAGCGCATCGAGACGACGCCCGCCTCGCGCTCGGACAGGGTGTCGAGGACCGAGTGCAGCTGTTCCTGCAGCAGGGTGAAGCTGACCGCGTCGGCCGGGACGACCGCCTCGGAGTCCTCGATGAGGTCGCCGAACTCGCTGTCGCCGTCCTCGCCCAGCGGGGTGTGCAGCGAGATGGGCTCGCGGCCGTACTTCTGGACCTCGATGACCTTCTCCGGGGTCATGTCGAGCTCCTTGGCCAGCTCCTCCGGGGTGGGCTCGCGGCCCAGGTCCTGGAGCATCTGGCGCTGGACGCGCGCGAGCTTGTTGATGACCTCGACCATGTGCACCGGGATGCGGATGGTGCGGGCCTGGTCGGCCATAGCGCGGGTGATCGCCTGCCGGATCCACCAGGTGGCGTACGTGGAGAACTTGTAGCCCTTGGTGTAGTCGAACTTCTCCACCGCGCGGATCAGACCGAGGTTGCCCTCCTGGATGAGGTCCAGGAAGAGCATGCCGCGGCCGGTGTAGCGCTTGGCCAGGGAGACCACCAGGCGGAGGTTGGCCTCCAGCAGGTGGTTCTTGGCCCGCCGGCCGTCCTCGGCGATGATCTCCAGCTCGCGCTTCAGCTTGGGGGCGAGCTTGTCGGAGTTGGCCAGCTTGTCCTCGGCGAAGAGGCCCGCCTCGATGCGCTTGGCGAGCTCCACCTCCTGCTCGGCGTTGAGCAGGGGGACCTTGCCGATCTGCTTGAGGTAGTCCTTGACCGGGTCGGCCGTGGCGCCGGCCGCGGCGACCTGCTGCGCGGGCGCGTCGTCCTCGTCCTCGTCGGAGAGCACGAAGCCGGCGTTCTCGGTGCCCTCGGGCTCCTCCGCGCCCTTCGGGTCCTCGAGCACCTCGTCCTCGAGGATCTCGGCGTCGTCCTTCTTGCCGGCGGTGGTCTTCTTGGCCGCCGTCTTCTTGGCGGCGGTGGCCTTCTTGGCCGCCGTCTTCTTGGCCGGGGCCGCCTTCTTCGCCGCCGCCTTCGTGGCCGGGGAGTCGTCCTCGGCCGACGAGTCGGCGGTGGGCGCCGCCGGCGTGGCGGTGGCGGTGGCCTTCCTCGTGGTCACCGTCTTCGCCGCGACCGTCTTGGTGGCGGTGCGCTTGGCCGGGCTCTTCGCTGCGACGCTCTTTCGGGTGCGCTTGTTTGGCTCCGCGGCACTGACCATCAGCGTCACACCCTCTTCCTCGAGGATCTGGTTGAGGCTGCGCAGTACGTTCTTCCACTGAGTGGCCGGAATCTGGTCAGCTTCGAAGGCCCGACGCACATCGTCGCCGGCGATCTGCCCCTCAGCCTTTCCCCGCTCAATGAGCGCCATGACAGAGACGGACTCGGCGATCTCCGGCGGGAGCGTACGGGATGTGCTGGCCGACACGAACAACCTCTCGGAACGTTGGAAAACGGCTTCCGGCCCCGTCCACAGTGGACAGGAGCCGACCACCGGCCTGGGAATGGGCCGACGGCGCGGGCGGGGGCCGGGGAAGAGGCACAGCGCCATGAACGGCGTCCGTATTCCCTCCGCGGCTGTCACCTCTTAGGTCATCGCGCTGTTTCCACGAGCGTTACGCCCAATCCGCGTGGCCCGAGTCACACCCCGTAAGTGCTTAAAAGTGGCCATATAAGGGCAAATTTGATCAACTGAAGTCATCGGTGATCGCAATACGGAAGCATGCGCCGGGGCTCTCCCGCCCGCCACAGGCGCGGACCCCGCCGTACGCGGAGGATCCTCCGCGGCGGGGTCCTGCGGGAGGCCGCTCACCGGCCCGACGGGGCCGCCGGAGGACGGCAGGGCGCGGTCGCCGTGCCGTCCGGGCCCGAAGCGGCGCGCACGGCTCAGTGCTCGCGCGGCGCGGGAACCACCCGCTCGATCTCCGGGTGCACGGTGAGGAGCTGGCGCATGGCGTTCTCCGCGGCCGCGCCGTCGGCGGCGGCGAGCGCGTCGACGATCCGGGCGTGCTGCGCCACCGAGGTCTCATTGGGGCGGTCACAGCCCGTGACGGGTCCGCCGGACACCTGGAGGGCGGCCGAGACGATCCCGGAGAGGTGCTCCAGCATCCGGTTGCCCGCGACCTGAATCAGCAGCGAGTGGAACTCGGTGTCGGCACGGGAGAAGGTGAGCGCGTCGCCCTGCCCGAGGGCATGCCCCATGATCTCGACCATGTCGACGAGGCGCTGCTGGACGTCCTCGCGCCCGTGCCCGGCGGCGAGCCGGGCGGCGAGCGGCTCGATCGTCCAGCGCAGCTCGCTCAGCTCGCGCCGCTGGTCGTCGCGCTGCGGCCCGAAGGCACGCCACTCGATGATGTCCGGGTCCAGGAGGTTCCAGTCGCTGACCGGGCGCACCCGGGTGCCGACGTTCGGCCGGGCGCTGACCAGCCCCTTCGCCTCCAGAACGCGCAGCGACTCGCGGACGACGGTGCGGGAGACCTCGAAGCGCTGCCCGATCTCCTCGGGCACCAGCGGCCGGTCGGCGCCCAGGTCCCCGGAGACGATCATCTGTCCGAGCTGCTGGACGAGTTGGCCGTGCAGTCCGCGGCCGCGATTGCCGGCGGTGCGGCGGCCGACGCGGCCGAGCTCCGGCTCCGTCCCCTCCCAGGCGGGGCTTCCGACACGGTCGGGAACAGGCGCCTCGGCGTACGGGTAGCGGTCGAGTTCGCCCGGGCCGACGAGACCGGAGTCTGTGGGGCGGGCGGCGGTCATCATGGTGTGCGCAAGGGTACTCACGCATCCTTTGTCGGCGTTGTTTCCAACTCCCTTGAGGTCTTTGGTGAAAAGCACACGAAAGGGTGATCGCTCACTCTGCCGCAATTGACGCCTTATTGGAAAGAAATGGACTTTCCGTGATGAGTTGCGCACGGTGAGCGACCGAAAATGCTCGGGTATTTGTCACCTGCCCCGGCTCCGCAGGACCGTCACCGCATACCCGCACCCCAGCGCGACCAGCGACAACGCCACTGAACCCGCCAAGGGTTGAGTGATCACGCGGGCCGCGGCGGCGAGGTAGCGATCTCCCCCGAAAGGCCACTCCAGCAGGAACGCCCGGCGCAGCCGTGCGGGGAGGCCGTCCGCGTCCCAGGCCGCCCCGCCCATCGTGAGCTGCACGAGCGGAGCGACGACGACCGGCGCGGCCACCACCGCGGCCAGCCCCGCCGTCGTCGAACGGAACAGGCCCGCGGCCAGCAGTCCGGTCCAGGCGCACCCGACCACGAGCCCGAACCAGCCCGCCCCCAGCGAGAGCCAGTCGCCGGGAACCTGGGTGAGCTCGCGTCCGTAGACGAGGTAGAGGACTTCGGCGTCGCAGCCGATCGTGAGGAAGGCCAGCGTCAGCCCGGTCGCGGCGGCGACGAGGAGCTTGGCCGCGAGCAGTCCGAGACGGCGCGGCACGGTGCCGCGGTCCACCGCCAGCGCGGGATGGCGGAACTCGTCGCCGAAGGCGAGCGCGCCGAGCAGACCGGCGCCGAGCGCCGCGGGCGGCAGGGGCAGTTGCTGCGGCCACGCCGCCAGCAGCCGGGGCTGCGGGCTGTGTCCGACGCCTCCCATGATCAGGGCGGTGAGGGCTGATACGACCAGGACCACGGCGCTGGTCCCGAAACCCGTGCCGATGCCGGAGGCACGGCGCAGTTCGTAACGCAGGGGGCGCAGCGGGCCGGGGCCGAGGCGGACGGAGATGGGGGGCGGGAGCGGGGACGAGGCGTCGAACCTGACGCCCTCGGCCGGGCGCGGGGTGGGGATCGACGCGTGGACTCCGGTGCCGGTGGCGGGCGGCGGCGCCGGCTGCCCGGTCGCGGGGCGCGCGGCGGCGGACCGCGAACCGCCGTGCCGGGGATCGCCGTGACGGGAGTGGGCGTGGCGGGAGTCGACGTGCTCGGAGGCCGGCGGCTGTTCCGGTGCGGGGCGGAGGCTGTCCGAGGCGTGTGCCCGTACCGGCTCGTCCGGGAGGAGCCCGGAGAGGCGCTCGGCATCCGGGCGGTCGGCCTTGAACGCATGGCTGGGGCCCCGGGAGGCGGACGAACCGTCCGGACGGGGCGCGGCGGAGTGGATGTCGGGGTGGACGTCGGGGTGAGCGAGGGCCGCCGGCGGCGGGTTCTCGGGGACGATGACGAGAGCGCGGGGCTCGGCGCGGAAGCGGGCGGGAGCCGTGCCGGATCCGTCGTCCGCGGCCTCCGACGGACGGCCGTCGTTCCGCGGACGGCCGTCGTTCCGCGGGGGCCCGTCGTGCCGGCCGATCTCTGTGGTCGCCGTGTCCGCGCGTGCCGTGGCGGACGCGCCGTCGGGGCGCTGGGCGGCGGAAAGCGTCTTGGCGGAGATCGTCCGGGCGGGGGCCGTCCTGGCGGCGCTCGACGGCCGGCCGGGGCTCGCCGTGTCCTCGGCGGGCGAGGCGGCCGGGGTGGCGGTCGCCGCCGGTTCGGGAAAGTCGTCGTCGATGACGGCCGCCCCTCGTTCGAACAGCGCCCGCCCGGGCGGCGGCGTGCGCTCGGGCGCGTGGGAGTCCGCGGTCCTCCGGGCGACGGCGGACTCACCGCGCCCGGCGGAGGGTGCGTCGCCGGACGCCTGCCCCTCCTCGACGGTGTCCGGCCGGTCGCTCGGGGCCACCGCGGCGCGGGCCGGGCGGCCAATCCTGGAGGCGGCGGCGCCCGCGGCGGTTCCCGTACCCGGACCCATGTCGCCGACCTCGTCGGCGAGTTGATGGATGAGGACGCCGTGCCGGAACGCCGCCTCGCCGATGTCCGCGCACGTACTGCCGTAGACGGACAGACGGTTGCCGTCCTCGCGCACGACTTCCACCGAGCGGCGGCCGGTGCGCGCCTCCTTGGTCAGCAGGTCCGCGAGGCGGGCGGCGTGCGGGCTGCGCACGGCGACGCGGGGACGCAGCCGGTGGCGGGCGAAGTCCGCGGCGTCCTGATCGGCGACGAGCACGCCCCGGTCGAGGGTGAGGACGCGGTCGGCCGTGCGGGCCGCTTCCTTGGGGTCGGCGGTGGTGAACAGGACGGTGCCGCCCTGGCCCGCATGGGCCCGCAGCATGCCGTGCAGCCACCGCCCTTCCCGTGCGGAGAGTCCGTCGGCCGGATTGTCGAGCACCAGGGCGTGCGGCTCGGACAACAGGGCGCAGGCCAGGCCAAGACGCCGGTCCATACCGCGTGAGAGAGTGCCCAGCCGCTCCTCGCGGAGGCTGACGAGCCCGACCGCCTCAAGGACTTCGTCGGCGCGCCGGGCCGGCAGGCCGGCCGCCGCGCACAGCATGCGCAGATGACCGCGCACGGTGCGGGAAGGATGACCGGGGACGTCTCCCAGCAGGGCGCCGACCTCGTGCGACGGGCGGGCGACGCGGTGCAGCGGCCGCCCCCTGAAGTAGGTGATGCCCCGGCCCCGTTGGAGTTCGAGCATGAGTCTGAGCGTCGTCGTCTTGCCCGCGCCCGCCGCCCCCAGGAGCGCGGTGACGCGCCCCGGGTGCACTTCGAAGGAGACGTCGTCGACGGCGGAGGGAAGGTCCTTGCGGGAGTCGCTGGTCAGTCCGAAGGCCTGGATCACCCGCAGCAAGATAGCGCGTTATGTCCCTTTTATGGCGATCGCGACGCGCAGTCGTCCTGCGCCGAAGCCGTCGCTCGCCTCTGTGCTCGCCCTTCGTGCGGGCGGCTCACGCGGCGGCGCGGTCGACGGCCCGGGTGGTGGATCAGACCTCGGGGCGGAGCATGGGCGGGTTGAGCAAAGTGGCACCACCGGCCCTGAACAGCTGCGCCGGACGCCCGCCCTGACGGGTGGTCGTGCCTCCGGTGGGCACCAGAAATCCTTGAGTGCCCGTCACCTTGCGGTGGAAGTTGCGCGGGTCGAGCGCGACGCCCCACACCGCCTCGTAGACACGGCGGAGTTCCCCGACCGTGAACTCCGGCGGGCAGAACGCCGTCGCCAGGGACGAGTACTCGATCTTCGAGCGGGCCCGCTCCACACCGTCCGCGAGGATCTGGGCGTGGTCGAAGGCGAGCGGGGCCGGCGGTTCGTCGTCGCGGCCGTAGCCGTCCTGCTCCAGCAGCTCCGACACGGGCGCCCAGCGGGCGTCGCCGGCGTCGCCGCCCGCCCTGGGCGCGGGCAGGTCGGGGGCGAGGGCGAGGTGGGCGACGCTGACCACCCGCATCCGGGGATCGCGCTTCGGGTCGCCGTAGGTCGCGAGCTGCTCCAGGTGGGCGCCGTTGTCCGGGGCGGGCGACGACGGGTCGTGGGCGTGCAGGCCGGCCTCCTCGGCCAGTTCCCGCGCCGCCGCCCGCGCCAGGTCCTCGTCGGCCCGCACGAAGCCGCCGGGAAGCGCCCAGCGCCCCTGGAACGGCGGCTCCGCCCGGCGCACCGCCAGCGCGCACAGGGCATGGCGGCGCACGGTCAGCACGACCAGGTCCACGGTGACGGCGAAGGGCGGGAAGGCTGACGGGTCGTAGGGCATGCCGCGATCATAGTCGTCTTCCTGACGATAAACACTCCCTCCGCCGGCCCTGATGATCGCGTTCCGCGCCGTCCTCCGTGCCCGCGGCGTGCGCGCCGCACGGTCCCGCCCGCGCGTCGGGGCATGGTCACGCCGGGCCCTCGGGAATGTGCCGGCGAGGGCCGGCACCCGACCGGCGGGCGTCCCGGTGCCGCAGCGCCCATTTCCCGTCCGTGCCCTTCCCGTCCGCGCGTGGGCGGGTGCGGCCCGGCGCCGGGTGCGGGCCGGGGCGGGCGCCGTCGTGCCGGGACGTCGGCGGGCGTGTGCCCTCGGCCGTCGGGCAAGTCGCGCCGGACCCGTCGGATCGTGACCGGCGCCGACGGCCGGGCGTCGGCTGCGGCAGCGCGCACGTCGTGTCCCGATCCTCTCGAGCTCCCGCGGCCCCTGCCGCGGAGGCCGCGTCCGCGTCATCCCGGGCGGGTGGACCGCCTGCCCCGACTCCACAGTCCGGCCCTCCCCCGGCCGGTGATCCCCCCTCGCCCTCACCGTTCTCCTCGGCAGCCTCGCCACCGCCGCCGGGGTCCGTCTCGCCGGTGGCCGATCCGGAGCGCGCGTGCCGTTCCGTGCGCAGGCAGCGCCGTACCGACTCGGGGTCCAGGCCCTCGTTGCACGCCTGGTGCAGCAAGCGGGCGAAGAGATAGTCGGGGTCCGCGCCCAACGCCATGGCCAAGGCCTCCCTGGCCTCGACGCCGTCACCGGACGACCAGGCGACCCAGCCCGCGAGGGTCAGCGGCGCGGCCGCGTGCTCCCCGTACGACCCGACGCAGCGACGGGCCAGGGCCCGCCACAACCGGAGGGCCGGACCGGCCTCGTCCCCCTCCATCCACTCGGCCGCCCGGTCGCGGGTCGTGCGGTCCTGCAGGCCGAGGATCAACGCGGCCGCCTCCTCGTCCCCGAGCAGTTCGTCGTCCCGCAGGTCGGCGGTGGACGCGTCGGCGGCGAAGGGCGCCTCGGCGAACCGCCGCATGACGTGCTCGGCCAGGTCCAGGGTCGTCGCGGCCACCTCGGCCCGTCCGGCCTCGTCGAGGATCCTGGGCACCAGCGCCCGGTTCGCGGCGTCCAGCGCGCTCTCCTGGCCGTGGGCCGCCGTGAGCTCGCGGGGGAACAGCCTGGCCCGCAGTTCCCGCAGGCTGCCGCGCACCTGGATGCCGGCGTAGGTGGCCGCGGCGGCCAGGACCGAGGTGCCGGGCAGCCCCATGGGCAGGCCGTCGTCGGGGCAGCACCCGGTACTGGGGCAGCAGTAGGACCAGAAGCGGCCGCCAGAGATGCACAGCGCCTCGATCACCGGGACGTCCAGGCGGCCGCATTCCGTGCGCAGTTTCTGGGCCAGCGGCCGCAGCCTGAGCATGACCTCCCGTCCCGACTCGCCGGGCGACGGCTCCTGGCAGACGAAGGCGACCATCTGCTCCGGCCTGGCGCCCCGGCGCTCGCTGCCGGTGATCAGGCCCTGTGCCAGCTGGCGGGCGGCGGACCCCCAGTCGGCCGGGTTCGGCGGGATGCCGAGCCGGGCCCGGCCGCCGAACCTGCCCCGCCCGCCCTGTTCGTGCAGGGCGGCCAGGACGATGCTGTCCTCGGGCGGATAGCCGAGGAGGTAGGGCAGCGCGTCGGCGAGCTCGGCCGGAGTGCGCAGGGTGACCTGGTGTTCGGGGGTGGGACCGTCGTAGGTGATGTCACCGTTGTCGGCGGCGTTGTCAGAGGAGTTGCCCGAGGCGTTTTCGGATGATCCAGCCGTTTCGCTGTGGTTCGTCATGCGCCGACGATCTCGCGGAACGCGGATTTCCGCTCGGCCTGTGGATAAGTCCGCTGTGGACAACTTCGACCAGGAACATGTCAACAGCGTCGAGGAGCGGTCGGCCCACAGCACCGGGGAGCGGTCATCCCACAGCGCCGAGGTGCGGCCGGCCCAGAGTGCCGAGGAGCGGCCGGTCCGGTCCGGCTCCGGGGCCGTCGCACGGCCCGGCCCGTGCCGATTGTCAGTGCCGTCCTGTTGTATGGAACGCATGGAGCACACCAGCAACGCGGAACTCCGGGCGGCGGCCGACGCGGTCCTCGCCCGCCTCGTCGGCGACGCCACGGGCGCCGCCCGGCTGCGCGAGGACCAGTGGCGGGCGATCGAGGCGCTGGTCGCCGAACGGCGCCGGGCCCTGGTCGTCCAGCGCACCGGCTGGGGCAAGTCCGCGGTCTACTTCGTGGCCACCTCCCTGCTCCGGGCGCGCGGCAGCGGCCCCACCGTGATCGTCTCCCCACTGCTCGCGCTGATGCGCAACCAGGTGGACGCCGCGGCCCGCGCCGGCATCCACGCCCGGTCGATCAACTCGGCGAACACCGAGGAGTGGGACACCGTCCAGGCCGAGATCGCCGCCGGCGCGGTCGACGTCCTGCTGGTGAGCCCCGAGCGGCTGAACAACCCCGACTTCCGCGACCAGGTGCTGCCCAAGCTCGCCGCCGCGACGGGGCTGCTGGTGGTGGACGAGGCGCACTGCATCTCCGACTGGGGCCACGACTTCCGGCCCGACTACCGCCGGCTGCGGACCATGCTCGGCGAGCTGCCGCCGGGCGTCCCGGTCCTCGCCACCACCGCCACCGCCAACGCGCGGGTGACGGCCGACGTGGCGGAGCAGCTGGGGACCGGGGACGCCTCGGACGCCCTGGTGCTGCGCGGTCCGCTGGACCGGGAGAGCCTCAGTCTGAACGTGCTGCGGCTGCCGGACGCCGCGCACCGGATGGCCTGGCTCGCCGATCACCTCGACGAGCTGCCGGGGTCGGGAATCATCTACACGCTCACGGTGGCCGCGGCCGAGGAGGTGACCGCCTTCCTGCGGCACCGCGGTCACACCGTCGCCTCCTACACCGGCCGCACGGAGAACGCCGACCGGCAGCAGGCCGAGGACGATCTGCTCGCCAACAAGGTCAAGGCGCTGGTCGCCACGTCGGCTCTCG
The DNA here is from genome assembly GCF_039543625.1 of Streptomyces similanensis. Lineage (NCBI taxonomy): Bacteria > Bacillati > Actinomycetota > Actinomycetes > Kitasatosporales > Streptomycetaceae > Streptomyces > Streptomyces similanensis. The sequence continues at coordinate 20,787 of NZ_BAABKC010000011.1, read as the reverse complement.
GCATGGGATTCGACAAGCCCGACCTCGGTTTCGTCGTGCACCTGGGCTCGCCCTCCTCCCCCATCGCCTACTACCAGCAGGTGGGCCGCGCCGGCCGCGGCGTCGAGCACGCCGAGGTGCTGCTCCTGCCGGGCAGGGAGGACGAGGCGATCTGGGAGTACTTCGCCTCGCTCGCCTTCCCCTCCGAGGAACTGGTGCGCCGGACCCTCGACGTGCTGGCCCGCGCGCAGGGACCGGTGTCGCTGCCCGCCCTGGAGCCGCTGGTCGAGCTGCGCCGCTCCCGCCTGGAGGCCATGCTCAAGGTGCTCGACGTGGACGGGGCGGTCCGGCGGGTCAAGGGCGGCTGGGTCTCCACCGGACAGCCGTGGACGTACGACGCGGAGCGCTACGACTGGGTGGCGCGGCAGCGGGCGGTCGAGCAGCAGTCGATGCGCGAGTACGCGGCCGCCTCGGGATGCCGGATGGAATTCCTGCAACGCCTTCTGGACGACGAGACCGCCAGACCGTGCGGCCGCTGCGACAACTGCGCGGGCGCCCGGTTCACCGCCGACACCTCCACGGCCGCGCTGGACGCCGCCCGCGTCGACCTCGGCCGGGCCGGGGTGGAGGTCGAACCGCGCCGCATGTGGCCGACGGGCCTGCCGGCGATCGGCGTCGAACTCAAGGGCCGTATCCCGGCCGGTGAACAGGCCGCCGAGGGGAGGGCGTTGGGGCGGCTGTCGGACATCGGCTGGGGCAACCGGCTGCGGCCGATGCTCACCGCGCACGCCCCGGACGGCCCCGTGCCGGAGGATGTGGCGCGGGCCGTGGTGGGCGTGCTGGCTGACTGGGCCAAGGGGCCCGGCGGCTGGGCCGCCGGGGCGGCGGACGCACCGCCGCGCCCGGTCGGCGTCGTCACCGTGGCCTCCCGCACCCGGCCCCGGCTGATCCAGTCCCTGGGCGCGCACATCTCGCAGGTCGGCCGGCTGCCGCTGCTGGGGTCCGTCGAGTACGCCGAGGACGCGCCCCGGGTGCCGCGCAGCAACAGCGCCCAGCGCCTCAAGGTCCTGGACGGGGCGCTGACCGTGCCGCCCGCGCTGGCCTCCGCGCTCGCCGACCACCGGGGCCCGGTGCTCCTGGTGGACGACTACACCGAGACCGGCTGGACCCTCGCGGTCGCCGCTCGCCTGCTGCGGAGGGCGGGGGCGCAGGGAGTGCTGCCGCTGGTTCTCGCCGTTCAGGGGTGAACCGGCGTCGCGCCGGCCGGTGACCGGGCGGGCACCGGCCGGCGCCCGTTCGGCCTCACGCAACGTGACCGGTGCGGCCGGATGCGGGACGGCCGCCGGAACGGGACGCGCATGCCTTCTGACCGCCGTGTCTCCGCGCCGGGCGGCGGGGCGGGGACGTCGCGGCGCGGGCTCCTCAGGCGTCGTCGGGCAACACACTGGGTAGGGATATAAGACGCGCCTCGCCCGATAACGGTCGGTGGCCCCAATTGCTCGTTGCCGCATCCAAGTTCGACAGGAAGAATCGGAGTCCGCTCCCCGCACGGCCCGGCCGTGGTCCGGCAGGGCTCCCCCGCGGTGTGCGCTCCCCGACATCCGACCCCGCCCGCAGTGTGGGCGCGTAGCCGAAGGGAGGAACGTGACCTTCGGATTCGCTCCGTCCTCGGCGGCCTCGTTGTCCGCGTCCGCCGCCTCCGCCCATCGTGTGCTCGAACCCGCGGAGTGGGCCGCGGCGGGCATACCCCTGCTGCGCAACCCGCGGGAAGTCGTCAGCGGACTGCACTCCCGGCACCGTCCCGGCCCCGCCACCGCCGTGGTCGCGGTCCTCGATCCGGACGAGCGGCTGCGGGCGAGCGCGTCGTTCTTGCGCCGCCCGGCGACCGCCGACGGCTGGATCTACCGCAACGCGCTGCTGGACCAGTTGCGCCGGGTCATCCCGCACGATCTGCGCCGCCGTACCCCGGTGCGCACCGCCGTACTGCTCTACTGCCGTGAGGGCGACGCGCGTTGGACCGAGGAGGACGGGGCGTGGATGTGGGGTCTGCGTGACGCCTGCACGCTGCACGGGCTGCGCTGCGGGGCGTACATCACGCTGACCCGGGACGGCTGGCAGGTCTTCGGCGAGGGCCGGGGCGGCCGACGGCCGAGCGCCGACTCCGCGCCCGAGCCGTTCGGTTCGGCCGGCACGCGGCCACCGCCGCTCCGCACCGGCGGAGCGGCCTCCGAGGTGCTGCGCCGAGCCGTGGCCCGCTGACCCCGGCCGGCCCCAGAACGTCCCCCACGGCTTCGCCCGACGGACACACCGTGCGCGCGGCCCGGGCATGCCGAAGCGGCCGTCGCGCGGCGGTACCGCGACGACGGCTGCGGCCCGGCACGGCCCCGGACGGGCCGAGCCTTCCGGACGCGTCCGGAACGGCTCAGACGCCCGCGCCCAGCACCGAGTTGATCTGCTGCGGGTCACCGCAGACGATCAGCAGGGCACCGGCCCGGGAACGGGCCAGCGGCAGGACACCGGCGGCGACGCCTTCGGCGCCGCCGTTGACGGCGACGACGACCACCGGACGCGACACGGCACGGGAAGCGACGGCGGCGTCCGCGTAGAAGACGTCGTCGCCCGCGTCGTGCTGCGCCCAGTAGGACGCCTCGCCGAAGGACAGCTCGTGCGTGGCCCAGGGGTGCGGGTCGCCCGTGGTGATCACCAGGATGTCACCGGGGGCGCGACCGGACTCCAGGAGCAGGTCTACGGCCTCCTCCGCGGCGTCGAGCGCACCCTCGGCGGAGGCCGGGAGCAGCTGGACCTGCGGGGCGGCAGGGGCGGCGGGGGCAGCCGGACCCGCGGGTCCGGGCTTGGTCACGGCCGTGTCCCGCGCCGTGCGTTGCACCGGCGGCGCCGGCCGCGCGGGGCCGGGGCGACCGGGGCGCGACGGAGCCGCGGGACGGGGGCCGGGTACAGGACGGGGGGTCGGCGCGGTACGGCCGGAGGCCGGTGTGACGCGGGGACCCTGGGCGCTCTCGTGAATCTGAGGCTCCTCGGGAATGAGAGGCATGGGCTGATATTTATCAAACATTGGTGCGACTCGCGCGGGCGGGTGGCACATCCGGACAGGCGGAACCGTCAGAAGTCGAAGCCGAGCTGACCCTCGATCTCCGGAACGCCTCCGTCCGCCTGGACGCGGACCTTCTTGAGGTGCTGCCACCGCGGCAGCGCATCAAGATACGCCCACGACAGCCGGTGGTACGGGGTGGGTCCCCGTTCCGCCAGCGCGGCCTTGTGCACCGGCGACGGATAGCCGGCGTTGGCCGCGAAAGCGAAGTCTGCATGCTCGCCGCCGAGTTCGGCCATCATTTTGTCGCGGTGGACCTTGGCGATCACCGAGGCCGCCGCGACCGCCACGCACGACTGGTCGCCCTTGATGACCGTGCGGACCCGCCAGGGGGAGCCGAGGTAGTCGTGCTTCCCGTCGAGGATGACCGCGTCGGGGCGCACGGGAAGCGCCCCGAGGGCCCGCGAGGCCGCGAGCCGCAGCGCGGCGGTCATCCCGAGGTCGTCGATCTCCTCGGGCGAGGCGTGCCCGAGGGCGTACGCCGTCACCCACTTCCGCAGTTCCGCGTCGAGTGCGGTGCGTCGCTTGACGGTGAGGAGCTTGGAGTCGGTGAGGCCCGCAGGGGGCCGGCGCAGTCCGGTCACCGCCGCGCAGACGGTGACGGGGCCGGCCCACGCACCGCGCCCCACTTCGTCGACACCGGCAATGACCTTCGCTCCGGTCGTGGCGCGCAGGGAGCGCTCGACGGTGTGAGTGGGTGGTTCGTACGGCATGGCGCCCTTAGCCTACGCCGCCCCGATCCCGCGGCGACACCCCGGTTTCCGTCAACGGTCGGACCGCCGCCACCTTCACTCGCGCACACGATTCGCCCGTACGCCACCACGGCTCCGGACACCCAGGGGACGCGACCGCCGCCCATGGCGCCGGAGCACGGCCGCCCCAGCATTTCGCGCACCAACGCGAAGGGCGATCACGCCTCAGGTGACGCAAGAGGCGACGGCGACGCTGTGCGGCGGGCAGGTCCCCGCACCACGCGCATCGCATTCGCGAATTACAGAGGCGAAGCGGAGGAACCGGTACCCGACGTATGCCGAAGGGCGTCGGTTCAGACGGCCGCCGGGACCCACTCCGGCAGTGCCTCGGTGCGCCGTACCCACTCGTCCGGCGGCGTCCCCGCCGCGCCGGCGGCCAGCACGCCGCCCACGATGGCGCAGGTGGTGTCCACGTCGCCGCCCACCTGGGCGGTCGTCCAGAAGGCCTCCTCGAAGTCGCCGAGCCGCCGGGCGGCCGACCAGAGGGCGAACGGCACCGTGTCGTGGGCGCTCGTGCGGCGGCCGCAGCCGAGGACGGCGGCGACCGTGCCCGCGTCGCCGTAGTCGAGCATGTCGCGGGCCCGGCGCAGGCCCGCGCCGACGGCGCTCCTGGCCGGCACGAGCGCGATGACGCCGTCGAGCAGCGCCTGGGGGCTCGGCGGTCCGCCGGGAGCGGCGGCCAGGGCGGCGGCGGCCGCCACGGCCATGGCGCCGACCACCGCCTCCCGGTGCTGGTGGGTGGGGTAGGCGGAGATCTCCGCCTGGTGGGTGGCCTGCTCGGGGTCGTCCGCGTACCAGGCACCCAGGGGCGCGATCCGCATGGCGGCGCCGTTGCCCCAGGAGCCCCGGCCGTCGAAGAGGGCGGCGGCCAGTTCCCGCCACTCCCCGCCCTCCCGGACCAGGCGCAGCAGGCGGTTGACGGCGGGGCCGTAGCCGCGGTCGAAGTCGTGGTGGTGGGCGAAGGAGTGGGCCAGCGCGTCCTGGTCGATGCGCTGATGGGCGGCGAGCACGGCGACCACGGAGCAGGCCATCTCCGTGTCGTCCGTCCACTGCCAGGTGCCGGGCGGCGGCTCGCGCCGCTTGAGCAGCGGATGGTTCACCGGGACGAAGAACTGCGAGCCGAGCGCGTCCCCCACCGCGAGTCCGCGTGCGCTGGCCAGGGCGCGGTCCAGGCGCCCGCCGGGAGAGGAGTCAGGGTTCATCGCTCAGCCACTCTATCCAGTGATCCCGTACGGTTCCGGGTCGCGCCATCGATCGAACGGCCGGTTGAGAACGTACCTGCCGTCGTCCCCGAGAACGAGCATCCGCATCTCGGCGTTCCCGGGGTTGGACAGCGACTCGAATTCCGCGACGGTCCAGTGGAACCACCGCATGCAGAACAGCCGCATCGCCAGGCCGTGGGTGACCAGGAGGACGTTGGGCGGGTGGTCGGGGGCCTCGAAGCTGCGGAAGAGGCTCTCCAGGAAGCCGCCGACGCGGTCGTAGACGTCGGCTCCGGACTCTCCCTGGGCGAAGCGGTAGAAGAAGTGGCCGTAGGCGTCCCGGTAGGCCTTCTGGAGGCGTACGTCGTCGCGGTCCTGCCAGTTCCCCCAGTCCTGTTCGCGCAGCCGCGGCTCCTCCCGCACCCGTATCAGGTCGGGGTCGAGGTGGAAGGCGCGCAGGGTCTCGTGGGTGCGGCGGTAGGGGGAGACGTAGACGCTGACGTGTTCCCGGCCGAACAGGTCGCGCAGTTCCTTGCCCCGCTCCCCGGCCTGCCGCAGGCCGCGCTCGGTCAGGGCGAGCGCGTGGTCGGGCTCGCGCTCGTAGACCGAGTCGTCGATGTTGCCCTCCGACTCGCCGTGCCGGACGAGGACGATGCGCCGTGGTCGTGCCATGCCGAAACACTAGATCGGACGAGCGCCGATCGAAGACTCGGGCGAGCCGCGTACGGTGTACGTCACACGGACCGGGCGGGCCTCGGGCGCCCCGGTGAGCCGGGTGGGCGCCTCACACCGTCCAGGCGGGCTCCAGTCCCACGATGTCGCCCGTGAGCGCGGCGACGTCGGCCTCCGTCTGGGCGCGCAGCGCGAGCCGCTCCACCCGCTCGGTGCGGTACTTGCCGTGCTCGGCGGAGGACTGCCACATGGACAGCACCAGGAACTCGTTGCCCGGCGCCTCGCCGAACAGTCCGCGCACCATGCCGGGGGAGCCGGCCATCGCCGGGTTCCAGACCTTCTCCTGCATCAGGGTGAAGTGCTCGGCGCGCTCCTCGTGGACGCGGCACAGGGCGACGCGCAGCAGGTCGGCGTCGGTGAAGCGGGGTTCGAAGCCCGTCTTCACGTCGAACCGGTGGTCGAACAGCCGGACTTGGGCGTCCTTGAAGGTGCCGCTCTGGGACGCCGCCAGCCGGTCGTGCGAACGGGCCATGAAGGAGTCGTAGAAGGCGCGGCTCTCCCAGAAGGCGAAGATGTGCGCCACTTCCTGCCGCCCCCGGCTCCAGCCACCCCCTTGTCCCCGAAACCCCGGCTCTCCCAGAAGCCCCGCCCACTTCCGCTGCCCCCGCTCGAACCCCCGGCGGTCCACCACGGTGCAGCGAATCCACTTGACCAGCACCGCGCCATCGTACGGCCCAGGAGCGTGGTGTCGGTCACTTCCGTGGGGACTGCGCCCGCGCGTGCACCCCCGGGTACGTGGCACGATGGACAACGAGCGCCCGCCAACAGGTAGTTGAAGCAGGAAGGGCGCACGGGAACCGGGAAGGGGGAGTCCGGTGAGCGGGCTCAGCAAGGGAATCCGCAAGGTCGAGGCCGCGATCAAGTGGGATCCGAGTCCGGCGGGGCAGCCGCCCACCGACCTGGACATCGTCGCGGGCGCCTATCTGGCGAGCGATCCGTACGGCGCGCCGGACTATCTGGTGCACTTCGACAGCCGCTCCCCCGACGGCACGATCTACCTCAACCGGGACAGCACGGACGGCAAGGGCTTCGGCTGGGACGAGGTCATGACGCTGGAGCTCGAACGGCTCTCCGAGCGGTACGCGCGCGTGGTCGTCGGTGTGGTCATCCAGCAGCGCTCCGCACCGCGCACCTTCTCCGGGGTGCTCGACGCGGGGCTGCGCATCCGGGAAGGCTACACCGTGCTCGTCGAGGACGACTTCGGCGGTGTGCCGTCGGCGACGGCGGCGGCCGTGGCCGAGTTCGCGCGGGACGAGTCCGGGAACTGGCGGATCAATACCGCCCTGCACGGTTTCGAGGGCGACCCGGCACAGTTCACCCGCGTCATGGGCCGCGCACACCGCACCTCCTGATCTGTTCGATCTGTGCGTACGGGCGGCTGCGCATACGGGTAAGGGGCGCCGGCCATGGCCGGCGCCCCTTACCTCACCTCAGGGCATGCCCGGGGGTCAGCTGCAGCCGCTCGTCGAGCCGCAGCCCTCGCAGATGTAGCAGGATCCGGCCCGCTGCATCTTGGTGCCGCAGGAGAAGCACAGCGGGGCGTCGGCCTGGATGCCCAGCTGCATCTCCACCAGCTCGGCGCTGGTGTGGGCCTGCTTCGGGGCGGGCTGCGCCGCCTCGATCTCGGCCTTCGGCGTGGCGACGGCCTTCAGGTCGGTCTGCCGCGGCGCGGACTGGGCCAGTCCCTCCACGTCGACGTCCTCGTCGATCGGCTCGTAGGAACCGGTCTCCAGGTGACGCTGGCGCTCCTCGGCGGAGTGGATGCCGAGCGCGGAGCGCGTCTCGAAGGGCAGGAAGTCCAGCGCCAGGCGGCGGAAGATGTAGTCGACGATCGACTGCGCCATCCGCACGTCCGGGTCGTCGGTCATGCCGGCCGGCTCGAAGCGCATGTTGGTGAACTTCGAGACGTACGTCTCCAGCGGCACGCCGTACTGGAGGCCCACCGAGACGGCGATGGAGAAGGCGTCCATCATGCCCGCGAGGGTCGAGCCCTGCTTGGACATCTTCAGGAAGACCTCGCCGAGACCGTCGTCCGGGTAGGAGTTGGCGGTCATGTAGCCTTCGGCGCCGCCGACGGTGAAGGAGGTGGTGATGCCGGGACGACCCTTCGGAAGGCGCTTGCGGACCGGGCGGTACTCGACCACCTTCTCGACCTTGGCCTTCGGCTCCTCGACGGTCTCGGTCTTCTTCTCCGAGTCCTTCGTCTTGGCCGACAGCGGCTGGCCGACCTTGCAGTTGTCGCGGTAGATCGCGAGCGCCTTGACGCCCAGCTTCCACGCCTCGTAGTAGATCTCCTCGACCTCCTCGACGGACGCCGTCTCCGGCATGTTGACCGTCTTGGAGATGGCGCCGGAGATCCACGGCTGGATCGCGGCCATCATGCGCACGTGGCCCATCGGGGAGATGGCGCGCTCGCCCATGGCGCAGTCGAAGACCTCGTAGTGCTCCGGCTTGAGACCGGGGGCGTCGATCACATTGCCGTTCTCGGCGATGTGGGCGACGATCGCTTCGATCTGCTCCTCCTGGTAGCCCAGGCGGCGCAGGGCCTGCGGGACGGTGCCGTTGACGATCTGCATCGAGCCGCCGCCGACCAGCTTCTTGAACTTGACCAGGGCGAGGTCGGGCTCGACGCCGGTGGTGTCGCAGGACATCGCCAGGCCGATGGTGCCGGTCGGCGCGAGGACGGACGCCTGGGAGTTACGGAAACCGTTCTTCTCGCCGAGGCGCAGCACGTCCTGCCAGGCCTCCGTGGCGGCGGCCCACACCGGGGTGTCCAGGTCGTCCATGCGCACGGCGGTCGCGTTGGCGTCGTGGTGCTGCCGCATGACGCGCTGGTGCGGCTGGGCGTTGCGGGCGTAGCCGTCGTAGGGGCCGACGACGGCGGCCAGTTCGGCGGAGCGCTTGTAGGCGGTGCCGGTCATCAGGGAGGTGATGGCGCCGGCGAGAGCGCGGCCGCCGGTGGAGTCGTAGGCGTGGCCGGTCGCCATCAGCAGGGCGCCGAGGTTGGCGTAGCCGATGCCGAGCTGGCGGAAGGCGCGGGTGTTCTCGCCGATCTTCTGGGTCGGGAAGTCGGCGAAGCAGATCGAGATGTCCATCGCGGTGATGACCAGCTCGACGACCTGGGCGAACCGCTCGACCTCGAAGGACTGGTGGCCCTTGCCGTCGTCCTTGAGGAACTTCATCAGGTTCAGCGAGGCGAGGTTGCAGGACGTGTTGTCCAGGTGCATGTACTCGCTGCACGGGTTCGAGCCGTTGATCCGGCCGGACTCCGGGCAGGTGTGCCAGTGGTTGATCGTGTCGTCGTACTGGATGCCCGGGTCGGCGCAGGCCCAGGCGGCCTCGGCCATCTTGCGGAAGAGGGACTTGGCCTCGATCTCCTCGATGACCTCGCCGGTCATCCGGGCGCGCAGGCCGAACTTGCCGCCCCGCTCGACCGCCTTCATGAACTCGTCGTTCACCCGGACGGAGTTGTTGGCGTTCTGGTACTGGACGGACGTGATGTCGTCGCCGCCCAGGTCCATGTCGAAGCCCGCGTCGCGCAGGGCGCGGATCTTCTCCTCCTCCTTCACCTTGGTCTCGATGAAGTCCTCCACGTCGGGGTGGTCGACGTCGAGGATGACCATCTTGGCGGCCCGGCGGGTGGCGCCGCCGGACTTGATGGTGCCGGCGGAGGCGTCGGCGCCGCGCATGAAGGAGACCGGACCGGAGGCGTTGCCGCCGGAGGAGAGCAGCTCCTTGGAGGAGCGGATGCGGGAGAGGTTCAGGCCGGCGCCCGAGCCGCCCTTGAAGATCATGCCCTCTTCCTTGTACCAGTCGAGGATCGACTCCATGGAGTCGTCGACGGACAGGATGAAGCAGGCGGAGACCTGCTGCGGCTGGGGCGTGCCGACGTTGAACCAGACCGGGCTGTTGAAGCTGAAGATCTGGTGCAGAAGGGCGTAGGCCAGCTCGTGCTCGAAGATCTCGGCGTCGGCGGGCGAGGCGAAGTAGTTGTAGTCCTCACCGGCCTTCCGGTACGTCTTCACGATGCGGTCGATCAGCTGCCTGAGACCGGTCTCGCGCTGCGGGGTGCCGACGGCACCGCGGAAGTACTTGCTGGTGACGATGTTGACCGCGTTCACCGACCAGAAGTCGGGGAACTCGACGCCACGCTGCTCGAAGTTGACCGAGCCGTCGCGCCAGTTGGTCATGACGACGTCACGGCGCTCCCAGGCCACCTCGTCGTACGGGTGCACGCCGGGGGTGGTGTGGATGCGCTCGATGTGCAGCCCCTTGTTCCCCGCCTTCGCGCCCTTGGCTCGGGAACCTCGTGCCGGACCGCTCGCCGTCTCTGTCATGCCGCCTCCCTGTACGGGCGAAAACGCCCTGAAGTGCCCGGATGTTCCGAGACACGGTGTGCTGTCTGGTACTGCGGGCATCCGTTCCGCTGCCGCCCGCAGCCGTCTTTCCCGCCGCCGCTGAGCCGGCCCCGGAGTGTGGTCCGGGCCGGCCCGCCTGTCAGTCGGCGGCGCGCGCGGGCGCGGGGACGTCGGCCGTCCCACCGCGCCCGCGGTCGTCTTCTTCCGGGCTCCCCGCGACGGCGTCCCCGCCGTCCCGCTGCGCTGCGGCGGGGTGCCGCGCGCCGTCCCGGAGTTCCGTGATGGCCGCCTCGAAGTCCTCCAGCGAGTCGAACGCCCGGTAGACGGACGCGAACCGCAGATAGGCGACGAGGTCGAGTTCCTGCAAGGGGCCGAGTATGGCGAGCCCCACCTCGTGGGCGGCGACCTCGGCGCTTCCGCTGGCCCGGATCGCCTCCTCGACGCGCTGCCCGAGCAGGGCGAGCGCGTCCTCGGTGACCGGCCGTCCCTGGCACGCCTTGCGCACCCCGTTGATGACCTTGGTGCGACTGAAGGGCTCGGTGACGCCGGACCGCTTGACCACCATGAGCGAGCACGTCTCCACGGTCGTGAACCGACGGGAGCAGTCAGGGCACTGGCGGCGCCTGCGGATCGACGTGCCGTCGTCCGTCGTACGGCTGTCGACCACACGGCTGTCGGGGTGCCTGCAGAAGGGGCAGTGCATGGACTCCATCCCTCCTCACAGCAGACTCAGAAGCCTCGTCGGGCCTCATGGGCCCCGCGAAGCAGCCCCAAGCATAGGCGATGAAAGAGGCGCCGCAGACCCGGGTCACCACAACTTCTGGGACGTGTTGACCGGACAACCACTACATGTGGGGATCGACTCGCGCGCAGTGACCGTCGGCGGCGTGTCGCGCCGCAGGGCCGGGAGGCGTCTGCCCCGGTCGTGGCCGCTCACACCCCGCCGGGCGCCGGTGCTCGGCGCGGGCGACGGCGGATGGCAGACTGGGCGCGGACGGCGGGCCTCCACCCCGGCGGTGCAGGCTATCGCAATGGGCCCATTTGTCCGTGCGGTGGGGCGCAAGCCATACACCCTGAGACGTGATCAAGTCCGTATCTCCACGTTTTTTCACTCGAACGTGTGTTTGGCGCAACCTTTCGAAAGCCACTACCGTTGTGCCGGAGGGAGACCATCGAGAGGGGCCGACGTGACCACCACCGCAGACAGTGCCACCATCACTGCCCAGGACCGCCCCCAGGGCCGACTCGAGCCGGTGCATGCCATGAACGAAGCCGTGACCCCGGAGGGACCCAAGCGTTCCCTGCCGGGCCGACCTCCAGGCATCCGGGCGGACAGCTCGGGCCTCACCGACCGGCAGCGGCGGGTGATCGAGGTCATCAGGGACTCCGTCCAGCGGCGCGGCTATCCGCCGTCGATGCGCGAGATCGGCCAGGCCGTCGGCCTCTCCAGCACCTCCTCGGTCGCGCACCAGCTGATGGCGCTGGAGCGCAAGGGCTTCCTCCGCCGTGACCCGCACCGCCCGCGCGCCTACGAGGTCCGCGGCTCGGACCAGGCGGCCACGCTGCAGCCCACGGACACCGTCGGCAAGCCCGCCGCGTCGTACGTCCCGCTGGTCGGCCGGATCGCCGCCGGCGGACCGATCCTCGCCGAGGAGTCGGTCGAGGACGTCTTCCCGCTCCCCCGGCAGCTGGTCGGCGACGGCGAGCTGTTCGTCCTGAAGGTCGTCGGCGACTCGATGATCGAGGCCGCGATCTGCGACGGCGACTGGGTGACGGTCCGCCGTCAGCAGGTCGCCGAGAACGGCGACATCGTGGCCGCCATGATCGACGGCGAGGCCACCGTCAAGCGCTTCAAGCGCGAGGACGGCCATGTCTGGCTCCTGCCGCACAACGCGGCCTACGAGCCGATCCCGGGTGACGACGCGACCATCCTCGGCAAGGTGGTGGCCGTCCTGCGGCGCGTCTGAGCGATCGCGGTGGACGGGTACGCCCGCCGCCCCCTGATCGGGCCCCGGAACCTCTGCGCCGGTTCCGGGGCCTTGTGCTGCTCAGACACCGGGGCGCGCCTCGTGCTGTTCAGCTCACGCTGCTCAGACGGCGGCCGCCCGGCCCGTCACGTCGCCTCCGACTGCCGCGCCACCGCGTCGATGGCCGCCAGGGACTTGCGTACCTGATTGCGGTCCGTGGTGTACCAGAAGTCCGGCAGCGACGCCTTCAGATAGCTGCCGTAGCGCGCCGTCGCCAGCCGCGGGTCCAGTACGGCGACCACGCCCCGGTCGCCCGAGGCCCGGACGAGACGCCCGGCGCCCTGCGCCATCAGCAGCGCGGCGTGGGTGGCGGCGACCGCCATGAAGCCGTTCCCGCCGGCTTCCTCGACCGCCTTCTGGCGGGCGCTCATCAGCGGGTCGTCCGGGCGCGGGAAGGGGATCTTGTCCATGACCACCAGCTGGCAGCTGGGGCCGGGGACGTCGACGCCCTGCCAGAGCGAGAGCGTGCCGAACAGGCAGGTCTTCGGATCGGCGGCGAAGTTCTTGATCAGTTCGCCCAGCGTCTCCTCGCCCTGGAGCAGGATCGGGAACTCCGGGACCCGGCCGCGCAGCTCCTCCGCGGCGAGCTGGGCCGCCCGCATCGAGGAGAACAGCCCGAGCGTCCGGCCGCCGGCCGCCTGGATCAGCTCCGTCAGCTCGTCCAGCATGTCGCCGCGATCGCCGTCCCGGGCCGGGCGGGCCAAGTGCTTGGCGACGTAGAGGATGCCCTGCCTCGGGTAGTCGAACGGCGAGCCGACGTCCACGCCCTTCCACTGCGGCACGTCATCGCCCTCCGTGCCCTCCGGGGCGAGCCCGAGGGAGGCGCCCACACCGTTGAAGTCGCCGCCGAGCTTGAGGGTCGCCGAGGTCAGGACCACGGAGCGCTCGGTGAACAGCTTCTCGCGCAGCAGCCCCGACACGGACATGGGCGCCACCCGCAGGGAGGCGCCGAACCGGTCGTGCCGCTCGTACCAGACGACGTCCCACTCGGAGCGTTCGGTGATGCGCTCGGCCACGTCGTGCACGTTCTCCACCGAGGCCAACGCCTGCTTGCGCACCGCGTCCTCGTCCTGGACCGACTTGTCGCGGGTCGCACCGATCCCCGAGATGACGTTGCGGGCGGCGTCCCGCAGCGCCAGCAGCGCGTAGCCGAGGTCCTCCGGGACCTCCTCCAGCCGCCCGGGCAGGGCCAGCTCCATCACCCGCTCGAAGCCCTCGGCGGCGGTCTGCAGCTGATCTGCGGCCTTCTCGTTCACCAGTTTCGCGGCGCGCCGCACCGCGCGGTTGACCATGCCGGGAGTCAGCTCGCCGGTGGCGACGCCGGTCACCCGCGACACCAGCTCGTGCGCCTCGTCCACGATCAGCACCTCGTGCTGCGGCAGGACCGGTGCGCCCTCGATGGCGTCGATCGCGAGCAGCGCGTGATTGGTGACGACGACCTCGGCGAGCTTGGCGCGCTCGCGGGCCGTCTCGGCGAAGCACTCCGCGCCGTAGGCGCACTTCGAGGCGCCCAGGCACTCGCGGGAGGACACCGACACCTGCGCCCAGGCCCGGTCGGAGACGCCGGGCGTGAGGCCGTCGCGGTCACCGGTCTCGGTCTCGTCCGACCAGTCGCGCAGCCGCAGCAGGTCCTGGCCCAGCTTGCTGCTCGGCGCCGCCGCCTCGAACTGGTCGAACAGGCCCTCCTCCTCGTCCTGCGGAATGCCCTCGTGCAGCCGGTGCAGGCACAGGTAGTTGGAGCGGCCCTTGAGCATGGCGAACTCCGGGCGGCGGCGCAGCAGGGGGTGCAGGGCGTCGACCGTGCGCGGCAGGTCCCGCTCGACCAGCTGGCGCTGGAGGGCGAGGGTGGCGGTCGCCACGACGACCCGCTCCCCGTGCGCGAGCGCGGGCACGAGGTAGCCGAGGGACTTGCCGGTGCCGGTGCCGGCCTGGATCAGCAGATGCGATCCGTCGTCGATCGCGTCCGCGACGGCCTGGGCCATGGTCACCTGGCCGGGGCGCTCCGTGCCGCCGACGGCGGCGACCGCGGCGTGGAGGAGTTCGGGGAGGGAGGGCTTCGTCATAGCCCGACCACCCTACGGCCCGGGACTGACAAACGGGTTCCCGAGCCGAGGACCGGACACCGACCCCGCTCCGGTACGGACAGAACCGATCGGAACCGGGCACGACCGCGACGCGGGCCGGAACCTCACATCAGGTGCCTCAGGGAGCGGTCCCGGAGCATGAGGGCGGCCCGTTTGCCGGGCAGGTCGATCTCGGCGGCGTAGCGGAAGCCGGCGGCGAGGAACGCGGTCACGGAGGACGCGTTGCGCAGGTCCGGTTCCGCCACGACGCGGGCGCAGGCGGGGCGCGTGTCCAGGATGAGGTCGGCGACGGCTCTCAGCAGTGCGCTGCCGAGTCCTCGCCCGCGGTCGGCGTCGCTGCCGATGAGGAGGTGGACTCCGGTGTCGTGCGGCCGGGCCGGGTAGTGGCGGGCCAGCGGGTCGAGATCGGCCCGGTAGATCTCCCAGTAGCTCATCGGTGTGCCGTCGAGCAGGCCGACGCAGGGGACGCTGCGGCCGTCGCCGTCGAGCTGCCCGCCGAGGTGGACCTCGGTGAGCCGCTGTTCGCCGGCCAGCTGCCAGAACTCGGCGACGGCGGGGTCGTTCATCCAGCGGGCGACGAGCGGCAGGTCGCGTTCGAGGCGGACGGTGACCAGCTGGAGGACGCCGACGGGGGTGGCGACGGGGCCCCGGTCGCCGACCCCGTCCAGCAGATCGTCCGCGGGCGGCCGGCCGGCCCCCTCGACGAAGCGCGCGACGAAGTCGTCCGGCAGGTGCAGGTCGAGCGTGTCCTCGGCGTCGGCCACGGCGTCGGTCCCAGCGTCGGCCACGATGTCGGTACCGGTACCGGCCTGGGTGTCGGTCCCGGCGCCGGCCGGGGTGCCCGGGGCCGGGTCGGGGGCGGTCGCGTCGGCGGGGGCCTGTTCGACGGCGGTGCCGGCGTCGGTGGGAGGCAAGGCGCGCTCCTCTCGGAGGACGGGGAAGGCGGAGTGGGGCTGTGAGCGGACGGGTCCCGGGTCGGGGGGTGGGGACGCGGCCGTACGACGGCGGTGCCGGCGTACGGCGGTGCCAGCGTACGGCGGCGGGCGCGGGCCGGACGCGGTCAGGTGTGCAGGGGGTTGGCGATGGTGACGTAGACGGACTGGGTGTCGACCGGGCCGACGAGTTCGTCCAGGCCGTGCAGCCGGGTCAGCAGATTGGCCTTGCAGCGCAGTTCCGGGGAGTCGAGCAGGCGGGCCGGCAGGGTGGAGCGCATCCGGCCCGGACCGGCGGCGGCCTCGCCGAGGAAGCGGCGGAGGGCGGCCAGCAGCAGCCCCTCGTCGGCGAGCCGCTGGGAGCCGAAGGCGCCGATCAGGCCGAAGGCGTTGTTCACGGCGAGGTAGTAGGCGAGGCGTTCGTCCGCGACCTCGTCGGCGACGAAGGTGTCGCTGCGCTCGCCGAGGCCCGGCAGCAGCGCCGTCAGCTCCGTCTGCCGGGAGGCGCGGAAGTAGTAGCCCTGGTTGTCGCGGTAGCGGCCGCCCGCCGGCCAGCCGTCGCCGTCCAGCAGCAGCAGCGTGTTCTGCTGGTGGGCTTCGAGGGCGATGCCCACCTCGCCGTCCAGCCAGAGCACGGGGCGGATCACCTGTTCGAGGTAGCGCAGGAACCACTCGGCGGCGACGGCCCCGCGCGGCCGGCCGGTGCGGGCGGCGAGCCGCGTGACGATGTCGGCCAGGCGCGACCGCACGCCGGGCGCGGTGCCGGGGCGCGGGGATCCGCCGGGGTCCGGACACGGTCGCGGGGAGAGGAGTCCGGCGACGCAGGCGACGTCGTCCGCCGGGCCGAACGGGTTGTGGCGGATCATCACGTCCAGCCCCGGAACGGGGGCTCCGTCCGGGTCGTCGACGGCCAGCCAGGCCGGGTCGCGGACGATGTCGAAACCGTCGTGCGCCGCCCGCCACCGCTGCCGCAGGCCGCCGCGCAGCAGCCGGTGGACCTCGACGCCGCGGTGCAGTTCCTTGCGGAGGTTCTCGCGCCGGGAGTTGGTGATGCGCAGGCCGAGGGAGAGTTTGAGCATCGCGGCCGCGCCGGTGCGGTGGACGGTGCGTACGGAGGAGGTGGGGTGCCAGGACGCCCCGTACGGGCCCAGGTCGCGCAGGAGTCCCGCCGCCAGCAGTGCCGCCGTGTCGGGGCGGTACCGGATCTCGCGTGCCTGCCAGGGGTGCAGCGGCAGGGCGGCCCAGCCGTCGGGGAGCGGCAGTCCCGCCCCGGCGAGACGGGCCGTGAGCCGGTCGGCGGGCACCGGGCGGCCACGCTCGGTCCAGGCCGAGTCGGCGGCGAGGAGTCGGGGGGAGAGCGCCGTCCAGTGCAGGGGGAAGGAGCCGCGCAGCTCGGGTGAGCAGGGCCGCGCCTCCGCTTCGGACAGACCCTCGCGGCTCTTGGGCGCCGGGTGCAGGGGGTGCCCGAGGATCAGGGCCTGCTCGGCGGCGAGGAAGAGGTCGGGGCCGTCGGCGGGGCGCGCGCGGCGGTCGGCGAGGAAGACGGCGGTACGGCGGACGGAGTCGGCGACCCGCGCCACCAGGTCCACGGCGGCGGCCGGGTCCGGGGCGGCGGACGGGCCGGGAGCGGCTGTGTCGGCGGAGGCAGCAGGGCGCGCCGCCGGGTCCGGGCCGGACGGGCCGGACGGGCCGGACGGGGCCACCGGGGACGGGGCGGGTTCCCCCGACGCCTCCCGGGCGAGCAGGGCGGCGACCGTCACCGCGTCGGCCGGCGCTGCGGACGCCGGGGCGCCGGCCAGGCGCGGCGCGCCGAACCGGTGCCAGCCCGTCACCGACCAGTGGAGTACGGGCACGAGCAGGGCGGTGCCGCTGGCCGGGAGCGGGACGTGGAGGGTGTCGCCGTGGGGGGCGGCGGCGCCGGTCTCGCGCGCCCAGCAGCGCAGCAGGTTCTCGACTCCCGCGGCCTGGGCGGCGGTGTGCGGGTCCGGGTGCTCCAGGAGGTCGGTGACCGCGCCGTCGTCCGTCCCTTGCTGGTGCGGTGACCTGATGGCTTGGCGGGGAACCGTGTCGGCCGGGTCGTGCGGAGGGGTGGGGCGGCCGTGCGGGGTCGGGGCGGTGGTCAAGACGGTTCCTCGGGGTGTCGTACGGGTCGTCGGTCGATGAGGGCGGACAGCGGACGGACGGGTGGGCGGAGGGCGGGTTGACGGAAGGATGGGCAGACAGCCCGATAGCCGGACTGGCGGACAGTCCGACAGACTGACAAACGCACTGGCGGACAGTCGGACGAGCGGACCGACGAGCGAGAGGGCCGAAGCCCTAGTCCGCCTCCGCCCCCTCCGCGGCCCCGGCGACGGCTCGGCGCGGACGGCGGGTCACGGGCGTCCGGCCGCCGCCCTGGCCGGTGCGCTCCCGGCCGGCGTGCTCCCGCGCCGCCGCGTCGACCGCGTCGGCCAGCCGTTCCAGTACGGCCGTCGCCTGCTCGTCGGTGATCGTCAGCGGCGGAAGCAGCCGTACGACGCTCGCGTGGCGGCCGCCGAGTTCGACGATCAGACCGCGCCGCAGGCACTCCCGCTGGACCGCGGCGGCGAGTTCGGGCGCGGCGGGCCGGGGCTGCGGGGAGTGGTCCTCCAGCAGGGCGACGCCCTGGCCGTCGGCGCCGCGGTCCTCGCGGCGCGGCTCGGCCTCCGGGTCGACCAGTTCCACGCCCAGCATCAGCCCCCTCCCCCGCACCTCGCCGACGCAGGGGTGTTCCCCGGCCAGCGGGCGGAGTCGGTCGAGCATGCGGGCGCCCAGCTCGGCAGCGCGTTCGGCGAGGCGGTTCTCGCGGACGTGGGCGAGGGTGGCGGTGCCCGCGGCCATGGCGAGCTGGTTGCCGCGGAACGTCCCCGCGTGCGCGCCCGGCTCCCAGACGTCGAGGTCGTCCCGGTAGACGACGACGGCCAGCGGGAGGCTGCCGCCGATGGCCTTCGACAGCACCATCACATCCGGTGTCACCCCGCTGTGCTCCACCGCCCAGAACACGCCGGTGCGGCCGACGCCGGTCTGGATCTCGTCGGCGATCAGCGGAACGGACCGCTCCGCGGTGATCCGCCGCATGCGCCGCAGCCACTCGTCCGGCGCCGGGAGGACCCCGCCCTCGCCCTGCACCGGTTCGAGGATCATCCCGGCCGGCAGCGGCACCCCGGACTTGGGGTCGTCCAGCACGGACTCGGTCCAGCGCGCGGCGAGTTCGGCGCCCCGGCGACCGCCGACGCCGAACGGGCACCGGTAGTCCTGCGGGTACGGCAGTCGGGCGACCCGTACGTCCGTGGCGTGTCCGGAGGCGGCGGACGCCTCGGCGGTCATCCCGTGGTACGCGCCGGCGAAGGCCATGATCGGGCCGCGGCCGGTGGCGGCCCGGACCAGTTTGAAGGCGGCCTCCACCGCGTCCGTGCCGGCCGGGCCGCAGAACTGCACGCGCGCGCGGGCCGCGAGTCCGGGCGGCAGCGTGGCGAAGAGTTCGCTGACGAAGGCGTCCTTGACGGGGGTGGCCAGGTCGAGGGCGTGCAGCGGCGCGCCCGAGTCGAGCACCTTGCGGACGGCGGCGAGGACCACGGGGTGGTTGTGTCCGAGAGCGAGGGTGCCCGCGCCGGAGAGGCAGTCCAGGTAGCGGCGGCCGTCGGCGCCCTCGATGGTGAGCCCACGAGCGCGCACCGGCACGATGGGCAGGGTGCGCGCGTAGGTGCGCGCCGCCGACTCGCGCGCCGACTGGCGCCGCAGGATCCCCTCGTTCAGGGCGCGCTCGTCCGCGGAGGCGTGTCCTCCGGGCGCAGACTCCGTCACGGTCACGGCTCGCCGTCCTCCCGCTGTCCCAAGGTCTCGGCCGCCCCCTGTCCCGAGGGGCCCGGCTGCCACTGCCCGCGCGGCACGCGGGCCGGCGGCGGGGGCCCGAACGCGGACAGCGGGCCCCCGCCGCTACAACCGCGGACCGTCCGCTCGGTTACGGGTTGCGGGGAGATCCACGCCCTGACGCAGCAGTGGCCGAACCGCCGCGGCTCCCGACTCCCGCCCGCACCCGGCGTCCGGGCCGGCGGCGGCTCGCGGCCGGCCTCGCGCGAAAGGGCGTCAAATCGGCGAATCTACGGATGATTGACCAGGTCAGACGCTTGTAGCCGAACCGTTGCCGTTCCGTCGGCACCGCCCCACGGCGACCGCATAGTGTGTGGTGGCGTTCCGGCACGCCGCGACACGCCCGCATCCGAACGGAGTTGGGCGCGTGGGCGCGGCGGCAGCAGCAAGTCCGTTCATCCCAGGGGGAGTCAGAGCATGCGACCCATTCGCCCGTCCGTCACCGGCCGTCGGAGAGGGGGCGCCCGGCGCGCGGCCTCCCCGGTGCTGGCCGCCGTCGCGCTGGTTCCGGTCATGGCCCTCGCCGCCACCGGGTGCAACTCGGGTGACGACGACGCGGACGCGAAGTCCTCCGCCTCCGCGACCGCCGCGGGGGCAGGCGCCACCGGCGACGGCAGGATCAAGATCCCGGAGGACCTCCGCAAGAAGCTCAAGGACCACGGGATCGACATCGACAAGTGGAAGAACGGCGCCTGGAAGAACTGGGACAAGGACGACTGGCTGCGCGAGGCCAACGACTTCGTCAACCCGATCATCCAGGGCCTGTGGGACCCGGACCGGATGCGCCGGGCCAACGACCCGGACAAGCGCGTCGACACCAACGACATCTCCGGTGACCAGGGCGTCACCGACCCGACGCCGGCCCCGGTCAGGGCGCAGGCGGTGTCGCCCGCCTACCACGCCAACGCGGCCACCGCGGGCAAGGTGTTCTTCGACTCCCCCGAGGGCACGATGGTCTGCTCGGCGACGGTAGTCGAGGACCCCGCCCATCCGGGCAAGTCCAACCTGGTGTGGACGGCCGGCCACTGCGTGCACGCCGGCAAGAAGGGCGGCTGGTACCGCAACATCGCCTTCGTTCCGTCGTACAACGACGCGGGCCGCAGCGCCGCTCAGTTGCAGGGCGCGAGCCGGGACGAAGTCGCCCCGTACGGCGTGTGGTGGGGCGACGGGGCGCAGACCTCCGACCAGTGGATCGCGAACGGCGGTGCGACCGGCGGGCAGGGCGCGCCGTACGACTTCGCCGTGATCCATGTGACGCCGGAGAAGGGCGGGAACGGCAAGTCCCTCCAGGAGACGGTCGGCGCGGCGCTGCCGGTGAACTTCGACGCCCCGGCCGTGCCGAAGGTGCGGAGCATCACCGCCACCGGCTACCCCGCGGCGCCGCCGTACGACGGGCAGCGGCTGTACCGGTGCCAGGACCGGCCCGGACGGCTGTCGGTGACCGCCTCCGACCCGACGATGTACCGCATCGGCTGCACCATGACCGGCGGTTCCTCCGGTGGCGGCTGGGTCGAGACGGGTGCGGACGGCAAGCCGGCGCTGGTCTCCAACACCTCGATCGGCCCGGTGTCGGCGGGCTGGCTCGCCGGGCCGCGCCTGGGTCCGGTGGCCAAGAGCGTGTACGACACGGTCAGCAAGAAGTTCGCCGGGCGGTGAGCGCCGCTCGATGAGCGGGCCGTGACCGCGCTGGCGGCGGCCGGGCGCCGGAACGCGCGCCCGGCCGC